>CAVKTI010000065.1:0-11948 GCA_963659365.1 Acutalibacteraceae bacterium | reverse complement strand
GTCCTTGATTATTCATGCAACAAAGGTAGGACTTTTATCTCAAAAACAAAAACTCCCCCCTAGATTTGTCGGGTGAGCCGATTTACATGAAGATTTTGAGCCGCAGATAGCATCCAAATAGATAATCTTATTGAATACAGATTTCGCCTTTTTACAGCGCGCCCATAAGTCTAAAATCCACCATAAATCTAACTCTGCAAATCCTAATCCCAATCCTAAAATATAAACATTGTCATTAAAGAATAAATCAATCCAAGATTCTCCTTTCCATTTTCTATCTGTACTTGTCAATTGACCATGATTTCGTATTTTTGAGTAGTATGTTGGAATATATTCTCGAATTTTGGTTATTTGCTTACAATAGTGATCATAACCTAATATGATAGATTTTGGACGCCTAATATCACCATGGATATGCCATATATTTCCAAAGTTATACAACTCTTTATTTTTAGACTGAATATCTTCCATATGCGTATAGTACGAACATATATTATACTTACGCTCCTTTCTGACAAGTCTAGCATTAAAATATTCTTCTAAAGTTAGATCATAATTTGTCGTTATGTAATTCACATTGGGTATAGAACTTAAATGTTCGTACACTTGGTTATTCCACGGTCCACATATTGCGTCACACAAATTCTTTATCAATTGAAGTGATGGCATAGACGAAATTAGTTCTAATTGGTCGTACTGAATGGTATTGGGCGAAGCAATACACTGTAAATTAGTGGAGGTATGCCAAGTGCTATCAATTTGTGTAAGCAAATTATCCCATTTAGGAGCACCCCTAGCAAGAAGATTCAAACCATTACCATATAAAATTGTTTTTCCTTTCATCGCAATGTTTAATTCAAAAAAGAAATGTTACAATATAATTTTCTAAAAAAAAACGTCTTTGTATAGTTCGATGACCCATAATTATATGTTTTTATCACTAGAAAAAACATACTATCTTGAATATAGGAGAAATAGCAAAAAGAACTCTATTCTAGATTATTCTACTAACACAGGACGACCGCTTTTTTATCGAAATGTCAATCAGATTCCATACACAAGTCGAAACGGTGAGTGCCGCAGCACTTTGTCTGACAATATATCAAAGAACACTATTTTTTTATCTCAAAAAAATCTTTCTATCTCGATAGAAAAGGTTGTTGGATCGCCTATTTTTGTTCGCCAAAGTTCGATACCTTTGTCGTGCGCTATTCGTTGCAAAGAGTGTAACTTTCGTTTACTGATATTATGACCTACAATAATTCGTCTCAATATATTCGGAGCCCAAGACACTTTATAACCAGCCGCATTTTCAGAGATGCAATTTGCCAATAAAAATGTCCGACTTAGTATCATTCTCTTTTCTTCTTCGATTTCCCAAGTATTTTTTTCTTTTATACAGAGCAGATAGTGAAACAATCGTTCACCGCCCTTATTTTTTATATCACATAGCAACCCATTTATAGGAGTACATTCAGATGGATTGTCATAATGAGGAATATGTGTTTCAAAGTTGTTTAAGTCGGGCATTTCACCTATATAGGTCATCCCATATAGACGCTTGTCGAATGTTCCTATTACCATTTTATCTGTTTCCTCAAATTCCAAGCACCAACCTCGGTAGGAATCTGCATAAAGTGCCCACAAGTGTTTATTTGTCCCGCTTTTTGCGAAACTACAGGTAGCAAATTTATTTACTAATTCAGTGTATTTATCGTGGTCATACCCCAAATCAATAAGGCACTGTTTGAATTTAGAGAATCGGTCAATAATCTCTACATACATATCAAAAGGGTCATTTTGATACATACGCTTTGAGAACCAAAAGTATTCATTTCTCAAAGCCTCTATATTGTACTTTCGAGGAGCATAATACTTATACACTGCCATATTTCTTTCCGTTTTTTATCAGCAACAACTTATTCTGCTACTGCTACTACTTCTTCTACTACTACTTCTTCTGCTGGTGGTTCTCCTAACACGGGGCGAACGCCTTTTTTCTCGCAACGGACATCACTCGGAAGGCGTAAGTCGATAGGGAAGAAAAAACAGCACTGTGCGTTGTCTAGTTTGTCCGTGTCGAGCGAACTCGACCAGTAGCCGTACACATCAGAGTTGTAGGGGCCAGGGAGAAAAATGGAGTTGCCGTTGGTGGCTATAATTTCGTAGCCTTCTACACCATTTATAGTTCTCTCAATCCAAGTGCAGTAGTCGCTCAATTCTTCCCACTCTGCAGCGGTAGGCATACGCCACGAACCGCCCCAGTTTACGGTCGCAGCATCATCGGTGGCTTCGAGCGTGGTTTTACCATCTGTGGCGATGTACTTGGTCAATTTATATTCAAAATAATCGTAATTGTAATTGTAATTGTAATAGCCGTATTTGTAGGTACCCCACGAGTAGCCGTTTTTTGTGGTGGTTTCGCCCCAAGCGTAGTAGTTGCCGTACTTTTCGCGGCTGGTTGCACCCACATTGCAGGTCGCCCATTTAGTACCGCTGGGCAAGTCAAGATCAACCCATTTGTGACCATTGTGTGTGCCAGTAGTGGGATTCAATGCTTTTTTACACTTGTTTATCCACGATTGAACCCCACTATAGTTATTACCACATTTGTTTTGGACAGACTCAAACCGTTCTAGGGCTGCTTGGTAATCGCCAGCGCCGTATTTTTGCTTGCCTTCGGCAATGGCAGCATCGCAATCTTTGTTGGCATATTTAGGGCTAGCATCGTACACTGCGCGCACCGACATGGCAAAGTAGCGGCGGTTGTCTACCAGGCGAAAGCGTCCTCCGCTAACATACGACACAACAGAGTCGTCAGCCTCAAGGGTAAAGAAAACAAATTTCGCATATCTACTACATAGATTATTGAGCGAACTCGACCAGTAGACTCCGATGTTGTTCTCCATTTCTCTCTCTCCATTTTCGTACACGCCCGCCGCAGGGAAAAAAATGGAGTTACCATTGAATTTGCTCTTTACTTCGCAGCCTTTCACGCCATTTTTTGTTGTGTCTGTCAAAGTGCAGTATTCGCACAGTTCTTTCCACTCTGCAGCGGTAGGCATACGCCAACCGTCACCCCAGTTTACGGTCGCAGCATCGTCGATGGCTTCGAGCGTGGTTTTTATATCTGTTTCATTGTATTTGATATAATTGCTTGATGTGCCATATTTGTAGGTTTCCTTCCCCCCCTCTTGGTCTTTTTGCTCAGTTTCGCCCCAAGCGTAGTAGTTACCATATTCTTCGGGGCTGGTAGCACCAACATTATAGGTAGCCCATTTCACACTCAACCCCAAATCGACCCATTCATGACCGTTTTCAGTGCCAGTGGTGGCATTTCGTTGGCGTGCTACATATTCATTGTATTTCGTTATTCCAGCAATTCCACCGATTAGTGCTATCAACAGTACCAAAAACCAAATCCAAGCTTTGGAACTCTTTTTGGGCGGTGTAGGTGTGTGCGGTGTGGTGTGTGGGGTGTGCTGTTCGAAAATCACAGTGTCGCGCTCTACCGATAGAGGTGTGGTGGGGCGGTCGGTGGCTGTTTTTGGCGCATCGGCTGCGCCCGAAAAGTGCAGAACTGCTGGGTTGGCAGCCCATGTGGCAAGGGTTTCGGCCGTTGGGCGGTCCCAAGCATTGGGCGCAAGCATTTGGCGAACGACATGCGTCAGCGTGGGCGAGATAGTGCCTATTATTGGTTCTATGGTGGGAATTTCGGCACCGTTTTTTTGCAGTCCGCCACCTATTTCACCGAATGGCACATCGCCCGTAATGAGTTCATATACCATAGCGCCTAACGACCAGACATCGCTCGCCTTGGTGGGGGCTGGGTTGGCCGAGAAACGCTCGGGAGCCATATAGGCGGTAGTGCCGCCCGACACCGAAGCACCACCAATGCTGCGGCGCAGTGTGGTGCGTGCCTTGGTAGAGATGCCAAAGTCGGTTATGCGGTAGTCGCCAGTATCGTCGCGCAGAATGTTGTCGGGCTTGATGTCTTGGTGCACTATCTCCTTGCTGTGCAAGTAGGCCAAGCCTGCGGCCACATCGTGCAGCACTTTCCAAATTTCCTGCTCGGTGAGTTTGCCCACCTGCTTGTTGAGTGCGCCTTTGGGGCAGTATTCCATAATCAGGTAGGGCATATTCAGCCACTGCCCCACATGGGTCGGTTTGAGCAGATTGGGGTGGTTGAGGTTGAACACGCACGCCAGTTCTTTGCTGAAAATCTGCAAGCCGTTGGTGTCCATGCCCTGCCCGGGCGCATATACTTTGATGGCAATGTCGAGGTCGGTCCATGTGTCGTGAGCAAGCCACACCTCGCTGAAACCACCGCGCCCAATCAGCGTGCGGAGCGTGTAGCGGTTATCGAAAAGAGTGTTCTGTTGGAGTTGCATAGGTTAGTTGTTTGTTTTGGTTGTGTCTGGTCCTTGTGCAAGTTTCGTTTTAGTAGAATCAGAAGCGGTTTGTAGGCCTCCTCCATTGTCTATCTGTTCCCGCTCTGCTTTCGCTCTCTTTGCTTGTTCTTCTTGCTCCTGTTTTTTCAATTCTTCGGCAGATTGTAAATTCTTCATTTGTTGCGTTAAGTTGTCCACTGGTGGCTCTTTTCCTGACTTATCAGGTTTGCCAGTGGTGGGTTTGTTAGCAGATTGTTCCTTTTTTTGTTCTGATTTCGGCGGAGTAGTGGTGTCTTTAGGTATAGCGGAATCCACTTCGCTCTCAATTTCTTTTGGTTGTAATTCTGCACTATCAATGGGTTGTTCTACGGCGCAAGAGTCGTTTGGCTGGGAGGCAGGTTCTTGTTCGCCGCCATTGTTTTTTAGCAACGCTGCCACCAGCAACACCGCCACTATGCCAGCACCGCCGCCTATCAATAGGCGTTTGAGGCGTCGGTTTTGTGCGAGGAGAATCTCTTTCGAGCGACTGATGTCATTGGTTTTTGGTTTTGGTTTCGCAGCTACGCCGCCGTTGGTGATTTGCGCCAGCACGGTTGTTACATTGTCGTGCCAACCTGCGGCCTCGTCCGCCTGCCAGAGTGCGTCGCGGCACTCTGCCACTGTGGCGTGGTGCTGCTCGATAACCGACTGAATCTGTGCGTCTTGCAGGCAGCCGCATAGCCCATCGGAGCAGAGCAAATAGAGGTCGCCCTGCTGAATGTCGAACACTTTGGTGTCGGGTTTGGCTGTGCCGCGCGTGTCGCCCAAACTGCGGGTGATGATGTTGTTGTTCGGGTGGAAAAACGCCAACTCCTCGGTGATACTGCCCGCATCGACCAGTTCTTGCACATAACTATGGTCGTGCGAGAGGCGCTCCAAGCCCGAAACGGCGTTGTAGCGGTAGGCGCGCGAGTCGCCGCACCAGCCTATATACGCCTTGCCGCGCAGCAGCCACGCCAGCACAATGGTGCTGCCCATGCCTTCGGTGTCGGGATTGCGCTTGCCCTCCTCCTTGATGGCAGCATCGGCTGCCTGAATGGCTTGAACGATAAACTTCTCGGGTTGGGCGAGTACCTCGTCGGTGATACGCTCGGCAGCAAACGCCTCTTTGACGGTCTTGACCGCAATGGCCGATGCCACCTCGCCAGCGTTCATGCCACCCATGCCGTCGCAGACCACGAGCAGCGTGCCTTTGTCGCCCAGCGTGAGTTCGGCGTTCGCCGTAAAATCGTACCTATCTGCCGCAATGTCGGAGATGACTTGGTAGTTGTCCTCGTTGTTGTCGCGACCTGCCGCCTCGCAGCGTGCCGCCAGTGTGAAATGAATTTTATTTTGTGCCATAAGTGTTCTATTTTACTGCCGAAATTGGTACTACAAAACCTGTGGAACGCCCTGAGATAGCCGACGCTATTCCGACTACATACATCTCGCCGTTGTTGAGTGTGGCAAACACAGGTCCACCCGAGTTGCCATGCTCGAATGTGGTGGCTGTGGTAAGAATACGCCCTCTGTCCAAGCCCTTTTTGGCAACCACTGCCTGCGAATAAATTGGCTGAATGTCGGTAGGCGAATTTGCTCCATATCCCAACGGATAGCCCAATATCTTCAGGTCAGCATTTACGCTCAACTCGTTCGATAGTGTGTTGTTGCACGCGAGTCCGCCTCTTTTGTTTGTGCGAAACGACGCCCAATCTTTCGAACCGTCCTCTGGTACTACCAAGCGGGTGTCATCTTCGAGCCGAATCTCTTTGTCCGACGAGGTATCGACGCGTGCATCTGTCGAAACAAATGTCATTCTGTCGCCCGTTGGTGAATAGACATCGAGATAGAGTTTTACAGAGCCACCATTGTGGGCAACTGCGTTGATGGCAATCATCTGAGTGTCGTCTTCGCCCGATGGGAACATCCACGGTTGCACCACATGGCGCGCAGTGATAAACCGCCCATCGTTGAGCAGGAAACCTGTGCCACTACCGATATTTTCGATTACTATTGTTTCGCCGCCATAGGTTATCTCGAGTTTGCGCATGAGGACAAAATAGACATACGGCATACACGCATCGAGGTTGGTTTGCCCTGTGCTGACTGTTTTTACCGAAGGTACAACGGTAGCCCCCGCCTCTTGCGATGGCAACTGTTCGAGGCTCTTTTTCAAATCGTTCAACTGCCGTTTCGACCTTGCCAAATCCGTTTCGAGTTTGCTCATCTGCGCAATATGCTCTGCGTTCTGCCGCTCGCTTTCCTGCTGTATTGAGTCTAATTGGTGTCGGGTAAGTTCCCCTTTTGCTGTTAAGCGCACATTTTCGCCATGGAAGTATATGCCGCCCCATACACCGCCCCCAATGAGCAGCACGATGACGGCAGCCATAGCGGCCATTGCTGTTTTGTAGGGTTTCAGTGCCTGCTGGCGGAAGAGGCTCAAGCGGCGCGAGAGGGCAATGCTGCCCGTCTTGGCTTTTGCCCCCTGTGGAACGATGAACCCGAGTTTCGGTCCATTCACCGAGAGTTGAATTTCGTCGCCATTTTGCAGATACCACTCGTTGGCGATGGCGTGTCCGTTCAGAAATGTCTTGTTGGTCTGGCTCAGTTGCACCAGTTTCCAGTTGTCGCCATCGCGCACAATGGCGGCGTGGCGGCGGCTGACCGTGGCAAACGACTCGTCGAACTGCACTTGGCACTTCGAGTCGCGCCCAATTTCTATTTGATCGACAATAATCTCTTGTGCCTCGCCCGCATGGTGGTATTTCGACGATACCTTGTGTTCGAGAATGTAGTAGTTTTTGCCACCAGCATTGAATATCGAGCCGATGCCTGCTCCTACCGAGCCGCTAAGTGTGCGTTTGTACGCTGTTGGTTGTGCCATAATTGTGTTTTTTTTAGTTATATTAGATTTTCATTATTCCCAATATAATACCGATTACAAAAGAGAGTCCGATGATTATCCATCCCCATTTGCTCCATGCGGCTTGTTTGCATTCAAACTCTTTGGCAGTGCCATCGAATTTTGCCCATGCCGAGCGATTGCCTTTAACACCCAACACAATGGCGACAACAAAACCAATGTATGGAATAAGACAGAGTAAGCCCCACCACACGCCGTTACCGATGCCCCATATCCAGTTCAACAAAAATGCGCCCCAGTTGAAAGAGTTCAGATTGTTCGGCTCTGTGTACTCTGCTTGCGGTTGGGACTGCCAAGGCGATGTTTTGCACTCAACAAGTATAGGCGTTCTATTCTGTAATGCACGCAACACGGTTACCATATCCAACCGATATTCACGCCCGAGCATAATAGTATCGTTGGGACGAATAGCAACTTGTTGATTGTGGACAAATTTTCCATTCACATACGAGCCGTTGGTGCTATGGTCTTGCAGATAGAGTTGTCCATTGGTTTGTGCAATGGTTATGTGATGTCCGCTCACAGTAGGGTACTGCGCACTGATGGGGATAGTGTTGTCGAGGCTGCGCCCGATGGTGATAGTATTCATACAATTTGATTTAATGGAATTGATTGAAAAAGTAAATTGATTTTTGTTTGTTTTTTTATTCTAATATCCTGATATCCTGATAATAAAAACTAAAGAGGTAATCATAAGTGCAATCAAGATGAGACTCCAGCCACCAATAAAGATACTTCCCCATCTGCTGTCTGCCCATTTGTAGCACCAATTGAACCAACATTTAGCACCCTCTAAACAGCTTTCCTTGGCCCAAAGATATTTTCCACCCAAGAAGAGTAGTAGTCCACCAAATTGGATAATATACTGAATACAATAGATATCATAAATGTAACGATAGCGAACAGAATTAATAATATCAATTATCGCCAACAAAATACTAAGTATTAAGCCTATAAAAGGAATCAAAAAACAGAATAAACCACCTAAAATATCAAGAAAATCACTAAAGGAAAAAGACCTCGATTTGCGGCTATCAGTGGATTTGTTAGTTACAAACACTTCTTCTCCATTTGCAAGTGATTTAGCAGTTGGCCTCCTTCTTGCATCGAGAGCGAGCATTTGGCGTACGGTGCATTTTAGTGTGTCAGAAATTTGCGCTTTTATTTCTGGTATTTCTGCACCATTTTTCTGCAGCAACCCAGCAGGAAGCGCGCCATCGCCAAACGGCACATAACCCTCTATCAGTTCGAACAGGGTTGCTCCCAATGCCCAAATGTCGCTCGCAAAAGTCGGCGCAGGCTTGGAACCGAACCGCTCGGGCGCCATGTAGGCGGAAGTGCCAGCACTTGTGTCGCTTATGGCTTGTGTCTTGGTGAGCGTGGTGCGAGTGCGTGCCGAGATACCAAAATCGGTAATAAGATAGTGCCCATCGGCGGCTTGCAAGATATTATCGGGCTTAATATCTTGATGCACAATGTGTTGCTCATGGAGATAGGCCAACCCTGTGGCCACATCGTGCAGCAGAGTCCATATTTCCGCCTCGCTCATCTTTCCGATTTGCTTTACTACAGAGCCATTGGCGCAATACGGCATCACGATGTAGGGCATACCTTCGCACACGGCAAAATGTTGCGGTTTGAGCAGATTTGGGTGACTCAAATTGTACACTCTGCGTATCTCGTCCGAAAAAATTGCAATGCTTGTGTCGTCCGTTCCGCCATTGGGCGCATATACTTTGAGCGCAAGTTCGAGCCCCGTATATTTGTCCGTTGCAAGCCAGACTTCGCTAAAACCGCCGCGCCCAATCAGGCGAACAAGCGTATAGCGGTCGTGAAATAGTGTTCCTTCGGTCAGTTGCATAAGTTTGTGTTATTGTTGTATTCAGTTTTTTAATACGCCTCCATGCGTAGTTTGGTGTCGCCTATCGAGATGATGTCGCCCACACGCAGCCAGTAGCCAAACGGGCCTACCTCGGTGGAATTGACAAATGTGCCGTTCAGCGAGCATTTCCAGCCGTTTGCGGCGGTGGCATCTTGTTGTCCGTCGTATATCTGCCAACATTTTGCCGCTGGGTCGTAGTTCAGTGTGCAGTGTTTGCGCGAGATGTAGCGGCTTTGTGCCTCTACTATCGGGAGCGTGTTTTGTACCGATCCGCTCTCGCGCCCCATCGTCAGTGTGCGGCTGTGCAGCGCAGTGAGGTTGTAGATTTTGCCGTACTCTTCGCCCTGCATAATGCGCAAACGATAGCCAACAATATGCGCTGGCGTTGCTGGCACGGAATTGTCAGCAACCATCGGTTTCGAAGCGGGCAACATCTGCAAAACTGCATCTGTCGATTGCAGTCGCTGTTTGAAATCGGGGCGCAGACACCCTTCTATGATAGGCAGAAATGTGGTGCCATACGCCGAGAGCGACAACGGACTGCGATGCCAATCGCCTTCACCAGCACGCTTGATATAGAGTGCCAAATCGGCTTCGGTATTGAGCGTGCCAAAGGGCAATTTTCCTGTGAGCAGTTGATACATCATCACGCCAAACGAAAATATGTCGGTGGTGGGGAGCACTGTTGCTTCGCCCCGCTTGGGCTGCACCTGCTCGGGCGGCATATAGGCGTAAGTGCCGAATATCTGCATAGGTTTGCCCACAATGTTGCGCTCGGTCATGCGCTTGTTGCGGTCGCCCGAAATGCCAAAGTCGGTAAGCACCGCCGTGCCGTCTTGTTTTATCAGCACATTCTCTGGTTTCAGGTCGCGGTGCACTTTGCCGTGTGCGTGCAGGGCTTTAAGTCCCAGCAGCACCTGACGGGCAATAGTAATCCAATCGGCATTGCGCCCACACTGCGTAAGGTCGCCATTGGGACAAAACTCCATGATGATGTATGGGTTGCCCTGCGCAAAACCGTGGTCGATAGAGTGCACCAAGTAGGGGCTGTCGATGCGCCCCGTTTGGTACTCCATCTCGAAACGGTCGGAGAGTTGCTGGCGAATGTCTGGCGACACCTCCCACAGTTTCAGCAGTTTCAGCGCATAGGTGCTACCTACGCTGTTGGTAACGCGGAACACTTTGCCAAAAGCCCCCTCGCCCAATGTGCCACGCACGGTGTATTTTCCACCAATGGCCTCACCGATACGAAAATCGCAGCGTTCGACCATAGATTATCTGTCGGAATGAAAGATAAACTGGCGGTTGCCCATGAGAATGATGTCGCCATCGTAAAGTGCCATACGCTCGGCCACATGAATGAATGTAGTGCCTTGTGCGCTACGGTCTTGAATGTACCACTTGCCATCTTGGCAGGTCAGTTCGGCCTGTACCTGCGAGGTGATGGTCGGATTCTCCGCGTCCAAATTGGCTCGATTGAGCGTGTGCTGCTCCCCTTTGAATACGATAGGAGCAGGTGCTGCTTCGTCGCCAGTTTGCGCCACTGGTGTTAGGCTGCATTGGCTCTTTGGAGTTACCTGAATCCACGGATTCACCGTTCCACGATAGGCGTCGGCGGCCACGGCTTGTGGCTCGGCAGCGACTTTGGGGCGCAGCGGCTCCATGCGCACTTCGTCGCGCTTGGGTGTAACCGCTGGCTGTACGCCCAAATCGGGAAACGCTTCCGCCTCCATTCGGGTTTTGTTCAGCGGACTGTCCGCCAAAGGTGCATTTTCGCCGCCTTTTAGATTCTCGTTTTGTAGGATTGCCCCACATTTTTCACACTTTGTGTTGGTGTTGGGATTTTCCCAACCGCAATTGTTGCAACGCATAATAGTCTATTTTTATTTAGATTCGATATTGTACACAAACATAAAATCGCTATAATCCACATACAACTGTACCTGTCCATCGCTTTGAACACGAAGACGCACATCGCAGCGTAAACCATTGGCATCAATACACTTGAATGTTGTTGTTTTCCCGCCGTCATCATCGTACGACATATCAAGAACATCATAAATATCGTACTCTTGCGTGACGCTACTGTAGATATTGATTCGCTCTGCGCTTGAATTGAGTACAACCAAAATGTTACAATCTTCCCATTCCGACCATTTCGACCAATAGCCGCCATACTCGTTAAAAGATTTGCTGGAGAGCGATGTCGCCTGATATTTGTACACCTCAGCCGACACCATCACCGACACGCAAAGTGCCATCAAAAGAAGTACTGATCTGTTCATATTGTATAGGGTGTTTTAAGGGTTTGCCGACTAACCTTGTGCAACAAAGTAACTTTCTGCCTACGCAAAAATAGCCCACACAACAACAACGGCCGAATGAATTTTCGTCCGAAAGTGCTGGCTACAAGCCGAGCAAAATGCCCGATACTTATGCTGCAAAAAGGTGTATATATCCGCGAGGGGGGGGGGCTAAAATGCTGATATTCAGCGAGTTGCGCGTAGAATTTAGAGGCGTACCAAACGCCGTCTTCTGCACTGTACTACTATCGCCAAAAATTGCATTCATTGTATCTGCAAATATAACACTTTTTTTGCAAACTACAAAATAGCCATTTTCAACCGGCAAATTCAACCCCTAAATGCAACGGATTTTTTGCAAAGTTCGGAAAAAAAATTGTTTTGGTGATAGATAGTTGAGTTTTTTTCGTGGTCTGTTGTTGAGGCGATAC
>CAVKTI010000064.1:0-12115 GCA_963659365.1 Acutalibacteraceae bacterium | reverse complement strand
TGCCGAATGTGAACTTACGGTGGCTGTCCGCCAGTCGCACGAAGAGCAGTTGGCGGCGCGGCTCGAACAGATGGCGTTCGAGGGCGTTTCGTTCAGCAAAATCGATTGACAACATGAACGGCAACATCAAAAAGACCAATGTGGCGCGGTTGCTCGATGCGCACAAAATCGCCTATCGCCTGATTGCATACGACCCCGGCGAGGTGGAGTTGGGTGCGCAGCATGTGGCCGACCAACTGGGCGAACCCATCGAGCGCGTGTTCAAAACGCTGGTGCTGAAAGGCGATCGCAACGGCCATTTTGTCTGCGTCGTTCCCGGCAACAAGGAGGTCGATTTGAAACTGGCCGCCAAACTTTCGGGCAACAAAAGTTGCGACCTCATTCCTGTGAAAGACCTGCTCGGACTCACGGGTTACATTCGTGGCGGTTGCTCGCCCATCGGCATGAAAAAGCATTTCCCCACATTCCTGCACGAGAGTTGTACCGATTTTCCAACGATTTTCGTCAGTGCAGGCATGCGTGGCCTTCAAGTCGAAATCGCCCCAGCGGATTTGCAACACATCACCGATGCCACCGTTTGCAGACTTTTTTAATAAATTAGGAGTTAGGAATTAGGAGTGAGGAATGATGCGGCGAAGCCGCAATTTCAAATTTTATTTGATTTTTGCTCCGCTCGGCATAGTTCAAACGAGTTTGACTCTGCTCTCGCTTATCGCAAAAATTCAGAATTTCAAATTGTAGGGACGCACCGAGTGCGTCCGAAACGCTTCAACAGTTCAACGATTAAACAAATAACCAACTCACCAAATCCACAAATAAACTAATCAACTAATCAACCAATCAACTGATCAACCAATTTTATTTATTCACTTTTTAATGTCATTTTATTATGAAGAAAATCAATTTTTTTGCTGCCTTATTCTGTACCGCACTAATTTTTGCCGCCTGCGAAAAGAACGAGCCGAAAGATGGCTTAAATAATAACGACCCTAAAAACGACACCAAAGAGGCAGTCGATTTGGGTTTGAGTGTGAAATGGGCTACCTGCAATGTTGGCGCAAGCAAGCCCGAAGAGTACGGTAACTACTACGCTTGGGGCGAAACCACCACAAAAGACGATTACGATTGGGATACCTACAAATATGACACTTACAATTATGATGTCAATTATGTCAAATTAACCAAGTACAATACTTCCGATGGTAAGACTACGCTCGAAGCCGCTGATGATGCTGCTACTGCTAATTGGGGCAGTGCATGGCGTATGCCAACCGATGGTGAATGGACAGAACTACGCGAAAACTGCGAATGGAAATGGACCGATAGTTACCAAACCACTGGTGTAGCAGGTTATTGGGTAACAGGTAAGAACGGCAACACCATTTTTCTCCCTGCGGCGGGCTGTCGCTACTACGACTGCTTGGACGACGCGGGCTACTACGGCGACTACTGGTCGAGTTCGCTCAACACGGACAGTCCGTACAGCGCGTGGTATGCGTACTTCCGCTCGGGCCGTGTGAGCAGAGACCACTTCTACCGCTTCTATGGACATTCCGTTCGCCCTGTGCGCAAATAATTATAGGCTTTTGGGATATATGTTCCAACCCTACCCCTGCCATTCGGCAGGTACTCCCCTTGAAAAGGGGAGAGGACGGTACGAACTTTGGGCGCGAACCTGTCCCCTTCCCAAGGGGACGAGCGAAGCGGAGGGGTTGGATAACCAAATCACCAAATCACCAAATCCACAAATCAACAGTTCAACGATTAAACGATTCAACAACAAAAAAATGACCATAAAAGTTCTACTTGAAACGGATTGTTCGGGCTGCAAGGCCACGCTCGAAGCCGTGCGTGCAGCCGCGGCCGAAATTGGCGGCATCGAGGTGCAGGCAATAACCGATGTAAAAACCATTCTCGGCTACAAAGTGTGGCGCATGCCCACCATCGTCATCGACGAAAAAGTGGTGTCCATCGGCAAAAACCTCAACCTCGAACAAGCAAAAAAGTTGATACTTAAATAGTCGCAAGTCGCAAGAAAGATTTTAAGAGCATAGAAGATAGAGCATAGACTTTTTAATTACCCAATTTCTTAATTTCCAATTATCTAATCAAATTGGGTGGTGTTGGACGCAAAAATTCATAATTCTAATTTCAAAATTCTTAATTAAACCGAAGGCATTTCCCCCTATCGGGGGAAACGGGAAAGGGGGCTACTGCCAAGAAAATGAATAATTAACAATGAAAAATGAATAATAATTTTCCAAATTCCCAAATAAACAATTCAACGCTTCAACAGTTCAACAAATAAACATAGAAACAGTGCGAAGCACGAGAAACTTAGAAACTTAGAAACTTATTGACCAATCAACCAATCAACTCATCAACTCATCAACTCATCAACCCAAATTTGAAATGGACATACTTACCAACTTTTCTTCCGCCTCGCCGTGGTGGGTTACTTTTTTGCTGGCGTTGGTGTTTGCCATCGACCCATGCGCCATTCTCACCAATATCGCCGCCATCGGCTATGTGAGCCGCGATTTGAACAGCCCTAAACGCGTCTTTTTCAATGGGTTGTGGTACACGCTCGGTCGCACGCTGGCGTTCGGTATTTTGGGCGCAGCGTTGATGTTGCTCCTGCGTGGCGGTGCCGATATTCTGCACATTCAGGACTTTTTTTCGGAGTATGGCGAGTTGATGCTTGCGCCGTTTCTTGTGCTGATGGGCGTGCTGATGTTCGCCGCCGAATTTTTGCCTGCGTTCAAAAGTAGCGCACTGTCGGGCAAGGTCGAAAGCCGCGTCAAACCCAACGCTGTCGGGTCGCTGCTGCTTGGAGCGGTGCTGTCGCTGGCGTTCTGTCCAACCAACGCCGCACTCTTCTTTGGCATGGTGGCGCAACCGAATATCTCCGTTTGGCACATCGTCTTTTTTGCCATCATCGTGGCGTTGCCTGTGCTGGTCATTGCGTGGATTTTGGCGTTCAGTTACGACAGCATCAGCCGTTTCTATGACCGTGTGCGGCACATTGGTAAATGGTTTCGTTGGGGCGTGGGCGCGCTGTTCATTGCGCTGGGACTGTTTTTCATCTTCGAACATCTGTGCGAGGCGTAGCCTACGCCTTTCGGCAACGCACAATCACGCGCTGTCCGTCGGCGAGGGTAGTGGCAAACAGATAGATGTCGCCGCCTTCGGTGAGGCGCAGTTTCTTGCGCAGGTCGGCCACCGACAGTGGAAAATTGCGCACCGTCAAATTGGCTTTCGCCACATCGGCCAAGAGCGTTTTGCCGATTTTCTTGTTGAATGATGCCGCGCCAACAACCTCGAACTGCCGTCCGGGAAAGTTTGGCAGCAATTCATCAGAAGTGTATAAGTGACTGTTAATGTGCAATTTACGCAGATTGTAGCGCACTGCCACACTGCGAAATGCGCCCGCTTTGAGCAGAGCAGCGTTCGGCTCGTACAGATAGCGTTGCAGACAATCTGCCCAAAGGCACGCCGCCTGTTTTTCGTCCGACAGATGGAACGCAAACGCCTCATTATCAGGCAAATTTACGGCAAAAATTGTCGGTTCACCCACAAAATTGCGCTCCATCAACGCCAACATCTCTTTGCATTCGTTGCCGACCGCCACAATGTGAACCGCCTTCACGCAGCGCAGTTCACGCACGAGCAGCGCAATATCGAGCATCGGCGACAGTTTTATCAACACCTGCTGCGCCTTTTCGAGCAGCAAATCTTGCAAGGCTGCCACATTGGGCGTGCAGTCGGCCAGCGCAACGGTTTTGCGCCCAGCCACATCGCGCCGCGCAGGGTCGAGATAGATGGCATCGACTGGCGGCATTGTTGGCAAAAAGTCTTCGCAATCGGCCTGATGCACAGCGATTTTATCGCCCAAAACGGCAAAATTCTGCGCCGCCAACGCCGCAAGATTCGGTTCGCGCTCCACATAGTCGGTTTGCGCAAAACGCTGCGCCAAAAAGTGGCAATCGACACCAAGTCCGCCCGTCAAATCGACCAGCGAATGCCCCGACAAAAGTCCGCTTTTGTAGCGTGCCGCCGCCTCCGACGAACACTGTTCGACCGACAAATGTGGCGGAAACTCCACCTCGGGGCAGCGCGCCCAACTCGGCACTTTGTCGGACAAAATCTGCCGCGCGGCTATCTGCTGCAACGCATAGCGCAAATCCACGCCGTTGGGCGCACCGTGCAGCGCCAACGCACGCACATCGTCGCGCTGGTGAGCAAAAACAAACTGTCGGGTAGCGTCGTTCATCGACTGCAAAAGTAGCCATATTTGCGCAGAAAAAGAAATATCGGCGGCGTTTGGAACGATTTTTGCACCGAAAAAGAAAAAAAGGTATCTTTGTCGCAACAAAAACAAACAATTATGAAAAACTACAAACTATTCGCAGCAGCGGCGGTTTCGCTCTTGTTGGCAGCCTGCACCGCCACCACCAACGACGGCATGGATTTGGCCGGCGCCGATTTGATGACCGCCGACATTTCGCCACGCCGAGGCAAAATGGCACTCTACGCTACCGCTCCAGCAAACGCCAGTTCGACCGATATTGCACAAAAACTGACGCGCACTGCCGAAATCACCTTTCAGACCAACGATGTGGAAGCCACAAAAACTTACATCGAAGGGTGCGTGAGCCAGTTTGCAGGCCTCATCGACGATGAAAATACGAGCAGCGAAACCGACCGCAAAAGTTGCCACATCACGGCGCACGTGCCAGCCGAGCGGCTCGACACATTTATGGCCGTGGTCGAAAGCGGTGCCATGCGTATCGAGAGCAAAAGTGTGTCGCAAGAAGATGTTACCACCAACTATATCGACCTGACGACGCGCCTCGAAAACAAACGCGAACTCGAAAAACGCTACAAAACGCTGTTGGCAAAAGCCACAGGCGTGAACGATATGCTGTCGATAGAGCGCGAGATGAACCAACTGCGCTCCGAAATTGAATCGACCGAGCGGCAACTGCGCTACCTCGACCGCCAAGTGTCTTACAGCCGTTGCGACATCGACTTTTTCGAACTGCAAAATGTGAATGTTCGTGAGAGCGGCTCGCAGATTGTAAATGCCTTCAAAACAGGAGGGCAGTGGTTCGTTCTGTTTTTGCTCTGGCTGGTGCAGTTGTGGCCGTTCATCGTGCTGGCTGCGGCAATAGTCGTGCCAATCGTTTGGTGCGCCAAAAAGCGCAAAAAATAACTGAAAATCAGCGAATTATCTCAAACTTGCAACGATGATAGCGATTGCAATGTTGCTGATAACGGCGGTGATGGCGTGCGTGCTGGTCTGCCTCGTTCCGCACATTGTTTGGGGCGTGTGGCTGCTTGTGGCTGCCATTTTCAAACTGCCGATGCCGCATTATGCGCCTTTCGGTTGGAGTGCGCTTGGGCTGGTGGCTGCTGTGCTGCTGGCAATGGCATACGGCTTTGTGTGGGGGCGTTTTCGTGTGTGGGTGAACCAAACCGAATATGCCAATCCCAATCTTCCGCCCGCTTTCGATGGGTATAAGATAGTGCAAATCAGCGACTTACATCTATCAACTTTCGACGACCGCCCAGCGGCGTTGCAGCGCATTATCGACAGCATCAACGCGCAGCAGCCCGACCTTGTCTGTTTCACGGGCGACCTTGTAACGATGGGCGTTGCCGAAGCCGCACCGTATGCCGATATGTTGCGCCAACTGCGTGCAACCGATGGCGTGGTCAGCGTGCTGGGTAATCACGATTTTCTGATTTACGCACAACTATCGGAAAACGAGCGCGAACACGAAGTGGAAAAACTGACCAACTTTGAACGCGAAAAATTGGGTTGGCAACTGCTGCGCAACGCCAATATCAGTATCGAACGCCACGGCGAAACCATTCATATCGTTGGGGTGGACAATGCGTCGTGTGCTGGGCAGGGCTTTCGCACTATTCACAATGGCGATTTGGGCAAAGCGTTGGCAGGAACGGACGGCTTTTGTGTGCTGCTGTCGCACGACCCAACGCAGTGGCGCACCGAAATAGTGGGGCAGACCGCCATTCCGCTTATGTTGAGCGGACACACGCACGCAGGCCAGGTGCGCCTGTTTGGTTGCGCACTCTCAAGCCTGATGTTTCGCGAATCGGCAGGCTGGTACTGCGAGAGCGGTCAATCGCTCTATGTGAACCAAGGCGTGGGCTGCACTGCGCCGTTTCGCATCAACTGCCCATCGGAAATCACGGTCATCACTCTGAAGCGATAATCGGCTCACATCTGAATTAAAATCCGTATCTTTGCACAACAAAAAACAGAGATATGGCGCGTAAACAGAAACCGCTGCCGCTGTTGCAGCAGGTAACCATTGCCGATGTGGCGGCCGAAGGCAAAGCACTTGCCAAGGTGGACGACATGGTCGTATTCACCCAGTACGCCGTGCCGGGCGATGTAGTCGATATTCAGATTTTCAAGAAAAAGAAAAACTACGCCGAAGGGCGCGTGGTGCATTTTCACCACCTTTCCGACAAACGCTGCGAAGCCAAATGTGCGCATTATGGCATTTGTGGCGGCTGCAAATGGCAGATTTTGCCCTACGACGAGCAACTGCGCTACAAACAGCAGCAGGTAGTCGATAATCTCACGCGCCTCGGGCACATCGACTTGCCGCAAGTGCAGCCAATTATCGGCTCGAAAAAGATTTACGAGTACCGCAACAAGTTGGAATTTACCTTCTCGAACCGCCGCTGGCTCACCACCGAGCAACTTGGCGAGGCTACCGACATCGAGCGCAACGGCGTGGGATTTCACATTCCAAATATGTTCGACAAAGTGCTCGACATCGACCGCTGCTGGTTGCAGATTGATGTGTCGAACCAGATTCGCAACGAAATTCGCCGCTACGCGCTGGCGCACCATCTCGAATTTTTCGACTTGCGCAACCAGACTGGCTTTCTGCGCACGCTGACGATTCGCACCACATCGACAGGCGAACTGATGGTGGTGCTGGTCTTTTTCCGCGACGACCGTGCCGAACGCGAGGCACTGTTCGGCCATTTGGCGGAGATGTTTCCGCAAATCACATCGCTGCTCTATGTCATCAACAGCAAGTGCAACGACACGATTACCGACCAAGAAATCTGCCTATTCAAAGGCCGCGACGCCATATACGAGGAGATGGAGGGCTTGCGCTTCAAAATCGGTGCGAAATCGTTTTACCAAACCAACAGCGAGCAGGCGTACGAACTCTACAAAGTGGTGCGCGATTTTGCGGAACTCACTGGAAATGAGTTAGTTTACGACCTCTACACAGGTACAGGCACCATCGCAAATTTTGTCAGTCGTCGGGCGCGCAAGGTGGTCGGTATCGAGTATGTGCCCGAAGCCATCGAAGATGCCAAGACCAATTCGGCCATCAACAATATCGAAAATACGCTCTTTTTTGCGGGCGATATGAAAGCGGTGCTTACCGACGCATTTATTGCGCAGCACGGTCGCCCCGATGTGATAATTACCGACCCACCGCGTGCTGGTATGCACGAAGATGTGGTGCGTGTGTTGCTCAACGCTGCGCCGCGTCGCATAGTGTATGTCAGTTGTAATCCAGCCACGCAAGCGCGCGATTTGCAGTTGCTCGATGCCAAATACCGCGTCGAGGCGGTGCAGCCTGTCGATATGTTTCCGCACACGCACCATGTCGAAAATGTGGTGAAACTCGTTTTGAGGCAATAATAATTCCCATTTTTCAGCGAAATGGCTGGCTTGTATTTGCACATACCGTTTTGCAAAACGCGCTGTATCTACTGCGCTTTTCACAGCGGCACCGACCTGTCGCAACGCACGCGCTATGTGTCGGCATTGTGCGGCGAATTGCGGGCGCGCAGTCGCTATTTGGGCGGCGAATCCATCGCAACTGTCTATTTTGGTGGTGGCACGCCGTCGCTCTTGGAAGTGGCTGATTTTGAGGCGATTTTCGGCACAATAAATGCCAATTTTGCGCTCGAACCCGATGCCGAAATCACGCTCGAATGCAATCCCGACGATGTTACGGCAGAGCAGGCTGCCGCGTGGGCGCAACTGCCGTTCAACCGCGTGAGCGTGGGCGTTCAGAGTTTCGACGACGACGAACTGCGCTTTCTCCGCCGCCGACACACCGCTGTGCAAGCCGAAAACGCTGTGCGCACGCTGCAAAAGGCTGGTTTTTGCAACATCAGCATCGATGTGATGTTTGGCTTGCCCACGCAAACGCTCGCCACATGGACCGCCACGCTGCACCGCGCTATTGCGCTTGGCGTGCAGCACATTTCGGCCTACAGCCTGACCTACGAGGGCGACACGCCTTTGGTGCGGCTCTTGTGCGAGCAGAAAATTGCCGAAGCCGACGAGGAGTTGTGCCTTGCGCTCTTCAAAACGGCCGTCGGCGAACTCGAGCGAGCGGAATTTGAACAGTACGAAATTTCTAATTTTTGCCAGCCGAGATTTCAGTCGCGCCACAACTCGGCCTATTGGAGCGGCGTGCCTTACTTGGGCGTTGGCGCAGCGGCGCATTCGTACAACGGCAACGAGCGTCGATGGAATGTGTCGGACACCGAAAAATATATGCGCGGCATCGAAAGCGGTGCGCCCGACTTTGGCAGCGAAAAATTGACTTGCGAAGATAGGTATAATGAGTTTGTTTTTACATCTCTTCGCACACGCAAAGGCATTGATTTGCAGAAACTTGACGACGACGAGCGCGCCTATTGCCTGCGCAATGCCAAAAAACATATCAACAACGGCACATTGGCGATAGAAGAGGGCTTTTTGCGCCTAACGCGCGACGGCATTTTTGTGAGCGACGGCATCACAAGCGACCTTTTTCACACCGACTGAATCACCACAAAATTCTCGAAAAATATGGAACAACAGCAACCAACTTTCCGCGAAAAAGTGAAGACATTTTGGCACGATGTGTGTCAATACCTCAAAAGCATTGCCGACATTGCTGCCGATTGCGACGCACAAGCCACCATCGACAATATCGGGCGCAGCGTGGAGTTTCGCGGCGTGAACATTTGGATTTTGGTCTTTGCCATCGTCATCGCTTCGGTGGGGCTGAATGTCAATTCCACGGCCGTGGTAATTGGTGCCATGCTCATTTCGCCGCTGATGAGTCCGATTATGGGCATCGGTTTGGGCGTTGGAATCAGCGATAACGACCTGATACGCAAGTCGATACGAAATTTGATAGCCATGGCGGCCATCAGTTTGGTAGCCTCGACCACCTACTTTCTGCTCACGCCGTTGAGCGATGCGCAGTCGGAACTGCTGGCGCGCACCAAACCAACGGCTTTCGATGTGTTAATTGCCTTTTTTGGCGGTTTGGCGGGCATTGTGGCCATGTCGCGCAAGCAGGAGAAAACCACTGTGGTGGCTGGCGTAGCCATCGCCACTGCGCTGATGCCGCCGCTCTGCACGGCTGGTTATGGGCTTGGCACGGGGCAATGGATTTACTTTTTCGGCGCGTTTTACCTCTTTTTTATCAACTCGTTTTGCATTGCGCTCGCCACATTTCTGATGGTGCGTTACCTCAAATTTCCGCGCAAAAAATTTGTCGATATTGCCCACGAACGCAAAGTGCGCCGCAGCATTCTGGTCTTTTCGCTCATCATCATCATTCCCAGCATTTTCATCGGTGTGAATGTGATTCGCGAAGCCTCGTTCGACAGTCAAGCCATAAAATTTGTGGCCGACATCGAGCGCAGTCCAGCGTGCGAAAATGTGCAGATAGTTGGCACAAAACGCAACTATTCGGCCAAAGAGCAGAGCATCACCATATCGCTTGTGGGGCAGCCGCTCACGCCCGAGCAGGTGGAATATCTGCACAAAAGGCTGGCCGATTTTGGTCTGTCGAAAGCCAAACTGACCATACGCCAAACGGGCGGTGCCACGCTCGACCTTGATGCGCAGTCGGAGATGATTCAGCAGATTTTGGAGCGCAAAGAGGAGCAGTTGGCGGCTCGCGATGCCACCATCGACGCTCTGCACGCACAGATCGATTCGCTGCAAAATCAGTCGGTCATCACGCCCGAACAACTGGTGCGCGAGGTGCAAGTGCTTTTTCCCGATGTGCTTTCGCTCACCTTTGCCCAAGCCGAAGAGATCGACACACGCACACAGACCAAGCGCGCTGTGCCTGTGGTGAACGCCACTTGGCGTGGTAAACAGAGCAAACAGTACGCCCAGTTCGAAACTTGGCTGCGCGCCCGCCTCAACACCGCCGACATAAAAATCGTGAACCAAGAATCCCCACGAAAGTAGGGGAGTGCGCTAAAAAAAAACATCAGAACGAATATAATTTTTACAAATTTGCGCAATTTTATATGCGATAGTGTGTAATCTTAATTTTTTTTTGTACTTTTGCACTCGAAAGGATATAATTTGTTTGCAAAATGGGAAAACGAAAAATTGGTCAGTTGGCGCAAACCGTAAAACAGTTGCGCAAAGAGTATGGGCTGACGCAAGCGGAATTGGCTCTAAAATCGGGCGTTGGCATAAATTTTGTGCGCCATCTCGAGCAGGGAAAACCCACGCTGCGCATGGACAAAGTGAACCAACTGCTCGACCTTTTTAACTACACATTGACTGCCACATCGAAACAGAAATTGCCATGAGAAAAGCCCAGATATTCAGAAAAAATCGGTTGGCGGGCGTGCTTACCGAAAATGGCGGCGAATACACATTTGCATACGACAAGGAGTATCTCGCTTCGGAGTCGGCGACCGCCATCAGTCTGACTATGCCGCTGCAAAAAAAAGGCCTACAAAAGTCCTGTGTTGTTCCCATTTTTCGACGGACTAATCCCCGAAGGTTGGCTGCTCGATGTGGCCATACGCAACACCGACATCAGCATTCTCGACCGTATGTCGTTGTTGTTGCTCTGCTGCAAAGAGTGCATCGGAAGCATCAGTGTTGTTCCCATCGAAACGGAGGAGTTATGAACAAGTGTCTTTACTGCTACAAAGCGTTGGACGACGGTCGGCAGGATTTTCATGCCACATGCGCCCGCAAGTTTTTTGGCACGAGCGTTCCACCGCTTTTGGAGTATCGCCGCGAAGAACTCGATGCACTTGCTGCACAGATTATTCAGTCGCAGACCTCGCTGACTGGCGTTCAGCCGAAATTGTCGCTCAATATTCAAAAACACGCTGGTCAGCAACTTACTGACCATTTTGCTGGCGTCAGCAAAATGGTGCAGATAGGTTCAGGCGCTGAAAAACAGATAGATGATGTGCTTCTAACTCGCTATGCATGCTATTTGGTAGCACAAAATGGCGACCCTCGCAAACCGCAGATTGCCTTTGCGCAAAGTTATTTTGCCGTACAGACACGCCGTGCTGAACTGATAGAGCAACGCATATTAGAAGCAGAGCGTGTGAAAGCGCGTGCTAAGTTACAAGAAACCGAGAAACATCTTTCGGGGGTACTCTATGAACGAGGTATTGATAGTCAAGGCTTTGCCGTTATTCGCTCAAAAGGAGACCAAGCCTTGTTCCATCTTTCTACATTGCAACTCAAGCATCGCCTTAGTATGCCCGAGTCGCGTCCAGTTGCAGATTTCTTGCCTACTATCAGTATCAAAGCCAAAGATTTTGCGGCTGAGATGACTTCGGTAAATGTGCAGACAAAAGATTTGTATGGTCAAGCAAAAATAGAGCAGGAGCATATTGATAACAATTTAGCTGTGCGGAAAATGCTGTTAGAACGAGGCATCGCCCCCGAGCAACTGCCTGCTGCAGAAGATGTGAAGAAAGTGGAACGCCGTCTTAAGAGCGAGCAAAAGCAAGCCCTGACAAACAAAAACAAATAACTCACGCGAATGACAAACTCCCAACGCATCATAGTAAACACCGCAGCACAATATACACGCACCATAATAAATGTATGTCTGTCGTTGTACTCTACGCGACTGATATTGGCAGCACTGGGGCAAAGTGACTATGGTATTTATAGTGTTGTAGGTGGCGTAGTAGCGATGTTGTCATTCGTTACGAATGCCTTGGTCTCCACCACACAACGCTATTTGTCTTTTTATCACGGTGCTGGCGATAAGGATAAAATACGCCTTGTGTTTGGCAATAGTATGCTTCTACACATCCTCAT
>CAVKTI010000063.1:0-12270 GCA_963659365.1 Acutalibacteraceae bacterium | reverse complement strand
CCGACGGCTCTACTTTCTTCGGCTCGTTGGTAGTGAACGACTTGGAGCAATTCAAAGCCCGTTCCCAAGCCATCATAGCCAACCGTTACAACACTTGCTTGGACGATGTCGAAAATAAAGTTTACACACGCGATCTGTTTCGTAGGGATTAAAATGGACGCTATATATCCCATGAACAAATAACCCAATAACCATTTTAACCACTCATCAACTTCTCAACAACTAATCAACCCAATTTGAAATTTGAAATTCTGATTTCTGCCGTTGGAGATTTTTTTTGGCAAAATTGTGTGGGTGATTTGCTTTTTTGCAAAACTTGTACTATCTTTGCCGACGAAAGCTGACACGCTCCAAAGCGTTGGAAATAGCGTAGGCGGCTATAACAAAAAAAGCGTAAGTTTTTCTTCTCACGAAAATCGCCAATTTTCAGAACAACGAAGAACAATCTGGACGCCACTTGTTGCGTAAACACACGCAACACAGTGGGTGATTGTGTGTGTTTCGTTGGTGGCGTTTGGCGATGCCTCGTGAGAGATATACTTTTCTCCTGCGTTTTTTTTTATACCCTATTGCAAAACTCGCCAAGTGGGGAGATGTGGCAAAAACCGAAAAAATAACATGAAAAAGACAACACTATTCCTGTTTGGCGCGCTATGCCTGCTGTGCGCCAGTTGCGAAAAAGAAGATGAAACCGATGCTCGCGACGCCATTGTTGGTCACTACTTTTACCAGCAAGTTGGTTTCTTCTCGGTAACAAATGGCGATGAAACAATTACTTGTCCAATCGAAAGCATAGATCTCAAACCCACAGGCACTTTTACCATAGAAAAAGACAATGCAAGTACTACTGGCTTAAAATTCGACAGTACATACCCAATGGGAGGTTGGGTGGCCAACAAAAACACGCTTTGCTTTGCCGACTATAAATACACTACAGACTCTTTTGCATGGAGCATTAATGAAAATGGAACGATTACTATCGCTTATGTAAGGCTCGATCTTACTATAGCATATTCGCCATGCAAGGTTAAAGATAAAACTTTTTCGACAGTCGCCACTATCAGCGGTTCGATATCCCTTAATGGCGAGTATTGCCCTATTACGGGACAAGTTGCAATTATGGCAGAAAGTCGCTGAATTTGCAGCATATAGGTCAGATTTGCTTATGTGCGGCCGTTGTCGTCCCGACGGTTTGAGCGAAAAAGAGGCGTTCTGCACTGGTTGCGGAACGCTTCTCTTTTGTTATGTTGCTATTTTCTCAAGATTTGGGGATTTTGCTTTTTTTCTCGAAAATAGCGGCCTTGTATAAGTTTGTCAGGCGAATTCTATTTTACACTTGTAAGCAAAAACAAAAAACAGAGGCTACCTATAGGCAACCTCTGCTTTTGCGTTTGTCGGCTATCGAAAGTGAGCCGATTATTTCTCGTCTTCGATGGCGGCTTGTGCAGCGGCCAAGCGTGCGATAGGCACACGGAATGGCGAGCAACTGGCGTAGTTCATGCCCACGCGTGCGCAGAACTTCACGGAACTCGGTTCGCCGCCGTGTTCGCCGCAAATGCCTGTGCGCAGGTCGGGACGAATGGCGCGGCCTTTCTCCACAGCCATCTTGATGAGTTGCCCCACGCCGTGCTGGTCGAGCACTTGGAACGGATCGACTTTCAGAATCTTCTTGTCGAGATATACGGGCAAGAAACTGGCGATGTCGTCGCGGCTGTAGCCGAAGGTCATCTGCGTGAGGTCGTTGGTACCAAACGAGAAGTATTGCGCTTCGGTGGCAATGCGGTCGGCAGTGAGTGCGGCGCGTGGCGTTTCGATCATCGTACCGATTTCAAATTCCACTTCGATGCCTTCCTCTTTGAACACCTCTTTCGCCACATTCAGAATAACCTCTTTCTGCTGTTTCAATTCGTAGAGAATGCCAATGAGCGGCACCATGATTTCTGGCATTGGGTTTTTGCCCTCTTTTTTCAGTTCGCACGCTGCGCCCAAGATAGCGCGTGTTTGCATAGCGGTGATTTCGGGGAAGGTGATGCCCAAGCGGCAGCCACGGTGTCCGAGCATCGGGTTGTTTTCGGCCAGCGAAGCCACGCGTTGCTGAATCTCTTCGACAGGTACGCCCATTTCGCGCGCCATAATCTCTTGTCCTTGCAAATCGTGAGGAACAAACTCGTGCAATGGCGGGTCGAGCAGACGAATGTTCACTGGGCAGCCGTCCATCGCTTCGAGAATGCCTTTGAAGTCGGCTTTTTGGTAGGGCAGCAGTTTGGCCAACGCTTTTTCGCGACCAGCGGCATCTTTGGCGAGAATCATTTCACGCATAGCAACGATTTTCTTATCGTCGAAGAACATGTGCTCTGTACGCGTCAAACCGATACCTTTTGCGCCGAAAGCGCGTGCCACTTGTGCATCGTGTGGCGTGTCGGCATTGGTACGCACTTGCAGTTTGGTGTATTTGTCGCAAAGATCCATCAGTGCTTTGAAATCGCCACTCAGTTCGGCGGCTTTGGTCGGCACTTGACCTGCATAAACTTGTCCCGTAGAACCGTTAATCGAGATGTAGTCGCCCTCTTTCAGCACCAATCCGTCGATAGTTACGGTTTTGGCTTTGTAGTTCACATTGATGGCACCTGCGCCCGACACACAGCATTTGCCCATGCCGCGTGCCACAACAGCCGCGTGCGAGGTCATGCCGCCGCGTGCAGTGAGAATGCCTTCGGCAGCCGACATACCAGCCAAATCTTCGGGCGATGTTTCGATGCGCACCATAATAACACGGTGTCCGTCGTTGTGCCAAGCCTGTGCGTCGTCGGCGTGGAACACGATTTGTCCGCAGGCAGCACCTGGGCTGGCGGGCAGACCTTGTGTCAGCACTTTCGCTTTTTTCAGCGCATCTTTGTCGAACACTGGGTGCAGCAGTTCGTCGAGTTTTTGCGGTTCGCAGCGCAGCAGTGCGGTTTTTTCGTCGATCAAGCCTTCGCGCACGAGATCCATCGCAATTTTCACCATAGCGGTGCCAGTGCGTTTGCCGTTGCGGGTCTGCAAGAACCAGAGTTTGCCCTCTTGCACGGTGAACTCCATGTCCTGCATATCGTGGTAGTGTTTCTCGAGTTTATCTTGAATCGAATCGAGTTCTTTGTAGATTTCGGGCATGGCCTCTTCCATCGATGGGAATTTTTCGGCGCGTTCGCTTTCGCCGATGCCTTGCAGTTTTGCCCAGCGGCGGCTACCTTCGACGGTAATCTGTTGCGGTGTGCGTATGCCAGCCACCACATCTTCGCCCTGTGCATTTACCAGATATTCGCCATTGAAAAGGTTTTCGCCAGTGGCCGCATCGCGGCTGAAGCAGACGCCCGTAGCCGATGTGTCGCCCATGTTGCCGAATACCATTGCCATCACCGAAACGGCGGTGCCCCATTCGTCGGGTATGCCTTCCATTTTGCGGTAGAGAATGGCGCGTTCGTTCATCCAACTGCGGAACACGGCGCAGATAGCACCCCAAAGTTGCTCCATCGGGTCGGTAGGAAAGTCGCAGCCTGTCTGCTCTTTGATAGCGGTTTTGAAGCGAGCCACCAGCAGTTTCAGTTCATCGACATTCAGATCCTTGTCGAGTTTGATGTTGCGAATGCTTTTCACCTCTTCGATGATGGCCTCGAACGGGTCGATATCCTCTTTGTTCACAGGTTTCATGCCGAGCACCACATCGCCATACATCTGCACAAAGCGGCGATACGAGTCGTAAACAAAGTGCGGATTGTTGGTCTTTTTGGTCATGCCTTCGGCCACTTCGTCGTTCAAACCGAGGTTGAGAATGGTGTCCATCATGCCAGGCATCGAGGCGCGTGCTCCCGAGCGTACCGACACGAGCAGTGGGTTGGTAGCGTCGCCGAATTTGCTGTTCATCAGCGTTTCGACATGTTTCACCGCCGCCAGCACATCGTTGCGCAGCAGTTCCACAATTTTTTCTTGCCCCACTTGATAGTACTCGTTGCAGGTGTCGGTGGTGATGGTGAATCCTGGCGGCACTGGCACGCCGATGAGGTTCATTTCTGCAAGGTTTGCACCCTTGCCGCCAAGTGCTTCGCGCATCTTGGCGTTACCTTCGGCCTTACCGTTGCCGAACAGGTAAACGCGTTTTTTGTTGTCCATAAAGCGTATTGATTGGTTAAAAAAATTGATTTTTCGATTTTCCCCGATTAAGGGTCTGCAAAGGTACAAAAAAAGTTTGAAAGTAGAAAAAAGTGTGAAAGTACGAAAGTAGAGGCGCAGCATGCCACGCCCCGACTAATTCGACCATTGAGTGATTCAATAATTCAATGATTTTTACGCCATCGCCAAGATGAGTATTTGCGCCGACAGAATGCGCAGGAATGTGGCGAGCGGATAGACGGTGGAGTATGCCACGGCGGGCTCGTCGGTTTCGGTGAGCGAATTGGCGTAGGCTAGCGGCGGAATGTTGGTGTGTGAACCAGCAATCAGACCGCAGATAGCAAAAAAGTTGAATTTCATCAGACGCGCTACAACGCCCACGATGAGCGGCGGAATCATCGTAATCAGCACACCGCAACCAATCCACAGCAGGCCGTTGGGCGACACTACCGTTTCGACAAACCGCCCACCCGATGCCAGACCAACGCTGGCCAAAAAGAGGCAAATGCCAATCTCGCGCAACATCAAGTTGGCCGACTGCGTGGTGTAGGTAATCAGTTTCAGTTTGTAGCCAAAACGCCCCAGCAAAATGGCGACAATGAGCGGTCCGCCGGCTAATCCGAGGCGCACAGGCATCGGCATATTCGGAAAATAGATGGGAATGCTGCCGACCAGAATGCCCATCAAAATGCCCAAGAAAATGGTGATAATGTGCGGATTGTTCAAGCGTTTGAGCGTATTGCCGAGCATGGCTTCCGCTTTTTTGATGTTTTCGAGCGGTCCCACCACCATCATGCGGTCGCCCACCTGAAGCACCAAGTCGGGACGCGCCAAGAGGTCGATGCCAGCACGCCCCACACGCGTGATATTCACATTGAAGGCGCTGCGCAAATGCAGTTGCCCAATTGTTTTGCCGTTGATGCTATCGCGCGTAACCACAATGCGCCGCGAAACCATGGTCGATTCGTCGTCTTTCCACTCATAATCAATGGGTTCACCCAATAATTTTTGTAGCAATTTGGCGTTGGCGTGGCGCGTTACCACCAAAATCAGATTGCCAGTATGCAACACTGTATCGGCGTGCGGAATCGACACCTGCTCGTTGGCGCACAAGCGCGTGGCCACAAATTCATGCCCAAAACTGTGCTTCAATTCTGCCAAAGTGAGTCCGTCGATATTGGAATTGGTAATGCGAAAAGTCAGAATATCAGGCTTTTCGTGCGAAGTTTGCTTCTGTTGCAGGTTGCTCTCTTCGGCTTTCAAATCGACTCTGAAAATGACACGCAGCAGCATCATCGTCAGAATTATGCCCAACACGCCCATCGGGTAGGCCACCGCGTAACCCAAACTGATTGGCGGCAGTTCGCCTTCGATTGCTCCCGTTGCGCTCAACTGTTGCAACGCCTCTTGCGCAGCACCAAGTCCAGGCGTCGAAGTTACTGCGCCCGACATAATGCCGACCATCATTGGCGCATCGACATAGTTGGCAAAAAGGAACGATAAACCTACCGTTGTGCCAACGCCGAGCAGTATCATGCAACAGGCTAATCCGTTCATTTTCAGACCGCTTGTTTTGAACGACGAAAAAAATCCAGGTCCCACTTGCAGACCGATGGTGAAGATGAAGAGAATCAGACCAAAATTTTTGAGAAAATCCAGCACCGCAGGGTCGATGTTGCAGCCGAGATGCCCAGCCAAAATGCCCACAAAAAGTACAAAAGTTACGCCAAGCGACACACCTTTTATTTGGATTTTGCCGATCAGCATACCCAGTGTAATGATAGCCGAATAGATTATAAGTGTCTGTGCAACAGAGTTTTGCGTAATCGATGCAAGAAATTCGTTCATAATTTGCAGTATTGTCTAATTTCGAGGCGCAAAGGTACAAAATTAGTTTGAAAGCGCGAAAGTTTTTAATAGTGAGCAGTTAGCAGTGAGTAGTGAGCAGTGATGCGGCAGAGCCGCAATGACAAATTTCAGAATTTCAAATTTCAGAGTTTCAGAATTTCAGGTTTCAGGTTTCAAGTTTCAAGTTGTCATAGTCATCGTCAAAAATTATCGTCTATGCTCTATATTCTATGCTCTTAAAATCTCTTCTTGTTACTAACACCTCACTCCTAATTCACTAAAATATCGACAATAGGGGCGCAGTCCGCACTCTTGGCATTTGGGTTTGCGCGCTACGCACACATAGCGACCGTGCAGAATGAGCCAGTGGTGCGCCCGTGGAATGAGTTCGGCTGGAATGTGTTTGGTCAGCGTAAGTTCGGTTTGCAGTGGCGATTTGCTGCCTATGGTCAGTCCCAACCGCTCCGAAATGCGAAAAACATGCGTATCGACGGCCATGTGCGGCTGCCCAAAAGCGACCGAAGCCACCACATTGGCAGTTTTGCGCCCAACGCCCGGAAGCGTTTGCAACAGTTCGATGTCGGCAGGCACTCGACCGCCAAAATCGCTTTGCAGTTTCTTGGCAATGCCCGACAAATAGGCGGCTTTGCTGTTGGGATACGATATGCTGCGAATGTCGTCGAATATCGCCTCAACTGGGGCTTGCGCCATGGCTTCGACCGTCGGAAAATGCGCAAAAAGTTTGGGCGTGGTCATGTTCACACGCTTGTCGGTGCACTGCGCCGAAAGCACCACCGCCACCAGCAACTGAAACGCATCGGTGTAGTGCAGTTCGCTCTCGGCATTGGGCATATTCTCTTGAAACCAAGCGAGAATTTTTCGGTAGCGTTCGTCGAGAGTCATTGTTAGATTTCAAATTTCAAATTTCAGAATTTAAGAGTTTCAGGTTTCAAGTTTCAAAGTTTCATGTTGCGCACAAGTCATAGTCATCGTCTTGGTCATCGCCCTCTTTCCCGTTTCCCCCGAAGGGGGAAAAGCCTTTTGGCCTTTGTTATTTCAGAGTTTCAGAGTTTCAGAATTTAAGAATTGTCGGCATTTGCAACGCCGCAATCTTCAAATTTTCAAATTTTCAAATTTTCAAATCTTCAAATAAAAAAGTCTATGTTCTATGCTCTATGTTCTATGTTCTAAAAATTCACTCCTCACTCCTCACTTCTCACTAATTCGCGCCTTTTCATGTCGCGCAACTGCCAAACGAGCAGTATGGCGGCGAGTAAAATCGAGGCGCAGTCGGCTATCGGGAACGAAATCCACACGCCGTAGGCACCCAAGGTGCGCGGCACAAAGTAGAGTAGTGGCAGCAAAAATAGCATCTGTCGTGTGAGCGAGGTGAATATCGCCAATGGTGCTTTGCCGATGTATTGGAAAAAATTGCCCGTAACTATCTGAAAACCAACCAGTGGGAATATCAGCATAATGATGCGCAGAGCCTGTGTGGCGGCCGTAATCATGGCTTGTTCGTTGCCGCCCTTGCCCGAATCGACAAAGAGTTGCGCAATTCTCTCGGGCATCAGTTGCGACAGCGCAAAACCGACCGTCGCCACGCCCACAGCGCAACCAATGGTGATGAAGAGCGTTCGCCGCACACGACCGAATTTTTCGGCACCGTAGTTGTAACCCACAATGGGCTGCATGCCCTGCGCCAAACCCTGCACAATCATGATGAAAAGCAGAATAACGCGGTTGGCAATGCCGTAACTGCCCACATAGATGTCGCCGAGGCCGTCCAGATTGCGCACCGCATCGTTCACGCCAGTGCCGCCATATTGCAGAAGTGCGTGATTCACAAACGCCGCTACCAACGATGCGCAAAGATTCAGCAGAAATGGCGCAAGTCCTATCGACAAGATGGCACCGATGATTTTCCACTCGAAATGTAGCGAGCGGCGACTGAAATGTATGTAGTTTTTGCGCGAACTCAAATGCGACAGCGCAATGGCAAACGCCACACATTGCGCAATGACTGTGGCTGCCGCCGAACCGCGTATGCCCCAATGAAACTTGAAGATAAACAGCGGATTAAGCACCAAATTCACCGCTACGGTGGTCAGCACTATGGTCATCGATTTGCGTGGATAGCCCGAGGCGCGTATCATGTCGTTCATGCCCAAATAGAGGTGCGTGATGACATTGCCCGCCAAAATTATCTGCATAAACTGCCGTGCGTAGGTGATGGTTTCCTCTGTGGCGCGACCGCCGCTGAAAAGCATCAGTATCGGGTCGAGAAACAGCAGCATCAGCACCATCACCACCAATCCGATGACTACATTGAGCAGTGCCGCATTGCCGAGTGTCTTTTCGGCGGCCATCTTGTTGCCTTCGCCCAGCCGCAGCGAGATGGTGGCTCCTGCGCCCACGCCTACCATAGCACCAAACGCCGAACTGATGTTCATTATCGGCATCGTAATGGCCATGCCTGCAATGGCTGCGCCGCCCACGCCGTGTCCCACAAATATGCTGTCGATAATGTGGTAGATGCTCGACGAGGCCATGGCGATAATGGCTGGCAAGGCGTATTCGGTCAGCAACTTGCCTATGCTGTCGGTGCCGAGCCGTTCGGCATTCGATATGCGTGTGTTACTACTCAAATTTTCTCTCTTTTCTCTCGATTTTGATACAAGAAAGAGCACCGTTTCTCCCAAAGTGCTCTCTCACGAATATGCTTTTGCGGCAAACTATCCCAAGTAGCCCTTCAAAAGTTTGTTTTTGGTGTTGTTGCGCAACCGCCTAATGGCTTTCTCCTTAATCTGGCGCACACGCTCGCGTGTCAGCGTGAATTTCGAACCAATCTCTTCGAGCGTCATCTCTTGGCAGCCGATGCCGAAAAACATGCGTATAATGTCGGCTTCGCGCTGGGTGAGCGTTTCGAGCGCACGGTCAATCTCTTTTTGCAGCGATTCGTCGATGAGCGTGTGGTCGGCCACAGGGCTGTCGTCGTTTACCAACACATCGAGCAGACTGTTGTCCTCGCCTTCGACAAAGGGCGCATCCACCGAGATGTGCCGCCCCGAAACTTTCAGCGTGTCGGCTATCTTGTCGATGGGAATGTCCAACTCTTCGGCCAACTCTTCGGGCGAAGGGCGGCGTTCGTTCTCCTGCTCGAAGCGCGACAGTGCCTTGTTTATCTTGTTGAGCGAACCCACTTGGTTGAGCGGCAGGCGCACAATGCGCGACTGTTCGGCCAACGCTTGCAAAATCGATTGCCGAATCCACCACACAGCGTAGGAGATGAATTTGAAACCGCGCGTTTCGTCGAATTTTTCGGCGGCTTTTATCAAGCCACAGTTGCCTTCGTTGATGAGGTCGGGCAGACTCAAACCTTGGTTTTGGTACTGCTTGGCCACCGACACCACAAAACGCAGGTTGGCGCGCGTCAGTTTGTCGAGTGCGGCGCGGTCGCCCTTGCGAATGCGCTGTGCCAGTTCAACCTCTTCTTCAACCGAAATCAGCGGCTCGCGACCAATCTCTTGCAGGTACTTGTCGAGCGATGCACTTTCGCGGTTGGTAATCGATTTGGTGATTTTTAACTGTCTCAATTTTGTATGAATTAGTAGATTTTTCGATGGGAAAATACGCTTCAAAAGCCACAAAAAGCGTGCCAATATGAAGCGTGCAAAGATATACTTTTTTTTCGACAAAAGCAATAGTCGTCGCTCGAAAAGTGCAACGATGTGCTATCTGCCTTTGAAACAGTGTGTTACGCCGCCCATGTTGGCGGCCGTTGTTGTGTTGCTGGAGCGGGTTAGTTGCCCATTTCCGACAAGAATTTGATGCGTACGAGCCGCACTTCGGGTTCGCTGTATTCGTCTTCGCCCAAGTTGCGCAGTGCCTCCTCCACATTGTCGGTTTGCGCCTCGTTTTTGAAGTAGTCGAACACCTCTTCGATGCGCTCGGGGTCCATTATTTCGTTCAGAAAATAGTCGATATTGATTTTGGTGCCCGAATAGACAATGCTGTCCACTTCGTCGAGCAAATCTTCGAAGTCGAGCCCTTTCGATTCGGCCAAATCGTCGAGTGCCACTTGCCGGTCGATGGCCTGTATTATCTCGATTTTGAGGCGCGATTTGTTGGCAACGCTCCGCACACGCAGGTCTTCGGGGCGCTCTATCTCGTTCTCTTCGACATGTTTGCGTATCAAATCGACAAAAGCCTGCCCATAGCGTTTGGCTTTGCCCACACCCACGCCCGGAATGTTTTGCAACTCGTCTATTGTTATAGGGTAGGTGGTGGCCATGGCCTCGAGCGACGGATCTTGGAAAATGACAAACGGCGGCAACTCCATCTGCTTCGAGATTTTTTTGCGCAAATCTTTCAGCATACTGAATAGCGTGGGATCCATGGCGCACGCCGCTCCGCCACGCTGCGGTGTGTCGTTCAGGTCGGTGGCGTAGTCGTGGTCTTTGGTTATGGTGAACGATTTCGGGTTGTTCAGATACTCTCTGCCCGCGTCTGTCAGGCGCAGCACGCCGTAGTTTTCTATCTCTTTGTCGATAAAGCCTGCAATCATGGCCTGGCGCGTTACGGCGTTGAGCAGCGACACATCGTCGCCAGTGATAGCCCCGAAAAGGTCGAGTTCTTCCAAGTGGTACGACTTGATTTCGGCGGTCTCTTTGCCTGCCAGCAGGTCGATGATGGTTTCGGCTTTGAACTTCTCTTTGCCAGCCACAATGGCTTCGAGCACAGCGCAGAGCAACTCTTGCGCTTCGACCTGTTTGCGTGGGTGCAAGCAGTTGTCGCAGTTGCCGCAATTATCTTCGGTGTACTCTTCGCCAAAGTAGTGGAGCAGCATTTTGCGGCGGCAGATGCTCGATTCGGCGTAGGCGCCCGTTTCTATCAGCAGTTGGCGTCCGATTTCCTGTTCGGCCACGGGTTTGCCCTGCATAAATTTTTCGAGTTTTTGCAAATCTTTGTTGCAATAGAAGGCGATGCAAAGTCCTTCGCCGCCGTCGCGACCAGCGCGCCCGGTCTCTTGGTAGTAGCCTTCGAGGCTTTTCGGGAAATCGTAGTGCACCACATAGCGCACATCGGGTTTGTCGATTCCCATGCCAAAAGCGATAGTTGCTACAATCACATCGACCTTTTCCATCAAAAATTTGTCCTGATTTTCGCTGCGCAATCCCGATTCCATACCAGCGTGGTAGGGCAGTGCAGGAATGCCGTTCAACACGAGGGCTTCGGCTATCTCTTCCACTTTTTTGCGGCTCAAGCAGTAAACAATGCCCGATTTGCCCGACTGCGATTTGATGAATTTCACCAACTCCTTGTCCACATCTTTGTTTTTGGGGCGTATTTCGTAGTAGAGGTTCGGGCGGTTGAACGACGATTTGAAAACGGTGGCGTTGGTCATGCCGAGGTTTTTCTGAATATCGTGCTGCACTTTGGGCGTGGCAGTGGCGGTGAGTGCGATTACTGGCGCGTTGCCTATCTGGTTGATTATCGGGCGAATACGCCGATATTCGGGACGAAAATCGTGTCCCCATTCCGATATGCAGTGTGCCTCATCGACGGCGTAGAACGATATTTTTATGGTGCGCAGAAACTGCACATTTTCCTCTTTGGTGAGCGATTCGGGAGCCACATACAGCAGTTTGGTCTTGCCGCTTCGCAGGTCGGCTTTCACCTCTTCGATGGCGGCTCGGTTGAGCGACGAGTTCAAAAAGTGCGCCACGCCGTCCTCTTCGCTGAAGTTGCGCATGGCATCGACTTGGTTTTTCATCAGTGCGATGAGCGGCGATATGACAATGGCTGTGCCTTCGAGCAGCAGCGACGGCAGTTGGTAGCAGAGCGATTTGCCGCCGCCCGTGGGCATCAACACGAAGGTGTCTTTGCCGTCGAGCACATTTTGTATAATGGCTTCTTGGTTTCCTTTGAAGGTGTCGAAGCCAAATTTTTTCTTCAATTCTTCTGTCAGAATCGATTTTTTTGCCATAAACAGTTGTTTTAAGCCCTAAAAATTTCGCCTACGAACAAAAATCGTCCGTGGGACTTTGTTGTGTTAATAGTTTGATTATCAGTAAATTGAGCGGCAAACAATGCGCTCAAAAGTTGCAACGGCCGTTTGCGTATCAAATTGAAAACAAATTTATACACAAAAAATTGATTGCACCAAATTTTTTTTGAAAAAATCGCACAAAATTGTCAAAAAAAAGTCAGAGGGGTACTGTCCAATAACAAATGCAATTATTGTGCGAAGTTAAGGAAAATGTTTGAAGAAGC
>CAVKTI010000062.1:0-12782 GCA_963659365.1 Acutalibacteraceae bacterium | reverse complement strand
GCGCGAGCGTTGCCAAAAATTGGCGGTTTTGGTTTCGGCGTCATCAAACTCGCTTCGCTCAAACAGTGATGACGCTTTCTCGAAACACAAAACCTGATTTTTGACACTCGCCGCCCAATGCCGTTCGCAGCTCACCCTGCCTCCAACTGCTGCTGCAGATCACGCGTTTAGACCCACTGGTGATGTTCTTCTTTGCCGTTTATATTCTGTTGCTCGAGCAATTTGTCGATTTTGATGTTTAGTTCAGAAACTTGCCTTTCGAGTTCGTCGTTATTGTCGCTCACCATGGCATCGACAAAAATAGAATTGACCAACGACAAACCAATGATGCTACAAATTACCAGCAACAGACTGAAATACAGGCGCACCCATCGTGCGGTAATGATGGTAGAATTTTCGGCAATAGCATCAGGAATCTCATTCCAGCCTTCGCCTGTACAAATACGAAAGATTGAATAGATACTGTCGATGGGTGTTGCAAAATACTCGGGAGCAGACTCGCTAAACAATGCACAAGAGATGAGAGCCACTACCAAAATTAGCACAATAAATCCCGCAAAAATGCCATAACTATCGCGCATGGCCTTACCAAAATTTTTAGCAATTGCGCCGAAATTTGGGAATACATGTATTACACGGAAGAAGCGTAACACACGCAACAAACGCAACGATAGTATCACAGACATATTTCCGATGGTTCCTGCTGGCATAAAAAACACCACTATAGATGGAAGCGACAGCAGGACTAAAACACCATCAAGTCTATTCCAGCCGCTACGCCAATAGCCACGAAAGCCAAATTCGACATGTTTCACTACCATTTCGATAACAAAAATGATAGTACAAACCAAATCGGCAATACTTAACGCTAAATAATTAAGGCCACTTTCTTGAGCAAAAATAATGGCTGCATTCAACACAATCACCGCCAAGATGATGTGTTCGTTGAGGAATACTTTACGAATAATTTGTTTCATGAGTGTAGTTGTATAAATATGTTGCGAAAATAAGGCTTTTTGTTGGTGCGTGCAAATGTGATTAATACACTTTAATCGTGGTTATTTTGGTATCCTATGCGTTTGATTTTGAGTTCGGAATTTTCTGGGTTGCCGCAGTGGTTGATGTGTTTGTTGAGTAGTATGGCTAACTGTTGTGCTATTTGTATGGCGCGCATATCCCAACAAATGACACTCCATGCGGCACGCAGACAGAAAGCATTTGGCTGATGTTCCAAATGGCGGGCAAAGAATGCGGAGGCACCATTGTTGTGATAGCGTTGGCAGTCGCAATGGAAATCGTACTGTTGTTCGAGTAGTGTGGAGAACTCCCGATAAAAATCATCGAATGTTTGTGTGTCGTGGATAGTGATGTTTGGGTCGTTGTATGTCTCGTCCCCCTTTTTTGCTCCATAGGTAAAATGCATCTGTGTTGGATATTCAGGCTCTTGACTTCCTGATGCTGCCATGACAGTCAGTATCCAATGATGGGAGGTGTTGGCAAGTCGGTTGATGTCTGCCATGCAGTGTTCCTGTTCGGGTGCAGGTGAGTCGGGATTATAGGTGTAAAACGAGCGGTAGGGGCGCGTTTCTCCCAATTCACGACTCACGAAGTTGAAGCCACCTATTTCTGCTATGTAGTAAGCCCACCAGCCAATGATGGGGTCAGTGATGTTGCTTGGTGAAAAAATGGTAAGTTTTGAGCCTCGGTCGATGCACTGCCCGTAGGAGGTGTTTAACATAAAACTTTCCACTGCCAATAGATCTTCGGGATGCTCTTCTGCGGGGCGAGTGGCGGCAAGGTTGATAAGTCGCAGGTCATCGCTGGCGTCCACGGCATCGAGTATCTCGTCATTCTTTAGCCCAAGTCGTGCTTGTATTTCTACCACAGAGACATAGCGTGGCACTATTTGGTAGCCTGTTGGTCGATCGAGTTTGCGCTCAAAGGCGAGGTGTATTCGTTCTGCCCAGTGAGAAACTTTCTGTTTCTTCTCATCCGTCTCCATCACCTCGGTGAAGGCTGAGGCTATCAGACCAGTAGGTACGGCGAAAATAGCAATGCCGAGTATACCGATGATACAGGCGATGATGCGTCCACAGACTGTGACGGGTGGTGTGTCGGCGAAGTTACCTGGGTCACCGATATATTGCGCAAAAGCCCATAGCACCGATGTCCAACCGTTGTCGTAGACTTTGGGTTGTGCTTCATGCTCCACAAAAAACAATAGGAATGAAAGAATGATGGTGATAATGGTGAGAAATTGCAACGAGACCGCCATTTCATCTTTCTTAGAACGCATTGCACGGCTAAGGATGCTGAATGCTTTGACATAGCGGAAAATGCGTAGTAGTCGGGCAATGCGTAGTGCTCTGAGAGCGACATAGGGTATTGGGAAAAAGAAATGAAGGTAGAAGGGATAGGTAGAGAGCACATCTATCAATCCATAGAATGAGAAGCAGTAGCGTACACGCCCAAAAAAGCCTTTGTAGCGTGGCGATATCTCGTCTGCTGCCCATATACGCAGGGTTACCTCAATAGTAAAGACGATAGTGGTGAAGTAGTCCACAACATGTAGCCAAATGCCGTAGCGTGCTACGATGCTATCGTAGGTAGAGAGAAAGACTTCCAGTGTGGAGAGAATAATTAGCCCGATGATGATATAATCGACGATATTGTGCCACTGTTTGGTGTGGAGATTGTCATCGAATACTTTGCCTAATTCGTGCTTGAAATGCGCTATCTTGCCGTTTCCCATTGTTTATTCTCCATAAAGGGGTCGTTAAAACACATGTTTTTGTGCAATAGTGAGCAAGCAGGAAGCCAATCCTGCTTGCCCTCTGTAACCTTACAATTTTTCCTGTTCTACTATTGACTTAATCGCTTTCAATAATGGAATGTTTTAGTACCTGCTTTCATGTTTTCAATAGAATAAAAAACTAGGATTAATTGGTACGCCTATTTTGAATGCCAAGAATTCCCTCTCGCGCTATTATTGTTTCTTGTAAAGGAACGGACTTGCCAAGCCTTTCTTGCGATAATCTTCTGGTATCATTTTCCCAATTAATGCACGCATCTCTGCATTTTTTGTTGGCGTCCCTTCGAATTCTATACGCGGCGGTTTGGTGGGAGATGTAAACCATCTTTCTACTTCGAACACCTCTTGCACAACACCCCTCACAACAGAAAGCACAAACTTATACTCTTGCGCCTTCTCCAATTTCGCATGCCAAAAGCGACGGGTTGCCTCATACAAACTGCCTCTTGATTCAACAAATTCTGGTAAGGTTTTGATAATGACATAATCTTGCGAGGGCTCGTCATACACACCGCAACTCAATGCATTCTGCAAATCTTCGGTGCTTATAAAACCACGGTCGCTATCGTGCCCTTCTTGAATGTTGGTCAATTCAGGGAAAATATCTATCAGTGTCGATTCTACTTGAAACGCTTCATCTTCAGTCAGTCCCCAACGATAGATAAGCGTGATGACTTCTTTGTGTTTTTCAATAATACTCTGAATCGTGGCTATTTTCAACGACGCTTCATCTTCATTGTCTTTTATTTTTATCGCATTTTTTGCATGTTTAAACACGCGGTTGCCACACCCTTTACCTACATAAAAGGGGCGAAATGTAGATGGATCGAGCAGACCATACACATAGTATTTTCTATTTCCGTCGCCATCGACATCCATCTTTTGGAGTACATCTTTCGAAAATTCTGTAATCATACAATTTTTTTTAAGGTTAATTATAAAATAGTCGCATATTCTTTTACCCAAACTACAATACACGACCTAATGGGGCTTCTATAAATTTCCCCTTTTGTAAAATAGGGGCTGCCCAACAACCTTTCGTTGTTAGACAGCCTCTTTTGGGTTTGTTTACTTTCTGCCAGCAGCAGCGATAGTGATGTTATCGTCTGCTAACTCTGTGTTATCGGCGTTGGCAACTTGTACTTTGATGCCGTACATTTCGCGTACTTTTTTCTCGAAATTGCCTACTTGCATGTTGCCTTTTACAGCAAGTTCGCCACCCTTTGTGTCTCCCTTGCGAATAGCGGCAAGTGTAGCACTTGCGTCAGCAAATCTCACGCCATTGTAAACGCGCAGTGTGCTTCCAAACGCCTCTTTGAACTCTTTGCACAGTGTGCCTACTCTTTTGTTACTAGATAATTTAATTTCTGCCATGTCAAATTAAAATTTAAGCGTTAAATAATATTTTTTGTTTACACAAATCAATGGAACATTTTCCAAAGGAAACCTTTACCGCGTGCGGCACGGGCTTTGGCCATGCGTGCGGCGGCAGCCTTACCTGCACTAGTACGCTGGTCAAGATGTCCATCTTTGCGGCGTGCGGTTTTCCCCGATCTTTTCAATACAGATCTTCTTCTTGCCATAGTTTTGTCCTCCCTATTTTTCTTCTTCGTCTTCTTCAATTATCAAATTTTCTTCGTTCTCAACAAACTCGTCGAGTATTGCCTGTGCCGCATCCTCGTCAATACCAAGCACATCGGCAAAAACAAAGTGGTTTTCTACCTCGTCGGTCGACAAAAATGCATCGGCACACATCAGTTGCAAGCAGAGCGACAGAACTGATTTTTTCTCGTCGGCAGCCACTTTTTTTGCAGCGACTTCGAGTTCATCGGTAAGTGCTTCGCCCGACTTGTTTTCGTTGGCGGCAATGGCAGCCTCTATTTCTGCCTGCAAATTTTTTGCATCTAATTCGTTGCAAACATCAACAACAAACTGTTTTTCGTCCTCATCGTATTCGCCATCAGCCCAGATAGCAGCGGCCAAAAACGACGCCAAAATTTTGGGATCTGTTTTCATAAAATTAAAAATTTAGAAATTAAAAAACTTAATGTTATTCCATCACATTGTGGAGAGCCAATTTGACTTCGTCAGATGTTATTCAGTTTATCTTCTGCGTCTTCTCAATATTCTTCTCCGCGCAGCGCGCGCTTTGCGTGCATTTGCGCACAATCTTTTATATTCCACAGTGCGTTTATCAACTTTGCCTGATGCAGTTCTTTTTAATGCCATAGTTTTGTCCTCCCTATTTTTCTTCTTCGTCTTCTTCAATTATCAAATTTTCTTCGTTCTCAACAAACTCGTCGAGTATTGCCTGTGCCGCATCCTCGTCAATACCAAGCACATCGGCAAAAACAAAGTGGTTTTCTACCTCGTCGGTCGACAAAAATGCATCGGCACACATCAGTTGCAAGCAGAGCGACAGAACTGATTTTTTCTCGTCGGCAGCCACTTTTTTTGCAGCGACTTCGAGTTCATCGGTAAGTGCTTCGCCCGACTTGTTTTCGTTGGCGGCAATGGCAGCCTCTATTTCTGCCTGCAAATTTTTTGCATCTAATTCGTTGCAAACATCGGCAACAAACTGCTTTTCAAATTCATCGTATTCGCCATCAGCCCAAATGGAAGCGGCCAAAAACGACGCCAAAATTTTGGAATCTGTTTTCATAAAATTAAAAATTTAGGGTTATTCAATTACAATAAATTCTGTTCTGCGATTTTCTGGCGCATTAGGATTCGCTGTATTTTTCAGTTTCGACGAGCCATAGCCAATTGCTTCCAAACGCGAAGCGTCAATGCCCTCGTGCTGAACTAGGAAATCGACCGCTGCATGTGCGCGGGCGTCGCTCAATTTTTGGTTGAGTACCGCATCTCCTTCTGCCGAGGTATGCCCTTCGAGGCGCAATTTCAGTTGTGGATTTTGGGTCATCACTTTTGCAAGATCGTGCAACACAAATTTTGCATCATCGCTCAAATCCGCTTTGCCAAGTTGAAATTGGGCGGCATTGAAATTCTTTTCAATTTCTTTGATTTGTTGCAGATAAACCGTATCGACCACAGTAACCACTTTCTCCACCTCTACAATCTGTTTTGGGCGAAGCATAAGCCCTGTCAAAGCCCCAACGGCAGCCACCACAGCAGCAGTAGTTACCCACAATGCGGTTTTCGATTTTTGGTTTTTTGCTTTTGGCGGCACATATCCATTCAGATATTCCAAACGGTATCCGCCTTTTACGCCTTTTACACCCTTTTCAAACTTGGCAATCTCAATGCCATATTGTTTAGCATGCTCTACAAAGGGGATAAACTCGTTTTCTGGCCACATTTTGATAAGAGCCAATTTGACCTTGTCGGATGTTATGATCAATTCATCTTTTTCTGCAAAGCAGAAATTAGCCGAATCTGGATGATTTTTGAGTCGCTCCTGTGTATAAAACATGCTACTCATGTGCGTAAGCGAGTCGGGAAATGCCTTTTGCAAATCAGCGGCAGTCGCTTGAGGATACATTACCATATAGGCATGAACAATGCCCAATGCGGTGCGGTTTTGCGCCTTACCATAGACGCGAACTTTACTTGTTTTGCTTTCCATAAAATTTTCTTTAAGGGTTTATAATTCAATTATTTTTGGTTCAAGATATCGCACTCAAAACCTTACAAAGCACATTAAGTGCATTTCCGTTAGAAACTTGCTTTTTTATGGTCTTCACAATTTTTTTGCCTGTTTTTGCTACGCCATTGTCTGCTTTCTTGGGGGCTTTTGCAGTCGTCTTCGCAGTTGCCTTTTTCGCCACAGGTTTCGAGTCTTTTTTCTTTGTTGCTACCATAAAATATTGTGTAGTACTTGTTTTTATCTTCTTTTGCGTTTGCCAAACAATGCATTGATAACAGTTCTCCCCACTTTACGCTCCAATCCTTGCCGCGTAGTGGGAATGCCAGTGGTGCGGGCAATTTTGGTTTTCACTGCCGTAATGCCAAGTGCGCGTTTCCACGAAAAACTAAGTCCTCTGATTAGTACCATTTCTTTTGCAAACTATGACTGTTGTGAATTATATGTATACTCCCTTTTTCCACCCATTCTTTTCTCCGTATGTATTCAGTGCTGACAGGGTCATTTCGTCTAAAGAACCAGAAGTGTAATGGCGATTCCCTTCACCTGTCGTGTAACATATTTGTGCATACAGTCCGAATACTTTATCAAATTCTGCTTCAAGGGATTTAACTTTTCTGTTCCCTGATATGCTGATGTCTCCGCCAGAGTCTGCGCGTCTGACTGATGCTAATGTTTTATCTTCAGGTATGTTGTAGATTGTTTCTCCCTTTGCAACCTGCCGACGGGCATAACTATAAAAAATGCAAAGACGAATATATGGGAACTTCTTATTGAACTCTTTTTGGAGTGTTCCAATTTTCTTGTTTCCTGTTACGGAGATTTCTGTTGTCTTAGGTACTACTGTCTTTTTGGCCGTAGTTTTCGCCTTGGCGGTAACCGTTTTCTTCGTTTTGGCGGTAGTAGTTTTTTTTGTAGCCGTCTTCTTTGCGGTTGTTTTTTTTGTTACTGGCATAATGTTAAGTGTTATGGGTTAATAGATTGTCATTTTGCGATACCGTAAAAATGGGCATCGTTTTGTCTGTCGCTATTTGAACAAGAACTTCCAGATTGGGTTAAACCAATTGGTGTCGAAAATCATGTCTGAAAGTTTCGTGATTCCAAGCGTGAGTGCGAACAAAATCAGCAATACGATAATAATTCTGATGCACCATTTCAATGCTTTGCGCCTAGCTATGCTGGCATTATGTTTTGTGTAAGCCGCTTTAATCGCTTTCCCTTGCTTGGTGCGCATATCAAGCTTACCTTTTTTTGTTCTTCTGTGCTGTACCATAATGTTTTTATTACACTGTTTCTTTTATCTTTTTCTTTCGCGTGCAAGACTCTCTTTCGCCGATTCAATCTGGCGTTTGAGGCTTTCTATGCGCCTATCGTGCGAGGCCGCATAGTCAATTTTCTGCCTACGATACGACGCCTTTGATGATGGCGTTGACGCACTCTTTATCAAGGAGGCATAATGAGCATTATCGCGCTTTTTGGCATCTTTTTCTTTTGCAAGATCGCTGCGCAAATCAACGAGTCTTTTGCGATAGTATTCTACACTCATAATTTCTAAAAAATAATTGGTTATTATTCAAAAAAAAACAACAGCAAAGTAAATATAAAAATTTCTGATTATTATTATAAAAATTAGTCCTTATTAGTCCTTTTGAAATGGAGATTTGCAAAGTGCCACAAAATCAGGCGGTTATATACCATTAAATCATAATAACGACGGACCAAAATAAAACTTTTGATTCAAAACATTTTTAGAAGATTTTTTCTTTATACTTTATAAGTTATTTTTTACGGCATTGACAAAACACGGTTCACCTACCTACACACCAAAAGCGGGCGAATAGAAATTCGTCCGAAACTTGTGTGTAAAAATGTGGTGATTTTAACTATTCCGCCCGATATGGGGGGGGGGGTAATTGCTTGATAATCAGCGAGTTGCAGGCATTTTGCGAACCTACAAAAAGTCCCGCTGTGCAACCCATGGTAATATGTCCGCTGGTTATTGTCGTCATATCCGCTACAAAGGTAACATATTATTTTTAATTATACAAACTCTTCCGAAAAAAGTTGTCGAAGGTAGATAAAATAGTTAGGAATGATGGGCAAATCCAATTTCAGAAATTTCAGTGGCGAAATGTGAGTAGCAGGAATAGATCTTAAGAACATGGAATATAGAGCATAGACTTTTTAATTACCCAATTATCTAATTTCCAATTACTTAATTAAAAATTTGCGGTGTTTTGGAACGCAGATAATTCATAATTCTAAATTCTTAACCCATAATTAAACGAAGGCCTTTCCCCCTATCGGGGGAAACGGGAAAGGGGGCTATAACCCAAATCCACAAATAACCAAATCTGCAAATCCACAAAAAAGGACGCACGCGCCGCGTCCCTACAATCCATCAGACCCCCTCAATCCCCCAAGGGGGAAGATTTTTGGGATAATTTGGAATTTGGATGTGAGATGAATAAAAAGTCTTTATTCTTTTGTCCTTACTCTTTATTCATCGGACGCACTCGGTGCATCCCTACTTTCACACTTTTACACTTTCATACTTTATACACTTTATAGACTTTCGCACTATTTCGTCTTTGTTCAAAAAGAAAAAAACTGCCCATCGCAAAAACGATGGACAGTTTCTGATGTTTTCGCCGTAGCGAAGTTTTCTATTTCAGCAAATCGACGCTGCGTTTTACAAAATCGGCTAAATCCTTGCCTTTCAGCATGTTGTTGGCGAGCAGAGCCAAGTCGATAAGTTGTTTCACGCGGTTGTGCGCCGCCGCAAAATCGGCATAAATGGCTTTTTTCTTATCGCCAAGAGCAGCCACCTGCTTGTCGATGTCGGCGAGTTCCTCTTTTTCGGCCGTTAGAATCTCCTCATCTTTTTTGCCTTTGTGCGCCTCTTTCAGCGCATTTTTGCGTGTGTCGAGTGTTGCCATCTCTTGGGCAATCGGCGCAACTTTGTCGGCGCAATCGGCCTCTTCGGCTTTCAGCAGCGCATCGACCAACGGGTGCGCCACATTGAGCACCACATTGTAACTGTTGGGTATTTCGCCGTAGAAGCCCATCATCGGGTTGCTGCCAGTGGCCGCCATCTCTTTCATGCGGCGCATCCACTCGTTTTGCGTGATGATGATTGGCTGCGCATCGGCTCCTAGATTTTCGAGCGTAACCAAAAATTCGGTTTTGTCGAGCGTGGGCAGTTGCGACTGGAAGACGGCGGTGAGTGCATTGCGCTGGTCGTCGGTCAGTTCCACCTTGGCGGTGTCGGCTTTGGCAATCAGTTTTTCGATGACATCGCTATCGACCCGCACGAAGCGCGATTTTTCGTTTTTCTGTTCCAACTGGCTGAGCCAATGCGCATCGAGTTGGCCGTCCATCAGCAGCACATCGTAGCCTTTGGCCTTCGCCGCCTCGATATAGGTGTGCTGTTCGTCGGCATTGTTGGCATAGAGGTAGATGAGCGTGCCGTCCTTATCGGTCTGATTAGCAGCGATAAGCATTTTGTATTCGTCGAAAGTGAAGAGTTTGCCATCGACATTTTTGAGCAGCGCAAAATCTTTGGCGCGGTCGTAAAATTTCTCGTCGGTGAGCATACCATAGACGATGAAAATGCGCAGTGCGTCCCACTTTTCCTCGAATTGTGGGCGGTCGTTTTTGAAAATTTCCTGCAAGCGATCCGCCACTTTTTTGGTGATATGCGCCGAAATTTTCTTCACATTTTGGTCGCTTTGCAGGTACGAACGGCTCACATTCAGCGGAATGTCGGGCGAATCGATAACGCCGTGCAGCAGCGTGAGAAAATCGGGCACAATGCCTTCGACCGAATCGGTAACGAACACCTGATTGCAGTAGAGTTGTATTTTGTTGCGCTGCAAATCGATGTTGTTTTTGATGCGCGGAAAATAGAGAATGCCCGTGAGATTGAACGGATAATCCACATTCAGATGAATGTGAAAGAGCGGTTCTTCGGCGTAAGGATAGAGTTCGCGGTAGAATTTGGCGTAGTCCTCCTCCTTCAGGTCGGCGGGTTTCTTGGTCCACGCTGGCTCGGTGTCGTTAATGATGTTGTCGTCGGCTGTTTCGACCTCTTTGCCCTCTTTCCACTCCTTTTTCTTGCCAAAAGCGATTGGCACAGGCAGGAATTTGCAGTACTTTGTCAGCAGCGTGTTGATGCGCGCCTCTTCGAGAAACTCCTTGTCGTCGTCGTCGATGTGCAGCACGATGTCGGTGCCGCGTTCGGCTTTGTCGCAGGCTTCGAGCGTGTATTCGGGCGAGCCGTCGCAACTCCAATGTTGTGCGGGTTCGTCTTTGTACGATTTGGTAAAAATTTCGACCTTTTCAGACACCATAAACGCCGAGTAGAAGCCCAGTCCGAAGTGGCCGATGATGGCGTTGGCGTCGTTTTTGTACTTGTCGAGAAATTCAGTTGCACCCGAAAAAGCGATTTGGTTGATGTATTTGTCGATTTCGTCGGCAGTCATGCCAATGCCGCGGTCGCTCACCGTGAGCGTCTTTTTTTTCGGATCGATGCTCACCGACACTTTCAGGTTGCCGAGTTCGCCTTTGTACTCGCCCACCGATGCCAGCGTTTTCAGTTTTTGCGTCGCATCGACAGCGTTCGACACCACTTCGCGCAGAAAAATCTCGTGGTCGCTGTACAAAAATTTCTTGATGACGGGAAAAATGTTGTCCGTCGTTACTCCAATGTTACCTTTCATATTGTTGTGTATTTTTTAGTTTCCTGTTGATTTGTTGAAGCGTTGAATCGTTGAACTGATGTATTGTTTCTATGTCTCTATGTTTCTCACGCTTCGCGCTGTTTCTAAGTTTTTGTTGAATTGTGGATTTGTTGATTTGGTTATTTGTTGAAGCGCTTCGGACGTACTCGGTGCGTCCCTACTTTCGCACTTTTATACTTTCACACTCGTCTTGCTACTTGCTACTCATATCTTGCTACTCATAGAATCAAAGAAAGTGCCAAAACGCCTTGGCTGACATTTTGGCAGTTGAATATTAAAAATTGTGCAAAAGTCCGATTTTTTCGTCGTGCGGGATTTGTAATCCCGCGCTCGCAGTATTATAAGGATTTGTAATCCGTTTTGTTCTATCTTTTTTCGTTCATTTCTTTTGACGACCAAAAGAAACGAACCAAAGAAAAGTCGCGGCAGGGGCGCGAGCGTTGCCAAAAATTGGCGGTTTTGGTTTCGGCGTCATCAAACTCGCTTTCGCTCAAACAGTGATGACGCTTTTTCGAAACACAAAACCTGATTTTTGACACTCGCCGCCCAATGCCGTGTCGGAATCCGAAGTGCCGCCAAATTTGAGAAAAATCACTTGCAAAAATTGAGTTGTTTTTTTACAAAACAGGGGATTTATAGAAGTCCCATTGAATGTTAAATTTTGTGCAAAAGTCCGATTTTCGGATTTATTGTCGTATCTTTGTGCAGAAAAAAAAACGACTTTTCAGCATGAACCTATATTTCGACGGTCTTTTGGTGGGTGTTGCCACATTTTTGATTATTGGTGTGTTTCACCCCATCGTTGTCAAAGCCGAATATCACTGGGGCGTGCGCTGTTGGCCGCTTTTTCTTGTGGCTGGACTTGGTGGCGTGGTGGCATCGCTGCTCTGCGCCTCGACAGTGGTTTCGACCATCTTCGGTGTGTTCGCTTTCTCCTGTTTTTGGAGCATCGGCGAACTTTTTGAGCAGCGCAAACGCGTAAAAAAAGGCTGGTTTCCGAAAAAAGAGAAGAAAAACTGACGCTATTTCAGTTTGGCCATAAATCGCTCTCTATCAACTACAAAGCGCACATGAACGCCGCTGCCGATGCTGTTTTCGCCGTCGGTTGCTTCGATAGCAAATGTGAGTTTGCGTCCATCGATTTCGGTCAGTGTGGCTGTGGCGACCACCGTTGCACCGAGTGCGCTTGGCTTGGTGTGCGCCAGTTCGATGTGGCTACCGACCGTAGTTGCGCCAGTGGGCAAGTGGTCTTTCACAGCCAACATAGCGGCATTTTCGGCCAAAGCGACCAACGCAGGCGTAGCCAAAACCTCCAAATCGCCGCTACCAACGGTTACGGCCAACTGCTCGTGCGCCACCACAAGCGTGCTGCTGTGTGTAAGTCCGATATTCATTGTGCTTTCGTGAGGAAGTGAGAAAGTAATTTCTGATTTCTAGTTTCTGGTTTCTAGTTTCTCAAAATTGCTGACGCAATTTTTGTTTCTATGTTTATTTGGCTAGTCCAACAATTTGAAATTTGAATTTGTCTTGGTCATAGCCCCCTTTCCCGTTTTCCCCAAAGGGGGAAACGGCTCACCCGATAAATCTAGGGGATTAGGCGTATAACTTTGTGAGTCTGAAAAGG
>CAVKTI010000061.1:0-13440 GCA_963659365.1 Acutalibacteraceae bacterium | reverse complement strand
CTCGTCCCCTTGCAAAGGGGACAGGTACGCGCTGGGAGTTGGCTTTGTTCGTTAAGTGTTTTTTTATTGCACTCAAGTTGTTGTTTCTGCCCTCTCCCCTTTTCAAGGGGAGTACCTGCGTAGCAGGGGTAGGGTTTGAGGTTAATTAAGAATTTTGAATTTTGAATTTTGAATTATGAATTTTCGCGCTCAACAGCGGCGCAATCTTCAAATTTTCAAATTTTCAAATAAAAAACTTTATACACTTTTCACTTTATAGACTTTATAGACTTTACAAACTTTATAGACTTTCACACTAATTTTGTCTATGCTCTATGTTCTATGTTCTTAAAATCTCTTCTTGCGACTTGTATCTTGCTACTTGCGACTACTCCACACAGCGAGCGCAAAATCGCGCGAAATTACACTTTTTTTTACAAATTTTTACAAATTTTCGACAAAAAAGCAAAAAATATCGACGAACGGCAGCGGCGGTGCCGATTTCAGAGTTTCAGGGTTTCAAAATTTAAGAATTGCGCTTCGCGCTGTTTCTAGGTTTGGGGTTGATTTGCGGATTTGGAAGAATTCATAAAACAAGTAGAGACACCACATTGTGACGTCTCTACATTTCGTTAAGACATTAAATCATCGGACGCACTCGGTGCGTCCCTACATTGTCAATTATTGAATCATTGAATTATCGAATTATCGAATTATCGAATTTATCGAATGTTTGAGATCTCAGACTTTCACACTTTATAGACTTTTCACTTTACACACTTTATAGACTTTTCACTTTATAGACTTTCACACCTTTATACTTTCTCACTTTCAAACTCGTCTTGCTACTTGCTACTATTTTTCATTGTTTATTGTCCATTAACACCGTAGAAACGCCACACTGTGACGGCTCTACAATCATTGAATCTGAAATCTGAATTTACGGCTTTGCCGCCCCTTAATTCTTAATTCAAAATTCTTAAGGGGATTTCTATAAATTGCCTTGTAGTGATTTTTGAATTTTGGGATAGCAGATGTTTGGCTTGAGCGAAAGCGCAATGCGGTGGCATTGTAATTGAGTGAAAGTCAGACAGATGCAGTCCAAAAGCAAAAAGCACACAAAAGTATTCAGAAATCCAGTATTTGTTAAACTTTTTATAAAATGGGGAATTTATAGAAGTCCCCTTATTAGAATCAAAGTCCTTCGGGTAGGTTGGTGTGGAGCGTTTTGTGGGCGTGGTCGATGTCGCAGATAAACTCTTCGCACACGGGTATCAGGCGGTCGCCGATGGCAAAAAGGGCGTTGGCGGTGCTGTCGTCCACCGCATCGATGGTGCCGAGCGTGCCTAGTTTTTGGTCGATTACAGTGAAGCCCACAAAGTAGTCGAGAGCCAACTGTTCGCTGTCGGCGGCAAGCGTTTTGTCGATGTAGATGGTTTTGTTGCAGAGTTTGCGCGCGCTGGATTCGTCGTCGATGTCGAGAAATTTGACAAGTTTGGTCACTGCGTTTTTGTCGCGCACCGTTTCGATGAAAAAAGGCACAAAAATGCCGTCCATGTCGAACACAAAGTAGCGACACTGCTCCCAATCGAAATCGACATCGATTTGGCACGCCACCTCGCCGCTCACGCCGTGCGTTTTGCCCATTGCGCCAGCCTCCAAAAGTTCCGCCGCGGTTATCATTTTTTCGGTTTTTCTTGTGGCAAAACAAACTCCTGCTTGCCCCGCTTGAGCGCGCGCACAATGAGCCAAACGCCCAAAATCACAAACGGAACGCTCAACCACTGTCCCATGTTGAAGGTCATATCGGCTTCGAATGCCGACTGGTCGTTTTTGAGAAGTTCGATAATCTGCCGCGCCACAAACACACCTGTGAACCCGATGCCCGACAGCAGTCCGTAGTATTTGCCGCCCTCTTTGCGCCAATAGAGCCAGATGAGCAGCGCCGAAACGATGAGATACGCCAACGCTTCGTACAGTTGCGTGGGGTGGCAGGGCAGCCACTCGCTGGGCGGGCAGCAGAGTTGTGGCGAGAGGCACGCCTCGAAGTTGTCCACTGTGCCGCAAAATTGCTCATGTCCGCGCAAAAACACAAAGCCCCACGGCAGGTCGGTGGGCGTGCCGTAAATTTCGGAGTTCATCAGGTTGCCGATGCGTATCATACACGCCACAGGCGCACAGCCGATAAAGAGCCTGTCGCCCAGCCACCACATTTTCTGTTTGGTCAGATATTTCGACAGCAGCCAGCAGCAGAGCAGTATGGCCATTGCGCCGCCGTGACTGGCCAATCCGCCGTGCCACACCATCGGAATTTCGGCGAGATTTTCGCGGTAGTAGTCCCAATCGTAGAAAAAAACATGCCCAAGGCGTGCGCCTACAATCACAGCAACGACCATCCAAATAAACACCTTGTCGAGCCACGAGTCGGGCGCGCCGTCGTGTTTGAAAGTCTTGCCAATGAGCGTGATGCCCAAAAAGAATCCTGTGGCGTACAAAAGTCCATACCAACGCACAGCCAGCGAACCGACAGAAAAAACTACGGGGTCGGCGTCCCAAACGATACTCAAAAACATAATTTATCGATTTTCCAACAAATTGACGCCGCAAAAATACACAATTTATTCCACATTTTTGGGCGTGCATCGCCGCACTTCGTTGGCAAGGCCGAATTGTTAAATCATAATCTACTGATTTTGAGTGAATTAACTATTTTTAGCGGAACATTTTTTGGCAAAACGGCGTGCGTTTGGAAAAAAAGTAGTACTTTTGCCGCGGTTTTTGTTTCGAAAGCCATTTTTTGAACCAAATTTATCAACTAAATTTTTTGTACTATGGAAGTAGAAGAAAAAGTGAAAGAGATAATCGCGGAAAAACTCGGAAAAAACATCTCGGAAGTTACCAACGAAGCCAGTTTCACCGCCGACCTTGGCGCTGACTCGCTCGACACAGTAGAACTGATAATGGAGTTTGAAAAGGAATTCAATATCACCATTCCCGAAGATGCTGCCGAAAAAATCGTAACAGTAGGCGACGCCATCGAACAAATCAAGGCAAATGTCGCTTAAGGGGATTTCTATAAATTTCTTTGTAGTGATTTTTGAGTTTTGAACTAACAGATGTTTGGCTTGAACGAAAGCGCAATGCAGTGGCATTGTAACTGAGTGAAAGTCAGACAGATGCAGTGCAAAAACAAAAAGCACACAAAAGTGTTTCGAAATCCACCGTTTGTTAAACTTGTATAAAACGGGGAATTTATAGAAGTTCCCTCAAGTAAGCACTTTTACCCCCTTTTGTATGGAACTAAAACGAGTTGTGGTAACAGGACTTGGTGCCGTAACTCCGCTCGGAAACACTGTCCCCGAATTGTGGGACAGCGTTGTTCGTGGGCGTAGTGGCGCAGCACCTATCACACTGTTCAACCCCGAAAAATTCAAAGTACATTTCGCTTGCGAGGTGAAAGACTTCGACGCGACACCCTTCATCGACCGCAAAGAACTGCGCAAGATGGACCGCTACGAGCAGTTTGCCATGATTGCCGCCGACCAAGCCATTGCCGACTGCGGCATCGACTTGGAACAGACCGACAAAAACCGCGTTGGCGTGATTTTCGGCGTAGGCATCGGTGGGCTTCGCTCGTACGAAGACGAAATGCTCGACTACGCCAAAGTGCGCGATACCATCGGACCACGCTTCAATCCGTTTTTGATGACGAAACTGATTCCAAACATGGCATCGGGCTTCATCTCGATAAAATATGGTCTGCGTGGGCCAAATTTCACCACCACGGCCGCCTGCGCCTCGTCGAATTTGGCGCTCTCCGAAGCGTTCAACTACATACGCCTAAACAAAGCCGATATGATTGTTGTGGGCGGCGCAGAATCGGTCATCTCCGAATCGTGCATTGGCGCATTCAGTTCGATGCACGCACTCTCCACGCGCAACGACTCGCCCACCACGGCTTCGCGCCCATTTAGCAAAAGCCGCGACGGATTTGTGCTTGGCGAAGGTAGCGCAGTGCTTATTCTCGAAGAGTACGAACACGCTGTGGCACGCGGCGCAAAAATCTACGCCGAAGTGGCTGGCTGCGGACTCAGTGCCGATGCCTACCACATGACCGCTCCCGACCCCGAAGGGCACGGTGCCGAACTGGTAATGCGCAACGCCATTGCCGATGCGGAACTTGCCATCGAAGATATCGACTACATCAATCTGCACGGCACCTCTACGCCGCTCGGCGATGTGGCCGAAATGCACGCCGTGAAACAACTTTTTGGCAAACACGCCTACAAACTCAATATGAGTGCCACCAAATCGATGACAGGCCACCTGCTTGGCGGTGCTGGTGCTATCGAAGCGGTTATCAGCGTGCTGGCGTTGAAGCACGGCATTGTGCCGCCCACCATCAATTTCGACGAGAGCGACAAAGACCCCGATGTGGACTACGACCTGAATTTCACCTTCAACACAGCACAAAAACGCGAACTACGCACCGTCCTCTCGAACACATTCGGCTTCGGCGGACACAATGCGGCTGTCCTTTTCAAAAAAGCATAAGAGGCAGGGAAACGGTGAGAGGTTATAGTTTATAGGTTAGAGGAGATTGATTTTAATTATCCAATTGCCTAATTTCCAATTATTTAATTAAATTTTTGGCGGCGTTTCGGGACGCGAACGGCATTGGGCGGCGAGTGTCAAAAATCAGGTTTTGCGTTTCGAAAAAGCGGAATTACTGTTTGAGCGAAAGCGAGTTTAATTCCGCCGAAACCAAAACCGCCAATTTTTGGCAACGCTCGCGCCCCTGCCGCGACTTTTCTTTGGTTCGTTTCTTTTGGTCGTCAAAAGAAATGAACGAAAAAGAAATCTTTTACTTGCGAAACTTGAGTTTTTATTTCGGAAGAATGAAACAACATTCGCCTTTGCTGCACTTTTTCAAACCCGATTGCATCGAGGCAGGTTGCGACGAAGCAGGTCGTGGTTGTTTGGCGGGGTCCGTCTTCGCAGCCGCTGTGATTCTACCTACCGACTTTGAAAATCAGTTACTTAACGACAGCAAACAACTCACCGAACGGCAGCGCGAAACGCTCCGCCCCATCATCGAGCGCGAGGCGGTGGCTTGGGCGGTGGCGCAGGTGTCGCCGCACGAAATCGACGAGATTAACATATTGAACGCCAGCATTTTGGCAATGCACCGCGCCATCGATGCGCTGGCGGTGCGCCCCGAACATCTCATTATCGACGGCAACCGCTTCAAGCCCTACTGCGACATTCCGCACCAAACCATCGTCAAAGGCGACGGCAAATACCTGTCGATTGCCGCTGCATCGGTCTTGGCCAAAACGCACCGCGACGAGTATATGCGCCGCTTAGACACGCAGTTTCCGCACTACGCTTGGCGCGACAACAAAGGCTATCCCACCGCCGCCCACCGCGCTGCCATCGCCCAATATGGCACCACACCGCACCACCGGCTCACCTTCCAACTGCTCGACGCACAACTGAAGTTGGCTCTCTGATTTTGTTCTGCTTGCAGCCATTTTTGTGCCGTTCAACCTTTTTTTGTCGATTTATTGCCTGAATTTCAAGAAAAAACACTATTTTTGCAACAATTTTTGAAGCATTTGGGCGTTCTATCGTTGTGGAATTGTATTTTGTCTATGCTCAAAAAGAAACATAGAACGCTGGCGTGTGCGCTGCTGTGTGTGGCTTCGGTGGCTGTGGCACAGCGCAATCCCGACCTTGTCAAATACTATCTGGAATTTGGCATCAATGGGGGCGGCGCATTCTATTTGGGCGATGTCAATTCAGTGCCTTTTACCAAAATAGGGCCATCGTTTGGCGCATTTGGCAAGTACAAATTCACAGGACACCACGAACTCGGTATCGAGGTGAACGGCGGCTGGGCAGGCATCGAACGGGTCGAAAGACAGACACGCACCACCGATTTTGTCGATTTGAGCGTGCTTTATACTTTCAACTTTTGGAACTATGGCGCACGCCGCTACGAAGAAAATGCTTCGAACATCACGCCCTATGTATTCGCAGGGTTAGGTGTAACCACCTACGACTTGGCGCATACACGCGTTGCAGCCAGTTTTCCGTTCGGACTGGGCGTGAAAGTGAAAATAGGTCGCCGTTGGAATGTGGGCGTGGCGTGGACAATGCACAAACTGTTTGCCGACAACTTCGACGGTGTGGACGACCCCTACAACCTGAACGCAGGGCTGTTTAACAACCGCGACTGGCTGTCGAACTTTGGGCTGTACCTGTCGTGCGACTTTTTGCAAATTTGCGCACCGTGCCGCAAAATTGAAAAGATAAAAACAAAAACGAAATCGAGACGATAACTGTGGAATCGTACAAACAGCAAATCGATACAACAAAACTGCCAACACACATCGCCATCATCATGGACGGCAATGGACGCTGGGCAAAGGAGCGTGGTTACGACCGATTGGTGGGCCACCAAAATGGCGTGGTGTCGGTGCGCAAAGTAACCGAAGCCGCCACCGAAATCGGCATCAAATACCTGACACTCTACACTTTCAGCACCGAAAACTGGAATCGCCCACAAGCCGAAGTCGATGCGCTGATGGAACTTTTGGTCGAAAACATTGTGAAAGAGACACCCACTTTCCACCAAAACAATATCCGCTTGCTGGCCATCGGCGATTTGAACCGTATGCCCGAACGCGTGGCGGCACGCCTGCACGGCTGCATTGCCGAAACGGCCAAAAACACAGGGCTGACGCTCGTTTTGGCACTCAGTTACTCGTCGCGCTGGGAACTGACCGACGCTGCCCGCAAAATAGCGCAACAGGTGGCCGACGGCACGCTCCGCCCCGACGAAATTACCGAAGCCACAGTGGCGCAAAACCTCAATACCGCCGCCATTCCCGACCCCGACCTGCTCATTCGTACCAGCGGCGAGGTGCGCATCAGCAATTTTCTGCTGTGGCAAATCGCCTACAGCGAACTCTATTTCACGCCGACACACTGGCCCGATTTTCGCCAAGAGGAGTTTTTCAAAGCCATAGTCGATTACCAACACCGCGAACGCCGTTTTGGCAAAACAAGCGAACAAGTAGCCTGCGAATAGATGTATAAATTCTGGAAAACATACGGCTTCGCACTGCTGTCGATGGTTCTGTCGACACCGCTTTTGGCGCAGGAAAACGACAGCACGCTCATCGTTGCGCCCGACACACTCACGCTGGCTGCGCCCGATACCATAGCCGCACTCGACACTGTGCCGCTGGCTGCCAAACCCATCATCGACTACACGCTGTCGCCGCAAGAATACACCATCGCCGACATTCGTGTGAGCGGTGCCGAAACTTACGAAGATTTTGTCATCATCGGCTTTTCGGGCTTGACCAAAGGTCAGAAAATCAAAATTCCCGGCACCGACATCACCAGCGCCATCAAGCGGTTTTGGAAACAAGGCTACTTTTCCGATGTCAAAATTCTGGCCGACAAAATCGAGGGCGACCGCATTTGGCTCGAAATTGCGCTGAAACAGCGGCCACGCATATCGCGTGTAAGTTACTACGGACTGAAAAAATCGGAAGAGGAAGACATCACGCCGAAAGTCGGACTGACGCGCGGCAGCCAAGTAACGCCCGACTTGCTCGACCGTGCCAAAATAGCCATACAAAAGGCGATGGCCGCCAAAGGCTACCACAATGCGGCGGTAGTCATCTACCAAAAACCAGATGCCACGCAACCCGGCTCGGTGGCGCTCGACATCAATGTCGATAAAAAGTCGAAAGTGCGCGTTCACGAAATCTATGTCGAAGGCAATAAGGCACTGTCGCTCAACAAGATAGACTTGGCGATGAAGAAGACCAACCGCCCGAAAAACATACTCACGATGTTCCGCAGCAAGAAGTTTATCGCCTCCGAATTCGAGAACGACAAAAAACTGCTCATCGCCAAATACAACGAGATTGGCTACCGCGATGCTGTGATAACCTACGACAGCGTGGCCAAATACGACGAAAATCATGTCGATGTCTATCTCACTATCGACGAAGGCAAAAAATACTACTTCCGCAACATCACTTGGGCGGGCAATACGGTCTATCCGAGCGACTACTTGAGCCGTGTGCTGAACATCAATCGGGGCGATGTGTACAACCTGAAACAGTTGAACAAACGCTTGAACGAAGACGACGACGCCGTGTCGAAACTCTATCAGGACAATGGCTACCTCTTTTTCAACCTCGACCCTGTGGAGATAAACATCGAAGGCGACAGCATCGACTACGAAATGCGCATCTACGAGGGCAAACAGGCCACCATCAACAACATCACTATCAAGGGCAATACGCGCCTCTACGAGCATGTTATTCGCCGCGAACTCCGCATAAAACCGGGCAACCTCTACAGCCAGTCCGACTTGGTGCGCACGCTGCGCGAATTGGCGCAAATGAAGCAGTTCGACGAGGAAAAACTCTTCTCGGGTGTCGATATACAGCCCAATCCCGAAGATGGCACAGTGGATATCGGCTTGAATCTAGAAACAAAATCGAGCGATCAAATCGAATTTTCGGCAGGCTACGGACAGTCGGGCGTGGTGCTGTCGCTGGCACTCAAATTTACCAATTTTGCCATACAAAACCTGTTCAAAAAGGAGATGTATCGCATTTTGCCGCAAGGCGAAGGGCAAACACTGAGTCTGCGCGCCCAAACCAATGGCGTTTATTACCAAAACTACGGCATCTCGTTCTACGAACCATGGCTCGGCGGCAAACGCCCCAACTCGCTCTCGGTGAGCCTCTACTACTCCATACAGACGGGCTACAGCAAGCGTTTTGCGCAGAACTACAGCAACTACATCAACAACTATTACAGCAACTACTACAGCAGTTACGGCTCGAACTACTACAACAACTACTACTCGGGCGCATCGGAATACGACCGCAATGTCTATCTGCGCACACTGGGCGTATCGGTGGGCATCGGCACACGCCTAAATTGGCCCGACGACTATTTCAGCCTCTACACCGAACTGTCGTACCAGCGCTACCATTTGAAGGATTGGACCTATTCCTACCTATTTGCTGGCCTTACCAACGCCGTGTCGAACAATTTGGCCATCAGCCTCACATGGTCGCGCAACTCCATATTCAACCCCATCTACACGCGGCGCGGCTCGTCGTTTGCGCTGTCGGTCAAAGCCACCTTCCCCTACTCGCTAGTCGATGGCAAAGACTACAGCAGCATGCCGCTCGAAGAGCAGGTGAAACTGCTCGAATATCACAAGTGGAAATTCACCGCCAAGATGTTTACGCCGCTCACACACGACGAAAAACTGGTGCTGATGACTCGCGCTGAATACGGATTTTTGGGCTATTACAACAAACACAAGCGGTCGCCGTTCGAAAAATTCACGCTCGGTGGCGATGGCATGTCGGGCTACACCACAGCAGGCACCGAAACGGTGGGCTTGCGTGGCTACGAAAACCTATCACTCACGCCAAGCGACAAAAACGGCTACTACGATGGCAACCTCTACACGCGCCTCACGATGGAGTTGCGCTACCCGATTCTGCTCAAAGGGCAGACCAACATCTGGGCGTTGGCATTTGTGGAGGCAGGCAACTGCTGGAGCGATTTCAAAGACTTCAATCCGTTCGATTTGAAACGGTCGGCGGGCGTTGGCGTGCGCGTCTTCCTGCCGATGTTCGGCCTGCTCGGTGTCGATTGGGGCTGGGGCTTCGACGACTCGCAATACGGCGGCAGCCAATTCCATTTCGTACTCGGACAAGAATTTTGATTCTTCAACTGTCTGATTATTAAGTTATTAAGTTATTAAGTCATTAAGTCATTAACCTGTTGGCACAAAATTTGTACTGCACTAATTAGAAACCAGAAATCAGAAATAAAAAACTACGACTATGAAAAAACTTGCCCTGACATTCGTTCTTGCGCTCGCCGTTGCCACGGTTGTAAGCGCACAAAAATTCGCTTTGGTCGATATGGACTACATTCTGAAAGCCATTCCAGCCTACGAAACCGCCAACGAGCAACTCGACCAACTCTCGAAAAAATGGCAGAAAGAGGTCGAAGCCAAAATCAGCGAAACGCAGGCACTCTACAAAAACTACCAGACCGAACTCGTGTTCCTCTCCGACGAGATGAAAGCCAAGCGCGAAGCCGAAGTGGTGGCAAAAGAGAAAGAAGCCAACGAACTGAAACGCAAATACTTCGGTGTCGATGGCGAACTCTACAAAAAGCGCGAAAGCCTGATGAAACCGATACACGAAGAGATTTTCACCGCGGTGCAGGCCGTCGCTACCGACAAAGGCTACCAACTCATCATCGACAAATCGTCGGATATGAGCCTTGTGTTTGCCGCTCCAAAAATCGATGTGAGCGACGAGGTACTCGAAAAACTTGGTTATTCCAAATAATTCACTAACTTTGCACCGCAAAAGAAACAGATTTTTCAACACACAAATACCGATACGAACATGAAAAAAATCGCATTGCTCTTTGCCGCTATTTTGCCTTTGGCCGTTGCCGCACAAGAGATCAAAATCGGCTACATCAACACCAACGAAGTGATGATGCTGATGCCCGAAATCAACGACATCGAGAAACAGATGGCCGACTTTGCCGAGCAGAACCGCAAGTATTTGCAGGATATGCAGACCGAAATTCAGACCAAAGTCAAAGCCTACGAAGCCGAAAAAGCCAACCTCTCCGAATCGATACGCTCGCTGCGCGAAGAGGAACTCTACAGCATGCAAGAGCGGTTGCAAACCACCTACCAAACCTTGCAGCAAGAGGCTCAAACCAAACAGCAAAACCTGCTGAAACCTGTTCAGGACAAACTGCGCGCCGCTATCGAAACTGTGGGGCAGAAAAACAACTTCTTCCTCATTTTCGAGTCGGAATCGGGGCTGCTCTACAAGTCGCAGAAAGCCGTCGATGCTACGCCGCTGGTCAAAAAAGAACTCGGCATACTCTGATTGTGCCGCACAACGACACACAAGCAAAAGGCTGCCTCGTGGGTGGCCTTTTTGTTTCGTCGGGCATTTTTTTGAGCGCACATGCCGATTATCCCGAAAAAATATCGTAAATTTGCGTTTACTATGAAACGAACAATTGCCTTATCCATTTTGTTGCTGCTTGTGTGTACCATTGCGCTGGCGCAAGACACGCTGCGCATTGGCTACATCGACTTTGAACGCACGCTGTGCGAGATGGACGGCTACGCCGACACGCAAAAGCAGTGGGACGCACTCGCCCAAAACTACGCCGCCGAATATGCGCGTATGGAGGCCGAATACAACGACAAGGTGAAAGAGTATGTGCTGAACGGTAAAACGCTGAGCGAACCGATAAAACTGGCGCGACAAGCCGAAATAACCGAATGCGAAGACCGCATGGATCTGTTTCGGCAGCGTTACACCGCCGACCTCGAACGGCAGCGCACCGACCTGTTTGCACCGCTGCGCACAAGTTTGAAAACCGCCATCGCACAGGTGGCAGAGGCGCAAGGCATCGCACTTGTACTCGATGGGCAAACACCGCTCTACACCGCTGCGCCGTGCGTAGATATGACCGATGCGGTGAAAAAACTTCTGAAAAACGCCGAAAAATGAAAATTGGTGTGTTCGATAGTGGCTTTGGCGGGCTGACGATTTTGGAGAAGATTCGCCACCGCTTGCCGCACTACGACTACATCTTTTTGGGCGACAACGCACGCACGCCCTACGGCACGCACTCGTTCGAAACGGTGTATGCCTACACGCTGCAATGCGTCGAAAAACTGTTTGCGCTCGACTGCCAACTTGTCATTTTGGCGTGCAATACGGCTTCGGCCAAGGCGTTGCGCAGCATTCAGCAGAACGACCTGCCGCGGTTAGCCCCCGGGCGGCGTGTGTTGGGCGTTATCCGCCCCACGGTCGAGGCGGTGGGCGAAATCACCAAGTCGCGTGTGGTGGGGCTTGTCGCTACCGAAGGTACAGTGCGGTCGAACTCCTATCCGCTGGAGATAGCGAAACTTTTTCCCGACATCGCCGTGGTAAGCGAGGCCTGCCCCATGTGGGTGCCGCTCATCGAAAATGGCGAACATATGGGCGATGGTGCCGACTTTTTCGTGCGCAAATACATTGACGAACTCTTTGCCAAAGAGGCGCGTATCGACACGCTGATACTCGGCTGCACGCACTATCCGCTGATGCTCGACAAAATTGCGCGCTATACGCCGCAAGGGGTGCGCATCGTTACGCAGGGCGACATTGTGGCCGAAAGTCTTGCCGACTATCTGCGCCGCCACCCCAAACAGGCCGAAAAATGCTCGCAAGGCGGCACAGTACGCTATCTGACCACCGAACGCCCCGAAAAATTCCAATCGTCCGCCTCCGTTTTTCTGAAGGAGAAAATTTTGGCAGAAAAAATCGAACTGCAAATTCGGTGAGAAGTGGTGCGGCAAGCCCCAATCTGAAAATTGAAATTTGAAATCTGAAATAAGGAAATTATGGAACTGAACCTTAAACGCCCGCTTGTGTTCCTCGATTTGGAAACGACAGGAACCAACCCCATCAAAGACCGCATTGTCGAAATATCGTACCTGAAAGTTTACCCCGACGGTCGGAAAGAGAGCAAAACCATGCGCATCAATCCGGGCATGAAAATCCCCGAACAGGCCACGGCGGTGCACGGCATTACCGATGCCGATGTGGACGACAGCCCGACCTTTGGCGATGTGGCGCGCACCATCGCTCACGACATCGAAGGGTGCGACTTGGCGGGCTACAACTCCAACCGCTTCGACATTCCGATGTTGGCCGAAGAGTTTATGCGTGCCGAGATAAATATCGACCTGAAAAAGCGGCGTTTTATCGATGTGCAGACCATTTTTCACAAGATGGAGCAGCGCACGCTGGTGGCGGCCTACAAGTTCTACTGCGGCAAAAATCTCGAAGAGGCGCACACCTCGATAGCCGATGCTTCGGCCACCTACGAGGTGCTGAAATCGCAACTCGACCGCTATCCCGAACTGGAAAACGATGTCGATTTTCTCGACAAATACACTGCCTACAACCATGCCGCCGACTTTGTGGGGGCCATCGTTTACAACGACAACAACGAAGAGATTTTCAACATTGGCAAGTACAAAGGCGAGCGTGTGGTCGATATTCTGCGCCGCGACCCTGGCTACTACAGTTGGATGATGCAGGCCGATTTTGCCCAATACACCAAAAAAGTGCTGACGCAAATCAAATTGCGCGAGCGATAAAAAATTGTTTCTGAGTTTTTTTGCGCTGCGCGCTGTTTCTATGTTTCTGGTTATTTGATTATTTGTTGAACTGTTGAAGCGTTTCGGACGCACTCGGTGCGTCCCTACTTTTAACTTTTCACTTTATAGACTTTCACACTCATTTTGTCTATGTTCTTAAAATCTTTCTTGCTACTTGTATCTTGCTACTTGCTACTATTTTTCATTGT
>CAVKTI010000060.1:0-13548 GCA_963659365.1 Acutalibacteraceae bacterium | reverse complement strand
AGCGAGAGGAGAGGGCTTATGTTCTTTCCTCTCAAAATTTTGTATAAATGCGTGCACTCCAAGGTCTTACCAAAAGTTGCATTTCTTAATTGAACTTGCGAAGCTTTACAAACCAATGGCATTGGAAGATATGGATTCAACAAGCAAGTATTTTTACACTATAGTTCTTACGAAAGTTATAGCAGAAGAATTTGCCCAATCAAAAAGTGTATTGTAATTCTGCCGTCGGAAGTTTTAGCGAAAGTTCTTTCGTGTTTTGGGGGTACTAATTGTTGGTAAGGTAAATATCCTTTCGGGGAATTTAACCATAGGTTTTGACCAACTTAACCATCAGGTATCAAAAAAAATGAATCACGAAAAGTATCATTCCCGAGAAACTTTCATTTATACTTGTGTAGGGTGTTATGTAATTACTTGGTTGAAAAAATGCTTGATGTTTTGATTTGGCGGGGTTTCCCAAAAATCAAGAGGGATAGTTCTCTTTGACCATTTTTTGAGCAAAGAAATTAGACCAAAATTTGACCATTTTCTAACCAAAAATTAAACGCAAATTAGACCATTTTATTCATTAACCAGCCGCAACGGCTGGCGTATGTTGCCCACGAGTAGTGCGCCCAATAGAATGTAAGCCCCTCAATGCCGAGTATCTTTGAAAGGTGGCGCATTTCCTTACCCATAAAATGGTATGCTCTTCTGTTCACTTTTTGTTCACTTTTTTGTCAAATCAGTTTAATACGATTTTAATATGGCTTTTGATAATCAAGCAGTTACGAAAGTCAGATTTTCGCCCCGAAAACAAAAAAATCAGGCAGTTTTTGTTTGTAACTCCCTGATTTTCAGCTGCGCTTCATCAAGGACTTGAACCTTGGACCCCCTGATTAACAGTCAGGTGCTCTAACCAACTGAGCTAATGAAGCAGTATCAAAAAAAACAAATATCGCTCCCGATTTTTGCGCTGCAAAGTTACATCATTTTTTTGAACAGGACAAACAAAAAACGAGTTTTTTCAAAAAAACGGACATAAATTTTGTAAATTGCTGATTTTTAACTAATTCACAGGCGGCAAAAAGGCATCTTCGATATGTTCGATGCGAAATTCCATGCCCTGCGGCATCACGCTCACCACATCGAAACGCACCTCCATGTCCAAATCGTGCAGTAGCAAATAGTCGTGTGCGGCCTGTACCGTGCGCCTGATTTTGGCGGGCGTAATAGCATCTTTCGGGTGTTCAAAAAAGTCGGTTGAACGCGATTTTACCTCCACCACCACCAGCAGGCCGTCCTTTTCGGCCACAATATCAAGTTCGTTTTTGCCGCAGCGCCAGTTGCAATCGAGCAGCGTGTAGCCTTTGTTGCGCAGGTAGGCTTGCGCCCGCAGTTCGCCCTCTTTACCAAAATCATTGTGTTCTGCCATCGTTTTTGCCTTTTCGTTTGGCACAAAGTTACAAAAATTGTTGCAAATGCACTCCTCGCGCATATCGGCCATCTCTTGGGCGTAGGTAAATCGATAACGCCCCTTTTTATCGCTGTTGCGCTTAATCTCGCGCGAAACAACAGACTTGTCCTTGTTGATGGTTTTCGCGATTTCCGTTATCGAAAAACCCTCTTTGTACATCACAAAAATTGTGTACCTTTGTTCTCTGGTTAGTTGTGCCATATTTGTAACTTTTGGACGGAGCCGCAAATATACCAATTTTCCAGCGAGAGGAGAGGGCTTATGTTCTTTCCTCTCAAAATTTTGTATAAATGCGTGCACTCCAAGGTCTTACCAAAAGTTGCATTTCTTAATTGAACTTGCGCGTGCCAGACAAAATTTGTCTGGCACGCAGCGTTTGGTAGCGGGACCGAGAATTGAACTCGGGACCTCCGGGTTATGAATCCGACGCTCTAACCAACTGAGCTATCCCGCCATCACTCCTAAAATTGAGCGTGCAAAGGTACACATTTTTGGTGAACCGACAAGCGGTTTTGCAAAAAAATGTTTTTTTTTTAGTCGATTTTTGCGGTTATTGCGGCGGCTATTGCAGCCATTTCGTCGGCGGGCAGGTGCAGTTTGGCGTTGGCAAAATTCATGTCGCCTTCGTGCTGCATCGGCACCAAATGCACATGCACATGCGGTACCTCCATGCCCAACACAGCCACGCCTATGCGCTTGCACGGAATGGCAAGGCGTTGCGCTTTCGCCACTTTTTTGGCAAAAAGCATCAGACCTGTGTAGGTTTCGTCGTCGAGGTTGAAAATGTAGTCGTCCTCCGCCTTCGGCACAACCAGCGTATGCCCTTTGGCCAGCGGATTGATGTCGAGAAAGGCGAAATAGTGTTCGTCCTCCGCCACTTTGTAGCAGGGAATTTCGCCGTTGATGATGCGTGTGAAAAGCGTTGCCATAGTCGATTAGATTGCGATAGAGAGAATTTCGAGTTTCAGCAGACCAGCGGGTACCTGAATTTCGGCCACATCGCCCACTTTTTTGTCGAGCAGCCCTTTGGCAATGGGCGTTGCGATGGCCAGTTTGCCCTCGCGGAAGTTGGCTTCGCTCTCGCTCACGATGGTATATTCCATCTCTTGACCGTTAGCCATATTGCGCACACGCACGCGGCTCATTATTTGCACCACATCGGTTTTGAGTTTGCTCTCGTCGATTAGGCGGGCGTTGGCCACACGCTCTTTGAGTTGCGAAATTTTCATTTCGAGCATGCCCTGCGCCTCTTTTGCAGCGTCGTATTCGGCGTTTTCCGACAGGTCGCCCTTGTCGCGCGCCTCGGCTATCTGGTGCGATATCATTGGGCGTTCCACCATCTCCATGTGCTGAATCTGCTCCAACAACTTTTTGTAACCCTCTTCGGTCATATAAACTACTGCCATAACTTTGTTTTTTTGATTTCTTGCACAGTGTAAAATAATGAAGAATCCCAACAGGCGTTGGAACCCCTCACAAGTATATCGCTGCAAAGGTACGGACTTTTTTTTGTTGTACCAAATTTTTAGCGCGATTTTTTTTTAGACTTATCCAACTTTGAATACACTAAAAATACCGATATCACTATTTCCTCCACTGCTATGGGTGAGATAGATTTTGCTTGTATAAAAATGCTGATTCGTGCCATAGGAAAGCAGTGTATAACCCGCTTTAAAGCATCTTTTGCTCGTGAGCGTGAAGCCTACCTCCAAGTAATCCACGCCTAATCTCCAATTCCTAATTGCTAAAGCTATGGTCTATTTCAGAAAATTGCAGCAATCGGCCAAAATTTTCAATAGAATATCTTTTCAAACGCACTCGTCTTATTTATAGCGGCGTCCTCTGCGGCAAATAGCCGATTCCTTTAAGAATATTATTGGCTCTATAACATTTCGTGTGGGTAGTCTAGTTTCACCCGATAAATCTAGGGAGGGGGAGTTTTGTTTTTTGGATAGAAGTCCTACCTTTGTTGCATGAATAATGCGAATCAGTAGTTAAAAATTAGCGATATAAATGCGATGGCGATTTTTCCCTAGATGTGTATGAGTACGCCCACAGTTGACCTTACTTTTTGTGCTCTTTGATATGTTGTTTTTTCGTTTAGCCCATTGAAAAATGATTCAATCGGTTGCTGAATGCTGGAAACTGCTTTTGAGTATGCATCGAGATGGTAAATCGTGGCTTGTTGTTTGGGCTCATACGCACGCAATGGTACTGTAAAACATCGTGATATTTTTTGCACACATACAAATAAATTTGAATAAGTTTGTTTTGCTTCTTGTTGGTCATAGTAACATACATTTTTTTTGTTTTTACACTGTAAAGTTACTAAAAATCAACGATATGTGCAACTTTTTTGTCTGTTTTTTTCTTTGTTTTTCTCCTCTATTTAATTCCGCCAATGGGTAGACTTTTAACTTTCCCACTCACTTGTACATGTCGTCGATGAGTTGGCGGTAGTGCTGCTGTACGATGGCGCGGCGCAGTTTGAGTGTGGTGGTGAGTTCGCCCGATTCGATGGAGAAGCCGTTTTTTATCAGGCGGAAGCGTTTGATTTTTTCGTATTCGGCCATGTCGTGTTGCAGTGTGGCGATGCGTTGTGCCACAAAGGCCGTTATCTGTGGGTGGTCGAGCAGGTCTTCGATGCGTGTGTAGGCAATCCGTTTGGCGTGGGCGTAGTCGGTGATAGCGGCGAGGTTGGGCGCAATGATGGCGGTAACAAAGTTGCGGTTGTCGCCGATAACTGCCACCTGTTCGAACAGGCTGTCGCCGCCGAGGCGCATCTCTATCTGCTGTGGCGCAATGTATTTGCCGTTCGAGGTTTTGAAAAGGTCTTTCAGGCGGTCGGTCATGTAGAGGTGCTGCCCATCGAGGCGGCCCACATCGCCTGTGCGAAACCAGCCATCGACAAAGGCCTGCTGCGTGATTTCGGGTTTGCGGTAGTAGCCTTCGGTTACCGTGGTGCCGCGCACAAGTATTTCGTTGTCGTTTCCAATTTTCACTTCGATGCCATCGACCACGCTGCCCACCGAGCCAATCAGATAGTGGTGGTAGTCGTAAACGCTCACGGTGGCGCAGGTTTCGGTGAGTCCGTAGCCGTAGAAAAGCGGCACGCCCATGCTTCGGAAAAATTTGATGAGCGCATCGCTGGCTGCTGCGCCTGCCACAGGGAAAATTTTGCCCCGCTCGATACCGATACGTTTTTTCAATTTCTTGAAAATGAGCGCATTAGCAATTTTATAGCGCAACCAGAGCGCAAAAGGCACGCGGCGTTGTTGGCGGCGGTAGTTGAGATAATAGCGGTGTCCCACGACCAACGCCCAAGTTACCACGCCCTTTTTCAGTGCCGAATAGTGGTCGATGCGCTGGTGTGCGGCAATCGCCACCTTCTCCCAATAGCGCGGCACATTGCACATGAGCGTGGGGCGCACTTCGAGCATGGTTTGCTGAATGTCGGCTGGGTGTTCGTTCAGATAGATTTTGGTGTCGGTGGTGAGCAGCAGATAGTCGAAAATGCGCTCGAAGATGTGCGAAAGCGGCAGAAACGCCACAGCGCAGTCGTCGCGCCCGATGGTGGGGAAGCGGCGTGCGTTCATGCGCATTGCTTCGACGAGTTGGTAGTGGCGTATCATCACGCCTTTGGGTTCGCCTGTGGTGCCCGAAGTGTAAAGCACAATGGCGAGGTCGTTGTCGCTGGCGTGGCGGCGGCGTTTGGCGGCCGTTTTTTGCGCTGCGGTGTCGCGCCCCATCGCCATAAATTGAGCAAAATGCATGGCACGCACCTCGCCACGCAGGTCGATGGTGCTATCGAACGCCACAATCTGTTTCAGGCAGGGCGTTTTGTGCATTGTGTCGAGCGCATTGTCGTATTGTTGCTGGTCGCCCACAAAGAGCAGCGGCATTTCGGTTTCGCCGACAATGTAGGCCATCTGTTCGGCCGACATGGTGGCGTGCATCGGCACCGACACGGCACGGTTGGCAAAGTTGGCAAAATCGACAATGATGCAATGCGGCTTATTGTTCGAGCAGATGCCGACATTCGTTTGTGGCTCGATGCCGTTGGCGGTCAGTGCGGCGGCGGTCAGCACGATTCTCTCGTTCAGTTCCTTCCATGTTATCCCCGACCAGCGTCCAAGCGAGTTGTCGCGGTAGAAAATGGCGCGGTGTTTGCCGCGGTGGCGTGCCTTGTAGTGAGGCAGTTGCGCAAAATGAATGGGTTTCATGGCTGTTGGCTTTTCGCCACTGTGTGGCTGCACTATTTTCCCATTTCGATGAGCCGTAGTGCCTGTTTCGAGGCGGCTTGCTCGGCTTTGCGTTTGGCAATGCCCACGCCCGAACCGTATTCCACACCGTCGATATAGACTTTGGCAAAGAATTGCGTGGTGTTGGGCGGTTGCGGCTCTTCGTCGAACACTTCGAACGAGATGCGTTTTTTGTTTTTCTGTCCCCACTCCATCAGGTGCGACTTGAAATTCTCTTCGCGTTCGGCCAATTTATCGAGATTGACATGGGCGTAGAGACGCGTCCGCACAAAAGTTTTGCAGGTTTCGTAGCCGCGATCGAGGAACACCGCCCCGATGAGTGCCTCCAAGGCGTTGCCGTAGATGTTGCGGCAGGTTTTGGCTTTTTTGCCTTTGATAAACTGCCCCAGCCCGATTTTTTCGCCGATGCTGTTGAGCATATCGCGTTTTACTAGTTGGCTGCGCAATACGGTCATGAAACCTTCGGCCATCTGCGGGAAATGGTTGTAGATGATGTCGCTGACAATGGCTTCGAGCACAGCGTCGCCAAGATATTCGAGCCGCTCGTTGTCGATACGGTTGCCGTTTTTATCCACCTCGATGGCCGAGCGCGCAATGAGCGACAGTTTGTAAACTTCGGGGTGGTGCGGCACAAAACCGAGAATTTTGGTCATCTCGTCGAGCGGGAACGAGACCTCTACTTTTTCGCCAATGCGACGGCGGCGTGGCGTGATTCTTTCGAGTATATTCATAAATTCTTCTACCTGTTTTTGAGTTTGCTGCAAAGGTATGCAATTTTGGCAAAAATCCCAAATATCTTTTCGCCGAAAAACGACGAAAGCGGAATCCAAGTTCCGCCTTCGTGCTATTTTGGGGGCTGTTGCTGCGTTTTTTATTCGGGCAGCATCACCACTTCCAGAATGTTGCCTTGCTCTACAACGGCTTTCAGCGTGTTTTGTATGGTTTCGCCAGTGATGGCTTCGACTGCAGCGCGGTAGTCGTCCACATAGTTTACACCATCGATGTAGTAGCGGTAGAGTATGGTGCTGTCCCAGAAGTTGTTTTTCTCGATGTTTTCGTCGAAACTCTTCAGCAAAATCTCTTTCTCTTTCGCCAAATCGGTAGCGAGCGGCCCATTTTCGACGATGGTGTTAATCTCTTCGTGTATGATGCCCATCAGTTTCTCCTGTTTTTCGGGGTCGGTGTCGAATTGCATCACGAGCCACGCCTGCTGTTCGGGGTATTCTGCCACCCAGCCGCCGCAGCCAACGCCGTAGGAGCCTCCTTCGCGTTCGCGTATGCTTTCGAGGTAGCGGGTCGAGAGAATGTTACCAATCAGGTTCATAGCGATGCGGTTTTGCAGCGTGTAGTCCATGCTGGCGGTATAGACAATGCGATTGCTTGCCGTGTGTGTGGTCATTTCGCGTTTGAAATAGTTTTTCACATTGCCGCGCGGCGTGCGTTCGCCGTTGTCGATATACTCTTCGTGCAATTTTTTATCGCCTTTGATACCGCCAATCCATGTGCAGATGGCTTTTTGTGTGGCTTTGTCGTCGGGATTGATATTGCCTGTGAAGAAGAATATGAAGTCGGCAGGATTGGCAAAACGCTCTTTGTAGGCTTGGAGTGCTTTGAGTTGGTCTATCTGGTCGTAGGTCTGCTGGTTGAACAGCACAACGCGTTTGTCGTGGTTGCTCTGCATGGTGAGCACAGAGTCGCTAAAGGCGGCTTTCGGGTTGCTGGCGCGGTTGGCCAACACGGTTTTGTACATGTTCATCAACGCTTCGAAGGCTTCGTCGTCGCGGCGTGGCGCAGTCATGTAGAGGTACGCCAGTTGCAGCATGGTGTCGAAATCTTTTATCGACGATATGCCGTCGAGGTGTTCCGAATCGTTGTCGATGCTGGCGCGCATAGAGGCGGTTTTGCCCGTGAGCAGTTTTTGTATCTGCGTGTTCGAGAAGTTACCGATGCCGTTTTGCGACACAATTTCGGTCATAAACACAACCGCTGGCAAATTTTCGGTGGCGATGTGCGAGTAGCCGCCTTTGCTGTAGGCTGTGAACAGAATTTCGTCGTTTTTGAATGTGGTCGGTTTCAATACCACTTTTGCGCCGTTGCTCAAAGTCCATTCGGTGGTGCCGAGCGATTCATTTTTGTTTGTTGCAACTATTTTTGCGGCTTTCGGGGCTTTTTTCACCAGCGGCTGGTCGAGCGACTCCTCTTTGGGCGCGTCGATGTCGGCGGCTTTCACTTCGTCCAGTATGGCGCGCACCTCGGCTTCGGTGGGCATTTCCACTGCGTCAGAACCGAGAACGCTGATTATCAGATTGTTGTCGGTGATGTAATTTTTCAAAAGTTCGTTTACCATATCGGGCGAAACCATCGGCAGCAGTTGCTTTGCAAACTCCACCTCTTGCTCTATGCCGGGCATAATTTCGCTGTCGAGGTAGTGGCGAATGCACTCGCGCGTCAAGTTGATGTTGTTGCGTTTTTCGCGGTCGTTGAAGGCTTTTTCGTAGTAGTTCAGCAGGTCGGCTTTGGCGCGTTCAAGTTCCGAAGAGGTGATGCCGTAGCGTTTCAAGCGTTCGGCTTCGACCAGCAGGTCGTGCAGCGTGGCGCGCTCCTCGTTCACTTTTGGCACACCGATGATATAAAATTCGTCGTCGAGTTTGGTAACGGCGTTGGCGTAGCCTGCATAAGTGGCAATAAACGATGAGGTCGGTTTGGAGGTGATTTCGTCGAAGCGGTAGCCGATGACAGACTCGATGAGTTGGTTCAAAAGCGACAGTGCCAATCCCTGTTGCGACAGCCGCACATCGGCGGGAACTGCTGGGTGCTTCCACTCACATTGGATTTGCGTGTATTGCGACTCTTTGTCGGTGAGTATCGCCACAATGGGTTCGTCGTTGCTGCCGTAGCCGTAGAGTGTGCGCTGACCGCGATTGGCGCGCGCTGGCACATCGGCCCACAGGGCTTTAATTTTGGCTTCGATGGTATCGACATTGATGTCGCCAACCACTACAATGGCCTGCAAATCAGGGCCATACCATTTGTGGTAGTAGTTGCGCAGTGCCTCGTAGTCGAAGTTGTTGATGACGGCGGTGTCGCCTATCACATCGCGTTTGGCATACTGCGAACCGGGATATTTCAGGCGGTTGCCCTCTTTCCACAAACGGCGATTGGCATCGGCACCTGTGCGCCACTCTTCGCGTATCACGCCGCGTTCGGCATCAATCTCTTCGCCGAGCAGCAGCAGCCCGCACGACCAATCGTGCATAACCAGCAGCGCACTATCGACAATGCCAGCGCGGTAGGTCGGCACATTGCTGAGGCGATAAACGGTTTCGTCGAGCGAGGTGTAGGCGTTGATGTCGCCACCAAAACTTACGCCCACCGATTCGAAATACTCGATGATGCCTTTGCCGGGGAAATGCTCCGTGCCGTTGAACGCCATGTGTTCGAGAAAGTGCGCCAGTCCGTTCTGGTCGTCCTCCTCCAAAATGGCGCCGACAGCCTGCGCAATGTGAAATTCGGCGCGTTGTTTCGGATGCTCGTTGTGGCGAATGTAGTAGGTCAAACCATTGTCGAGCCGCCCATAGCGCACTTCGGGGTCGATGGGCATTGGCTGCACTTCTTGTGCCAGCAGCGCAGTGGCGAAGCCTATCGCCAATGCCGCCAAAATCATTCTCTTTTCCATAATGCTAAAAAATTTTGTGTTATGGGGACTTCTATAAATTCCCCGTTTTGTAAAAAAATTAACAAATGATGAATTTTTGAATACTTTTGTGCGCTTTTTGTTTTTGGGCTGCATCTGTCTGACTTTCACTCAATTACAATGCCACCGCATTGCGCTTTCGTTCAAGCCAAACATCCGTTAACCCAAAAATCAAAAATCACTACAAAGGAATTAATAGAAATCCCCTTAGAATTTTGTTGCAAAGTAACGCATAATTTTTTGAATTTCAAAACATTTTTATCGAAAAACGATAATAAATTTTCTATTCGTCTGATTATCAGCAAGTTTTGCGGTGCATTTTTATCGTCCAAGATTGAAATGTGGGTCTTCGTCGGAGTCGATACCGATGGGCATCCAGTCGTTTTTCTGCTTTTTCGGTCGGCGATAGTCGCTGTCGGGGTGCAGCACGGTGTAGCGCACGCGCCGACTGTCGTGGTCGCGCACAAACGGAATTTGGTAGCCGATGCCAAAGGTGAGCATTTCGGCTTTGTGCAGGTGTGTTTTTATGCAGGCACTCACAAACAGATTGTCCCACACGCGGCAGCGCAGTCCGAGGCGAAAATAGTTCCAGCCGTCCTCTTTGTCGATGTTGTAGGAGTAGAACATCGGGCGGTTGTAGGCGTGTTTGGCGTGCGGTTCGGGGTTGGCGTTGCGCAGCGGGTCGTAAACATACACGCCCCATTGCAGATATGCCACCACACGCCCCACAAAAAATTCGTTGTTCAACGCCACGCCAGCGCGAAATTTGTTGGCGGCGCTTTCGTTTGGAATGAAATAGCGATTATAGAGTGTGTGTTGGCGGTAACTCTCGTCGCCGCGCGTGCCTTGCTGCACAAATGCGCCATCGAAAAAGGCGTGCAGTGCGCCACCAATGGCGTAGCGGTTGGTGATGTTGGCGGTCATGCCTACTTGCAGCGTGCCGACGGCGTAGTGGCGGTGGTCTTTGTAGTACTGCTCACGCACGCCGCCCGACGCTTCTACGGTCATCGACCATTCGTAGGGGAATCGCTCGACAGCGGCCAGCGGTTTTCGGCAGTGGCGGCACGCCTCGAAAGTGTATTTTGCCCCGACTTGCGCCTGCAATATGTTGAACCCGCTGTTTGGCTGGCGCGTGCTGCCGTTGCTCATGTGCGCATAGCCGAGGTCGGCAGTGATGGCGACACCATTTTTAATCGGAAATTCAAAATTCATGCCAGTGCCGATATAGACATTGGTTACCGAGCCGATAGAGGCGTTGGCTGTGGCGGCTTTCACGCCCGACAGTGTGTCGCAGTCGTACCATGTTTTGGTAATAAACGCCAGTCCCACGCCCACTTTCCAATGCCACACAAAATGTTCGGTTTTGATTATCGGGGCGAGCAGATAGGGGTAGAGCGCAAACGCCTGTCCGAGTATGTTTTGGTTACCCAAATCCATGCCAGCAAACGCCACACCCACGGTCGGCATACGCCAATAGCGTTGCCATGCGTAGTTGCCCATCGCTGGAAATTCGGCCGCAATTTCGCCGCCCCAAATAGGTTTTTGCGCCACCTGTTTCAGATTTTCGCTCATGGGCAGTATGTAGCCGCCAAACGCCGACGCTTTGAACGCAAACGGAATCTCTTGCGCCGCCAGCAGCCCACAACAAAGGGCAAAAGCAAGCGTTATGGCAATTTTTCTTCTCATCGTCGAGCGGTTTTTGGCCTAATTTTTGTACCTTTGCAACTTCGATAGAAGTTTGTCGCAAAAGTACGCAAAATTCACGAATTATGGCAAATGGCGTTCTGAATCTGTTCAGCAAGGAGTTTCGCACTTTTTTCAATACGCCGACGGGATACATCGTTCTGTCGATATTTTTTGTGGGCGCAGGGCTGTTTTTGTGGATTTTCCCGGGCGAATACAATGTGCTGAACAGCGGCTACGCCAATCTCGACGGATTTTTCGTGTTGGCACCGTGGCTGTTTCTGTTTCTCTGCCCTGCGGTTACCATGCGCGCCATCGCCGAGGAGCAACAAATCGGCACGCTGGAACTGCTTCTGACTAAACCGATTTCGAAAATGCAACTCGTAGTGGGCAAGTTTTTGGCGGCGTGGGCGGTGATTGTGGTGGCGCTGTTGCCTGCGGTTATCTGGTTTGGCAGCGTTTACATCATGGCCGAGCCGATGGGCAATGTCGATGCGGGCGCATTTTGGGGGTCGTTTGTCGGACTTTTGTTGTTGGCGGCGGTCTATTGTGCCATCGGCATTTTCGGTTCGTCGCTCACGAGCAGCCAAATCACAGCGTTTGTCGTGTCGGCATTGATCTGTTTCGTGCTTTTCTACGGCTTCGAACTGGCGGCCGCCCTCTTCACCGACGGCACACTCACACTCTATCTCAAAAATCTAGGCATTCACGCGCACTACACATCGATGTCGCGTGGCGTACTCGATAGCCGCGATGTACTTTATATGCTCTCCGTTACGCTGATTTTTCTTATAGCCACGAAGATGGTTTTGAATAGAAGCAAGTAGCAAGACGAGATTTTGAGAACATAGAGCATAGAACATAGACAAAGTTAGTGTGAAAGTCTATAAAGTTTGAAAGTACGAAAGTAGGGACGCACCGAGTGCGTCCGAACAATTCAACAGTTCAACGCTTCAACAAAAACACAGAATTTTTTCGATAAGCGAGCGCAGTGCCAAACTCGTTTGAGCAATGCCGAGCGGAGAAAAAATCTTTGCGAAGCAAGAAACAGCGCGCAGCGCGGAAAACTTAGAAACTTAGAAACCGATAACTAGAAACTAGAAACTAGAAATCTGCTGACCTTCACCAATGCGTTAAACTCATCAACCAATCAACTCATCAACCCTAAAAAATTGTCAATTATCAATTATCCATTATCAATTGTATATGAAGCCTCTCATTTTCATTACCAACGACGACGGCGTGCGTGCCAAGGGCATTGCCGAACTTATCGAGATTGCGCGCCCATTTGGCGAACTGCTTGTGATTGCGCCCGATGGCTTGCGTTCGGGCAATTCCAACGCGCTGACGATGGAAGTTCCTGTCATCTACAAACTTCTGCGCCAAGAGCCTGGACTCACCATCTACGAATGCACTGGCACGCCAACCGATTGCGCCAAACTGGCGTTCTACATCGGCGACCGCCAGCCCGATTTCATCTTTTCGGGCATCAACCACGGCTCCAACACGGCCATCAATGTCATCTATTCTGGCACGATGGGTGCGGTGTTCGAGGGCTGCGTGCGCGGTGTGCCGTCGGTGGGATTTTCGCTGTGCGACCACAAGGACGATGCCGATTTTTCGCTCTGCAAACCGATTTTTGAGCAGATTATTCAACGGGTGTTGCGCGACGGACTGCCGCACAGTGTCTGCCTCAATGTGAATGCGCCCCTCGGACAGCCACGAGGCGTGCGTGTTTGCCGCCAAGCCGATGGCTATTGGGAAGAGGAGTTTGCGCTCGGCAAGTCGCCAGCGGGCAAGGACTATGGCTGGATGACGGGTTATTTTGTCAATCGTGAACCCGAAAAACAGGACACCGACATCAGCGCCATCGATGCAGGATTTGTGTCGGTTGTGCCTACTTGCGTCGATATGACTGCCCACGCTGTGCTTCAGCAAATGTCTGATTATGAAGCGATTGGATAATTTTTGGTTGGCGTTGGGCGTTGGGATTGTGCTGCCTGCGCTGTTCGGATTGCTTTTTCTTGCGCTCTTTGGGCGTGGCGGTCTGCCGCTGTTCGAGGCGCTGCAACTCTATGCCACCAAGTCGCCGACACTCATCAGCAAAATGCTGCTCGTGGCGTGCGTGCCAAACCTCTTCGGCGTGTTCGTTTTTTACCACATTCAGTGGTGGAAAGCCTGCCGCGGATTTCTGATTCCAATCTTGCTCTATCTCGCCGCAGCAATGGTTTTTGTTTAGATAGTCGCAAGATGTGAGTAGCAAGAATAGATTTTAAGAACATAGAATATAGAACATAGACAAAATTAGTGTGAAAGTCTATAGAGTGGAAAGTGCAAAAGTAGGGACGCACCGAGTGCGTCCGAACAATTCAACAATTCAACGCTTCAACAAAAACACAGAATTTTTTCGATAAGCGAGCGCAGTGCCAAACTCGTTTGAGCAATGCCGAGCG
>CAVKTI010000059.1:0-13734 GCA_963659365.1 Acutalibacteraceae bacterium | reverse complement strand
ATTCGAACCAACGACCCCGAGATTACAAATCACGTGCTCTGGCCAGCTGAGCTAAAGAGGCGAGTCGCACAAGCCACGGCATCACACACGGTGGCTAAAAACGGCTTGCAAAGATAGACATTTTTTTTTGTATAGCAAAACTTTTGCACTTTTTTCGCAAAAAAATTTTTGCAGCCGTGTGCATTCGACCAGCAGGAGTGGGTTTTTCGCCCTACTCGCTGCGGTCGTATGTGTTTTGAAATGGCGGTTTAACGCCGTTTTTCTTTGGCTTTCAGTATCTGCTTTTCGACGGCTTCGGCGCATTCGTCGATGGCTTGTTCGAAAGAATCGGCAATTTTCGAGGCAAAAAATTCGCCATTGTTGGCTTTGAGGCGGATTTGTGCGTCTTTGTTGTTGTCAGTTTCGGGCTTCACCACTTTCAGTGCGATGTCGGCTACGGGTGCGCCGTCGCAGAGTTTTTCGAGTTTCGACACGCGTTTTTCGATGTGGGCACGCAGGCGTTCTGCTGCGTCAAAATTGATGGATTGAATTCTGATTTCCATAGTAGGTTTATTTTTTTGTTGTTGAATTGTTGAATTGTTGAACTGGTTATTTGTGGATTTGGTTATTTGGTTATTCGGTTAATCCGACAATTTGAAATTTGAAATTTGAAATTTGAAATTCTGAAATTGCGGCTCTGCCGCATCACTCCTAACTGCTCACTACTCACTACTTTAAGTTCGCTCTCGGGTGCGCTTGGGCGTAGATTTTTTGCAACTGTTCGAATGTGGTGTGCGTATAAATCTGCGTGGCGGCCAAGTTGGCATGCCCGAGCAGTTCTTTTACTGCGTTTATGTCGGCGCCATTGTTGAGCATTGTCGTGGCGAATGTGTGCCGAAGCACATGTGGGCTGCGTTTGCTCTGCGTGCTGACTTGCGCCATGGCGGCCGTTACTATGCGGTAAACGGCTTGGGGATACATCTGCTTGCCCGAACGCAACACATATAAATATGGTGTAGTGCGTTCCACTTCCCTATTGCGCAGCGTCATGTAGTGGCCAATTTTTTGCCGCAAATCGTTACCAAACGGGATTATCCGCTCTTTGCGCCGCTTGCCGAAAACGCGTAGCGTATTGCGGTCGAAATCGACATCGGAATCCTTGATATTGAGCAGTTCTGCCAACCGGACGCCAGTTTGGTAAAAGGTCTCAATAATGGTTTCGTTGCGGCACGCCTCAAAGTTAGACAAATTTTCTGAAACAGCCAAAAGTTCGTCCATCTCTTTTTCGCGAAAAAAGTTTGGAATTTTTTTGGGCTTTTTGGCGGCGACAATGCGTGCCGTTGGGTCGGAGGCGATATTGCCCTGTCGCAGCAGAAATTTGTAGAATGTGCGCAGGGTCGAGAGTCGGCGGTTGAGCGTGGCGGGCGATTTGCCTGCGTTGTGCTGCCCCATGAGCCAAAGCCGCACGCTGTCGGTGTCGGCGTGTGCGATGTCGGGTGCGAGTCGGCGGTCGGCAACGAATTGTGCGAAATTTTCCAAATCTTTGCGGTACGACAAAACAGTACAAGAAGAGTAGTTCTTCTCATACTGAATGTATTGCAGAAATTGTTCGATCATGTCGATTTTGCTCCTGACTTCTGCAACAGGGCGGAGCAGCGGATTATTCTTCCGCCTGCTGCAGGTGTTGCACGTAGATGGCGTGCATCTTCTGTTCGCGCTTTACAACCGATGGTTTTTCGAATTGTTGGCGGCGACGAAGTTCTTTGATAACGCCTGTTTTTTCAAATTTGCGTTTGAATTTTTTCAAGGCGCGTTCGATGTTGTCGCCTTCTTTTACTGGTACAATAATCATTGTAAAATTGTTGTTTTTGTATGTTCTGTTTTGGACTGCAAAGGTAGTTATTTTTTTTGCAGTGAACAAATTTTTTTGCAAAAATTGTGTTTACTTTTCGTCGGCTTCGGCTGCGACGGGTATTTTGGCGATGCGGCGTTCGTGTCGGCCGCCCTCGAAATCGGTTGTGAAGAAGATTTCGACAAGTTTGAGTGCCAGTTCTTCGGGAATGAAGCGTGCTGGAAGCGCCAAAATGTTGGCGTTGTTGTGCTTGCGCGCGAGTGCGGCCAGTTCTTCGTTCCAGCAGAGTGCCGAGCGTATGCCTTGGTGCTTGTTCACGGTCATGTTGATGCCGTTGCCGCTACCGCAGATGGCAATGCCGTAGTCGCATGCGCCATTTTCGACGGCTTTGGCCAGCGGGTGGGCAAAGTCGGCATAGTCGCAACTTTCGGTGCTGTGTGTGCCAAAGTCGTAAACGCTGGCGTTTTTCGATTCGAGCAGGGCTTTCACCTTGAGCTTCAGGTCGTAGCCTGCGTGGTCGGACGCGATGCCGATGGAGAGTTGATGTAGTGGTTTCATAGTTATATTTCAAATTGCGCTTCGCGCTGTTTCTAGTTTCTCGCGCTTCGCGCTGTTTCTATGTTTATTTGTTGAACTGTTGAAGCGTTGAATTGTTTATTTGGTGATTTGTGGATTTGGTTATTTGGTATTTTAACCCCTCCGCTTCGCTCGTCCCCTTACAAAGGGGACATGTTTGCGCTCAACAATGCCGCAATCTTCAAATTTTCAAATCTTCAAATTTTCAAATAATTTCAATTTTGTCTATGCTCTATCTTCTATCTTCTTAAAATCTATTCTTGCGACTTGTTTCTTGCTACTTGCTACTATTTTTCAAAGGCTGTCCAGCCGCGGGCTTGGAGTGTGATTTCTTGTTGGTCGCGGGTTACGAGTGCGCAGCCGCTGGCTTTGTCGCACACATGGCCGATGATGTGTATGTTGTCGAGTTCTTTCACGCGGTCGTAGAGTTCGAGCGGTACGGTGAAGAGCAGTTCGTAGTCCTCGCCGCCGTTGATGGCGACGGTTGTGAGGTTCAGGTTCATCTCCGAAGCCATGGTAGCGGTAACATAGTCGATAGGCAGTTTGTCCTCGTACACACGGCAGCCGACGCCACTCTGCGTGCAGATGTGGAGCAGTTCGGACGAGAGGCCGTCGGAAATGTCCATCATGGCGGTTGGCACGATGTTCTCTTTCGCCAACATCTCGATGATGTCTTTACGCGCTTCGGGTTTCAGTTGGCGTTCGAGAATGTACTCTTTGCCAGCGAAATCGGGCTGAAAATCGTCGAGATTCTGCCCCTCGAACACGCGCTTTTCGCGCTCCAGAAGTTGCAGCCCCATGTAGGCTGCGCCGAGATCGCCCGTAACGCAAATCAAGTCGTTGGGTTTAGCACCATTGCGATAGACAATTTTGTCGGCATCGGCTTCGCCCAAGCAGGTGATAGCGATTGTCAACCCTGTGAGCGACGATGAAGTGTCGCCGCCGACCAAATCGACGCCATACTGTTCGCAAGCGAGATAGATGCCTGCGTAGAGTTCCTCGATATGTTCGAGCGAAAAACGCCCCGACACGCCAAGTGCCAGCAGCAGTTGCGTGGGGCGACCGTTCATGGCGCAAATGTCGGAAAAATTGGCCATAGCCGCCTTGTAGCCAAGGTGTTTGAGCGGCGTGTAGGTAAGGTCGAAATGAATGCCTTCGAGCAGAATGTCGGTAGTGGCAAGCGCGCGTTTTGTGCCAAAATCAAGCACAGCGGCATCGTCGCCAACGCCCTTTACGCTCGACTTATTGGTGAGCGTTATCGCTTTTGTCAGGTGTTTTATCAGGCCAAATTCGCCCAGCGTTTCGAGTGTTGCTTCGGTATTTTTGTCGTTCATCGCAGAGAAAAAATCAGATTAGTCCAATTCGTGCGTTAAAAATTTATTCGCGAATAGTTTTGAGAATATCGTCCATAGTGAACAATGGCAAGTTTATTTGCCCACACGGAATGTCTGCAGTTTTTAGCGACAACTGACCGCGCAGACCGCCAACCACAGTGTTTATCAGTGCAGACATTATGCCTTTTTTATCTTGTATTCGGTCTGTAGAGAAACTGAATTGTTCTTCTATATTGGGAAATCGAAAAGTCCAAGCCGTAGCATACGAAATAAAAACATCGGTTGGATTTAGGCACAACACTTTTGCGCAGATAGTCAAATCATTTTCGTTGCGTTCAAAACTGAAACCTAACCGCAGGGACAGTTGGTTTAAATCCCTTGGTAGATTTTGACTTTCGTACAAGTATTCAATCTCTTTAACAGAGGGAATGTTGATGTGTAATTCTCCGTTAGCACTCATAGTTTTGTCGGTATGAATAGATGCGTGAACCGCTATTATTGCGAGTTTTGATTGTAGAGGCAGTTGGTATATTGATAAACACAGAATAGCGTTTGCGTGCGGGTATGTCGAGTACATTTTCGCCCAACGCTATATTGATATTTGCGATTGTTGTCGTTGTGAGATTGTGAGTCCCCGATAGCCAGCGACTAATTTCGGCTTCTGTTTTTCCCATCAATCGTGCAAACTCTTTTTGCGACATTCCTCGCTCGGCGAGTATATCAAAAATTCGATTTGCGATAGAAACATTCAAGCGTATTCTTTCGTGCGTTGCTGGCGTTGTAAATTTATCGTAACACTTATTGAGAAAATCCGTTTTCATAGTTGTGTATTGTTTTTGTTATCGTTAATAGTTAGGGACAGATTACCCCTTAAATTTATGCCATCGAATAAGAGCCTCCCTTGCTTAAAAGCACGCACTAATTCTCTATTTACCATCTTCATATCCTCTACACACTGGTTCAAAATAGGGTCTTCTTGGTAAGTGCGTGTTTTCTTTTCACCGCCGTTTCCTAAAATCAGGAGTTTGGTATTACAACAAATGCAATAGAGGCGTAATCGAGACGAATCGAAATAGGAAGGTAAGGCGAATACGCTATCTGTTCGAGAACTTTCGTAGCGAAAGTATCGGTCTTCAACGCCCATCTCCTCTACAATTTTGATGCGAGTGAGTATGACATCTAAATCTTTGAAAAACGATTTGTCGTGTTCGTATTTTGCAATAAATTTTTCAAACTCCGAGACACCTTCTCCATCAAAAACGGGCGAGTATATAGCGACATTTTCGCTGCTATTGATGCGTTCTAACACAAGATACCTCTTCATACCTACGATAAGTTGCTGCAAAGTTACACAAAATAAATGACACAGCCAAACAATTCTTACTTTTTATGCTAATTTTTTTTGAAAATTGCTTTTAATCTGACTTGCGCTGCTATTTTACTGGAACGGCAAGAAGCCTCTCCAAAAAGTACAACCACCGATATTTAGAAAAACTTTCGCTCAAAATTAGTGATTTTTGTGCGAAATAGCGACATTTTTGGCTGAAAATGGCGAAAAATGAGTAATTTTGACCTTCGATTTTCAAAATTCGACGCTATGAGAAAGATTTTTGCCGTTTTGAGCGGTCTGTTGCTGGGCGCGACGGTCGTTTTTGGCTACGATGCAACGCCGTTGATTCAACTCAAAAAGATGAACCAAGTGCTCTATTTCATCAACGATTTGTATGTGGATACCGTGCAGTCGGACAAACTGGTAGAAGAGGCGATAGAGGCGATGCTCAAGGAACTCGACCCGCATTCGGCCTACATTCCAGCCAAAGAGGTGGAGAAGATGAACGCACAAATCGATGGCAGTTTCGACGGCATTGGCATACAGTTTCAGATGCTGAACGACACGCTGCTGGTGGTGCAAACCATTGCTGGCTGCCCTGCCGACAAGGTGGGAATGCTGCCCGGCGACCGCATACTGACTGTCGATGGGCGCAACATTGCTGGCAACAAAACTGCGCAATCGGACATTCTGTCGATGATTCGCGGCAAGGCTGGCACCACCGTGCGTTTGGCGGTGAAGCGCGCTGGCGTGGCCGAAAATATCGATTTTGCGGTAAAACGCGGCAAAATTCCGATTCACTCGCTCGATGCTGCCTATATGATTGCGCCGCACACGGGCTATGTGAAACTGAACAGTTTTTCCGCCACCACCGTCAAAGAGTTTGAAGAGGCGATGCAAAAATTGAGCCAACAGGGCATGACCAAATTGCTGCTCGACCTGCAAGGCAACGGCGGCGGACTGCTCCGCGCGGCCATCGACTTGGCGGACGAGTTTTTGGGGAACGGACAGATGGTGGTTTACACCCAAGGGCGCAACTATCCGCGCAGCATTGCACGCGCCACAAGTCGCGGCAAATACGAAAATTTAGAAGTGGTGGTGCTTGTCGATGAGTATTCGGCGTCGGCCAGCGAAATTGTGGCTGGAGCGTTGCAGGACTGGGATCGCGCCGTGGTGGTCGGTCGCCGCACATTTGGCAAAGGGCTGGTGCAATCGCCTGTAAATCTGGTCGATGGCTCGCTGATACGCCTGACTGTAGCGCGCTACTACACGCCCAGCGGTCGCAACATACAAAAGCCCTACGGCGACGGCACCGAAGCGTATCATCGTGAGTTGGAAAAACGCTACCAGCACGGCGAACTTCAATGCGCCGACAGCATCGATTTTCCCGATTCGCTGCAATACAAAACCTTGCGCCTCGGACGCACCGTGTATGGCGGAGGCGGCATTATGCCCGACATTTTTGTACCGCTCGACACCACACGCACCACCAACTACTACCGCAACATTGTGGCAAAAGGCGCACTGAACAAAACCGTTTTGGAATATGTGGAACAACACCGCCACGCACTGCTAAAACGCTATGCCGATTTCGACCTATTCAACAAAAAATTTGAGATAGACGATGCGCTGTTGCAGCAACTCATCGAAAATGGCAAACGCGCCGATGTACCGCTGAACGAACAAGAATTTGCGCAGTCGAAACATTGGATTTGCCTGATAATGAAGGCGTTGATAGCGCGCGACCTCTACGAAAACGGCGATTATTATAGGGTTGTAAACAGCGAAAACGACATTATTGTGCGCGGCCTCGAAGTGTTGCGAAATTACAATCAATATCTGAAGGGGACTTCTACCATTTCCCTGTCATCACGAGGAAAGTGAGGAGTTTTTAGTGAGAGAACATAGAAGATAGAGCATAGACAAAATTGAAATTATTTGAAGATTTGAAGATTTGAAAATTTGAAGATTGCGGCTTTTTTGATTCCGACAACCAGAAACTAGAAATTAGAAATTAGAAATCTTTGCTTACAAAACTACGAAGAAATTTATAGAAATTCCATTAAATGACGCACCACGACACACTGCGCACCATAGCCGTTGTTGGTCCCGAATCGACGGGCAAAACCGAACTCTGCCAAGCACTCGCCGCCGCTTTTGGCTGTGGGTGGATTGCGGAATATGCGCGCACCTATGTCGAACGGCTCGACCGCCCCTACACCTACGCCGATGTGGAGCAGATTGCGCGAGTGCAGATGCTCGAACTGCGCCAACGGCAAAACGAACAACCGCACGGCGGTCTGCTGCTGGTCGATACCGACTTGATAATCACAAAAGTGTGGTTTGCGCATGTTTACAAACAAGTGCCAACATGGATTGACACTGCCATCGCCGACGAAAAAATCGACTTTTATCTGCTTTGCAAACCCGACATTGCGTGGCAATACGACCCAGTACGCGAAAACGAGCATCTACGCGACTTCTTGTACGATTGGTACAAACGCGAAATTGAGCAGACAGGCACGCCCTACGCCGAAATTGGTGGTGTGGGCAACGCACGCACGCAAAATGCCATCGCTGCCATCGGGAAACAGTTCGACATAACACCACAACACCATGAATAGACTCGACAAAACCATCGCTCTTTTGGCCGACACAAAACAGAATCACGCACTCTGCCACCAGCAGTGCGGCGATGCGCCAATGCCCAACACACAGACGCTCGGGCAGATAGTGGAGATGTTGCGCAGCGTGCTGTTCCCCGGTTATTTTGGGCAGCCCATAGCCAACATGGCCTCACTACCCTACCAAATCGGCGTGCTTGTAGAGTCGGTAAATCGGCTGCTGGCGGAACAGATTTTGGCGGGACTCTGTTTCGAAGGTGTGGCGAGCGACACGGCCGAAGCGCACGCCCAAGCCAAAGAGATGGCAGCGGCGTTTGTTGAGCGGCTACCTGCACTGCGCGACACGCTCGGCTGCGATGTAGATGCCGCCTACGAAGGCGACCCCGCAGCCAAAAGTCGCACCGAAGTAATCTTTTGTTACCCCGTGATACGCGCCATCACCAACTACCGCATAGCGCACGAACTGCTGCAACTCGGCGTGCCGCTCATTCCGCGCATCATCACCGAAATGGCACACAGCGAAACGGGCATCGACATTCACCCGGGCGCAACCATTGGCCGCCGCTTCACTATCGACCACGGCACTGGCACGGTGATAGGCGAAACCGCCATTATCGGCGAAAATGTGAAGATTTATCAGGGTGTAACGCTCGGTGCAAAAAGTTTTCCGCTCGATGCCAGTGGCAATCCGATAAAAGGCATTCCGCGCCACCCGATTATCGAAGACAATGTGATAATCTACGCCAACTCCACCATTTTGGGGCGCATTACCGTGGGCAAAAATGCCGTTATCGGTGGCAATGTGTGGGTGGACAAAGATGTGCCTGCTGGCAGCACCATCACGCAGCGGCGCGGCTGATTCCGCAAAAAAAAAGCCGCACTTTTTGCAAGCGCGACTCCTTTCTATTTGTATTGTCGAACGATTACATCATGCCGCCCATGCCTGGGTTCATCGGCATTTGCGGAGCAGGATTCTCCTCTTTTTTATCGACAATAACGCATTCGGTGGTGAGGAACATTCCAGCAATGCTGGCAGCGTTCTCCAAGGCCACGCGTGCCACTTTGGCAGGATCGACCACGCCAGCGGCAAACATATTTTCGTATTTGTCGGCACGAGCGTTGTAGCCGAAATCGTCTTTGCCGTCGCACACTTTTTGCACCACTACTGCGCCCTCTTTGCCTGCGTTGGCCACAATCTGGCGCAGCGGCTCTTCGATAGCGCGTTTCACAATTTCGATACCTGTGCGCTCGTCGTCGTTGTCGGCTTTCAGGCCTTCGAGTGCATCAATGGCGCGAATGTAGGCCACGCCGCCACCCGGAACAATGCCCTCTTCGATGGCTGCACGCGTTGCGCTCAACGCATCATCAACGCGGTCTTTCTTCTCTTTCATCTCCACTTCGGAGGCGGCACCGACATAAAGCACAGCCACGCCGCCCGAAATTTTGGCCAAGCGTTCCTGCAACTTTTCGCGGTCGTAGTCGCTGGTGGTGTTGGCTATTTGCGACTTGATTTGCGCCACACGCGCTGCGATGTTCTCTTTTTTGCCTGCGCCGTTCACAATGGTGGTATTGTCCTTGTTGACGGTAACTTTTTCGGCAGTGCCAAGCAGATCGAGCGTTGCGCTTTCGAGTTTGATGCCCTTCTCTTCGCTGATAACCACGCCGCCTGTCAGAACAGCGATGTCTTCCAACATCTCTTTGCGGCGATCGCCAAAGCCAGGTGCTTTCACGGCGCAAATTTTCAGTTGAGCGCGCAAACGGTTCACAACCAGCGTTGTAAGTGCTTCAGAATCAACATCTTCGGCAATTATCAACAGCGGACGACCGCTTTGAACGGCAGGTTCGAGAATTGGGAGCAACTCTTTGAGGTTGGAGATTTTTTTGTCGTAAATCAAAATGTACGGTTTCTCCATCTCCACCTCCATCGTTTCGGCATTGGTAACGAAATAGGGCGAGATGTAGCCGCGGTCGAACTGCATACCTTCGACCACCTCGATGGTAGTGTCGGTGCCTTTGGCCTCTTCGATGGTGATAACGCCATCTTTCGACACGCGGCGCATAGCGTCAGCCACAAGTTTGCCAATTTCGGCATCGTTGTTGGCCGAAATGGTGGCTACCTGTTCGATTTTGTCATAGTTGTCGCCCACTTCGCGTGCATGTTTTTTGATGTCGTCCACCACTTTTGCCACGGCTTTGTCGATGCCGCGTTTCAAGTCCATCGGGTTGGCGCCAGCGGTAACATTTTTCAAGCCCACACCCACGATAGATTGCGCCAGCACAGTGGCGGTAGTGGTGCCATCGCCTGCTTGGTCGCCCGTTTTCGAGGCCACCTCTTTGACGAGTTGCGCACCCAGATTTTCCATCGCATTGTCGAGTTCAATCTCTTTGGCCACCGTTACGCCATCTTTGGTGATGTGCGGAGCGCCATATTTTTTCTCGATAATCACATTGCGGCCTTTTGGACCGAGAGTAACTTTCACGGCATTTGCCAACTCATCGACACCCTTTTTCAGTTGGTCGCGAGCGTCCGTGTTGAATGAAATTTCTTTAGCCATAGTTTTTTTAATTAGGAGTGAGGTATGAGGAGTGAGGAGTTATCTACTCGCTGCGTCCACATTTGGTCACTCGGGGTTTTTACTTTTGTTAGTTAGTAGTGAGCAGTGAGAAGTTAGTAGTGTTCGCACTGCTCAAGGTTAAACATTGCAGACGATGTCATCAATGTTGTCGTCTTTTTTCTCTAATTGATTTTTTGTTGTTTGTGTAATTTTGCTCAAAATACGCATCAATTCTGCACAATCGTTATTGATGCTTTCGTACTCATTTTGCGTCAGATAGTCAGTTTCGTGTAGAAGTTCGAGCCAGTAACGAGTTTCGGCGCACTCTTTGAACGAAATGTACATTTTCGAGAGGAAATCCTTTTTCGAAATAGCACACTCTGCTTCTGCGATGTTTGCTCCAATACTCGTACCCGAACGCAATAGTTGCTTCGACATCACAAACTCGTTCTTTTCGTTTCGCAAATAGTTGTAAACGCGTACGATACAAATTGCGAAATCCCTACTTTTTATCTCCACCAATGCGTTCATTCTTGATTTTTTTCACTGCTCACTTCTAACTTCTCACTTCTCACTACAAAGTCGCGAGTACATCGGATTGGCGCATGATGATGAATTTTTCGCCATCGAGTTCGAGTTCGATGCCGGCGTATTTGCCGTAGAGCACTTCGTCGCCCGCTTTCAGCACCATCTGTTCGTCTTTGATGCCGTTGCCCACAGCGACGACTTTGCCTTTCAGTGGTTTCTCTTTGGCGGTGTCGGGAATGATGATGCCGCCAACCGTCTTCTCTTCCGCAGCCGCAGGCTGAATCAGCACACGGTCTGCCAGTGGTTTGATGTTCATAGTGTTAAGATTTTTATTGTTAGACATTATTTTCTGCCTATCATTCCGCACATTCCGTGCCAAACACAAAGGGCTGACATTTTGGCAGTCCATTGCGTTTTACTCAAAAGAAAATCTCGCTTTTTCAGCGAAAAATGGGCGTATAGGTCAAATTGCAGGATAAATTTTACACGACACCTCTCAATAGGTCAAAAAATTCTCTAAAGTTGTCTTGAACTTTCAAAATTCTTAATTAAACGGAAGGGTTTTCCCTTTCGGAGGAAAAGGAAAAAGGGGCGATGGTCAGAAATCAGAAATCACTCCAACGATTCAACATTCTCCACACAACAAACAGCGCAACACCTTTCGGCATTGCGCTGTTGCGTATTAGTCAGAAAAACGACTGCTATTCAGCGTCTTTTTTTTCGTCTTTTTCAGCCTCGGCTTTCTTGGTGGCCTTTTTGGCTGGCTTCTTTTCTGCTTTTTCCTCGCCTTCGGCTACCTCTGCTTTTTTGGCTTTGGTTGCTTTCTTGGCTGGTTTTTCGGCAGCGGGTTCTTCGGCTTTTTCGGCTTTCGTTGTCTTTTTGGCCGCCTCTTTCTTAATCAGTTTTTCGGTTGCGGCAGCCACCATCTCGTTCTTCAAGGCCGACAGGGCATCGAGGTCGCCGAGCGTGGTTTTTTCGATGGCTGGAGCCTCCTCTTTTTTGGCTTTTTTCACCGCCTTTTTGGGCTCTTCGGCTGCCGTTTTGGCGGCATCTTCGTGAATGCGGCTGTGCGACAAGATGATGCGTTTTGCGTCTTTGTTGAACTCAATCACCTTGAACGGCAGTTTTTCGTCCACTTTGGCCGTTGTGCCGTCCTCTTTTACAAGGTGTTTGGGCGTGGCAAAGCCTTCAACGCCGTAAGGCAGGGCAATCACTGCGCCTTTGTCGAGCATCTCGATGATAGTGCCTTCGTGTATGCTGTCGGGCGTGAAAATGCTCTCGAACACATCCCACGGATTCTCTTCCAACTGCTTGTGGCCGAGGCTCAAGCGGCGGTTTTCTTTGTCTATTTCGAGCACAACAACTTCGATTTCGGAGCCGATTTGCGTGAATTCCGATGGGTGTTTGATTTTCTTTGTCCAACTCAAATCGCTGATGTGAATCAGACCGTCGATGCCCTCTTCGAGTTCGACAAAAATGCCGAAGTTGGTGAAGTTGCGCACTTTGGCTGTATGGCGCGAACCAACGGCGTATTTCGTCTCGATGGTCAGCCACGGATCTGGTTTCAACTGCTTGATACCCAGCGACATCTTGCGTTCGGCACGGTCGAGCGTCAGCACAACGGCTTCTACTTCGTCGCCCACTTTCAAGAAATCTTGTGCGCTGCGCAGGTGCTGGCTCCAACTCATTTCGCTGACATGAATCAGACCTTCGACGCCTGGAATTATCTCGACAAATGCGCCGTAGTCGGCCATCACCACAACTTTTCCTTTCACATGATCGCCCACTTTCAGGTTCGGGTCGAGTGCGTCCCATGGGTGCGGCGTGAGTTGTTTCAAACCAAGAGCGATACGCTTTTTCTCGTCGTCGAAATCGAGAATAACGACATTGATTTTTTGGTCGAGTTGCACCACTTCCGATGGGTCGTTTACGCGTCCCCAGCTCAAATCGGTAATGTGAATCAAGCCATCTACGCCGCCAAGGTCGATAAATGCGCCAAACGAAGCGATGTTTTTGACCACGCCTTCGAGCACTTGACCCTTCTCGAGTTTCGAGATGATCTCCTGTTTCTGTTTTTCGATTTCGGCCTCGATGAGTGCCTTGTGCGAAACCACCACATTTTTGAACTCTTGGTTGATTTTCACCACCTTGAATTCCATTGTTTTGCCAACAAAAATGTCGTAGTCGCGAATCGGTTTCACATCAATTTGTGAGCCGGGCAAGAACGCCTCGATGCCGAATACATCGACAATCATGCCGCCTTTGGTGCGACATTTGATGTAGCCTTTGATGATTTCGCCGTTGTCGAAGGCTTCGTTCACGCGTTCCCACGAGCGGGCGGCGCGAGCGGCTTTGTGCGACAAAATCAGTTGACCTCTTTTGTCTTCTTGATTTTCGATGAAAACTTCTACTTCGTCGCCCACTTTCAAGTCGGGATTGTAGCGAAATTCGCTCATCGGAATGATGCCGTCCGATTTGAAACCGATGTTTACCACGGCTTCGCGCTTGTTCATGGCGATGATGGTGCCCATAACGACCTCTTTGTCTTTCACTTTGTTCAGTGTGTTGTCGTACTGAGCGGTGAGTGCTGCCTTTTCTTCTTTCGTTACGATATCGCCTTTTTCGTAGGCGTCCCAATCGAAGTCAGCAGCAGGTGCTGTTTGAAATTTGTTCTCTTCCATAGTCGGAAAGATTTTTTTTGCGCCAAACTTGCGTCTGGCAGGTGAAACAATAGGGTTAATTTGCGCATTCGTGAAAATGCGGTGCAAAGGTACAAAAAAAATCGTTAGAAACGCGCGTTTCAAACGATTTTTTAGTCGCAAGTCGCAAGAAGCAAGTAGCAAGACGAATGAGAAGTGAGGAGTTATCTACTCGCTGCATCCACATTTGGTCACTCGAGGGTTTACTTTTGTTAGTTAGTAGTGAGCAGTGAGAAGTTAGTAGTGTTCGCACTGCT
>CAVKTI010000058.1:0-13747 GCA_963659365.1 Acutalibacteraceae bacterium | reverse complement strand
CGGTGGCATTGTAATTGAGTGAAAGTCAGACAGATGCAGTCCAAAAACAAAAAGAGCACAAAAGTATTCAGAAAACCACATTTGTTGAATTTTTTATAAAATGGGGAATTTATAGAAGTCCCCTTAATCGAAACAAAATAGATGCCATGAAAAAACTCGTTTTTGCAGCGACGCTGCTGTTTGCCGCCAGTTTTGCGCTGAAGGCACAGGTTACCACCGAGCCAGCCATCATTCAAAAAGACTACACTGGCACGATAAAAATTATTTTCGACCCCAGTCAAGGCAACAAAGGCATGGTGGGCGCCACCGCCTGCTACGCACACACGGGCGCCTGCACCGAAAAGGCAAATTGGCAGTGCGCTCCCACATGGCGCAGCGCATTGGACAAGCACAAAATGACCAAAGTGGGCGACAAATGGCAACTCGTCATCGACAATATGTACGAATACTACGACTGCTTGAAAGAGGGCGAAGTCATCACCAAATTGGCATTTGTGTTCAACGATGGCAAAAACGGTTCGAAAGAGGGCAAAGCCACAGGCGATAAGGATATTTTTGTAGAACTGGTCGATGCTGGACTTGCAGCGCGTATCACAACTGCGATGAGCGAAATTTCGTCGGTGGGCAGCACCGTGAGCCTCACCTGCAACGCCACCAAAGAGGCCACACTCACGCTGACACTGAACGGCACAGTGGTGAAAACCGCCACTGGCACATCGTTCGACTACTCCACTACCATCAGTGCCGTGGGCGACTACGCATTCCGCCTCGAAGCCAAGGCAGGCGATGAAACCACCGCCGACAGCGCATTTACCACCGCACCAACAACGGCCACCGTCGCCACACGCCCAAGCGGCATCGACAACGGCCACTACTACAGCGACGACGACCCGACCAAAGTAACGCTCTGCACCTACGCTGCCAGCAAAACGGCTCCAGCGCGCAATGTGTTTGTGGTGGGCGATTTCAACGATTGGATTCTGTCGAATAACTACCAACTGAAACGCGATGGCAACTATTTTTGGATTGAAATTGATGGACTGACACCACAACAAGAGTACGCCTACCAATATGTAGTGGTGCGCGACGACGGCACAGTGAAGCGCATCGACGACCTCTATGCCGAAAAAGTGCTGCACCCCGACGACCAGTACGAACCCAGCGCCATCGACCCAACGCTGAAAGCCTATCCCGAAAAAGCCGATGGCTATGTGTCGGTGATTCAGACCAACAAACCTGCGTTTGCGTGGAGCGATGCCACACTCAATTTCAAACGACCGAGCAAAAACAACCTTATTATATACGAACTTTGGGTGTACGATTTCACGCCCGATCGTTCGTATCGAGGCGTTATCGACCGTTTGGACTACATCGAAAATCTCGGCGTGAATGCCATCGAACTGATGCCAATCACCGAATTTGACGGCAACTACAACTGGGGCTACTCGCCCAACCACTACTTTGCGCCCGACAAAGCCTACGGCAGTGCCGACGACCTGAAAACGCTCATCGACGAGTGCCACAAACGCGGCATTGCTGTGATTCTCGATATGGTGTTCAACCACGCCACAGGCCTGAATCCGATGAATGCGCTCTATCCCTACGGCAGCGACCTTGCAAACAATCCGTGGTTCAATGTAAAAGCGCCGCACAGCGACAATGTGTACGAAGATTGGAATCACGATTTTGCACCTGCCAAAACGATGTTCAAACGCGCTTTGCAGTATTGGCTCGACGAATACAAAATCGACGGTTACCGCATGGATTTGGCGCACGGTTTTTGCGGAGCAACTTGCAGCACGCTCGGTGCAAATCTGGCCGAATACAACAACACCGTGAAAGCCGCTTCGGCCGATGCCTATTTCATTCAAGAATACTGGGGAAGCAGCCCAAGCGCAGCCACGCTTGTAAGTCAAGGTATGATTTGCTGGGCTGGCGGCAGCGGACTGAACAACGCCTACGGACAAACTGCTATGGGCTGGCTCAAAGATGGCGATGGACTCGATGCCAACAGTGCTAACAAAGGCGATGGCTACATCACCTACTGCAACAGCCACGACGAAGAGCGCAACTTTTTCAAAGCCAAACAGTGGGGCAACGGCGCGATGAAGACCGACCTGACCGTGCGCAGCCACCGCGTACCGCTGAATATCGCTTTCAATGTGCTGCTCAACGGGTCGCACATGTTCTACCAATACGACGAATTGGGCTACGACTACTCGAAATATCAAGACGAATACGAACGGTTTGGCACTGACGACAACAAAAACTACAAACTGACGCCATCGGTCGATGCCGAGGTGAAAACAGCCAAAAAGCCACGCCCCGAATCGCGCGACTATTTCAAAGAAGGGCCACGCATGCAGGCCTACCAACAGGTGGCGCAACTCATTCGTCTGCGCACGCAACTGCTCACATCGGTGTTCGAGGGCGACCCAACGGCAGTTTCCATCGGTAGCGGCAAAGCCATTCGCACCATTCAGTGGGGAAGCGATGTGTATGTGGTCGGCAACTTTTCGGCCACGGCAGCACAAACAGCCACCATTCCCGCTGGCACTTGGTACAACTACTTGGCAGGCGGCTCGAGCGTGGCTGGCGGTAGCACCGTTACGCTGCAGGTTGGCGACTTGCTCATCTTGACCAACAAAAAACTGGAACTGCCCGAAGTGCCGTCGTCGTACGACTACGAATATGTTGGCTTCGACGACATCGCCGCCGAGCAAGTTGGCTACATCTACCCCACCATCACCGATGGCGCACTCTACATCGCCTCGAACGAACTGCCGCAGCGCATTCAAATCTACGCCGTGAACGGTGCTTTGGTAGAATCGACACGCCACACCAACAGCCTGAATGTCAGCCACTTGAAACAAGGACTCTACCTGATGGTCGTTACCTTCGACAAAAAACAGGAAGCCTATAAGTTTATTCGGAAATAACTCTTTTTTGAAGTGAGAAGTTAGCAGTTAGAAGTGAGAAGTGATGCGGCAGAGCCGCAATTTCAAATTTCAAATTTTATTTGATTTTTGCTCCGCTCGGCATTGTCCAAACAAGTTTGGCACTGCGCTCGCTTATCGCAAAAATTCAGAATTTCAAATTGTCGGTATCCGAAACGCCTAAATCTTCAAATCTTCAAATTTTCAAATCTTCAAATCAATAACTAGAAACTAGAAACAGCGCGCAGCGCGAGAAACATAGAAACTAGAAATCAGAAAGAAATGCCTTCCTTGCCCGAAATATCGCGCATTGCATCGTGGGCCGACTCGCCGACGATAGCCGTTGTGTTGGTGCTGCTTTTTGCGTTGATGGTTGTTGCCAAAAACTTTATGGGAGCGTTTCAGTTTGAAAAGATGCACCAGTTTTTCCGCCACAAGGAGCGCGTAACCTACACCGACTCCGATGCCGACAGCACTTTGGCGGCTACCCTACTGCTGTTTGCGTGCGCTGTGGTTTCGTTCAGCCTCTTTTTGTCGCTCGTCTACTGCCGCATCGAGGGGCAAGCCTACATCGCCGCGCAAATTTTGTGGCTGCCGCTCATCATGGCGGGGCTGCTGTTGCTGTGGATTTTTGTGCAGTGGGCGTTGCTCAAAATGACGGGCTACTGCGCCAACAAAGACACCGAAATGCCACGATTTATTCGCACATTTTTCGTCGTTTTCATTGTGGTGGGGCTGCTGCTTTTTCCCATCGTGGTGGGGCTAATCTACGCGCCACAAATGCTTTTCGATGTGCTGATGTATGTCGGTTTTGCGGTCATTGCGGTCGGACTTATATTTCTGATAATTACCTGTTTACAACTTTTTTTCAGCGGAATAGATACTGTGTGTTATTTATTTTTGTACCTTTGCACCCTTGAAATTCTGCCCATTTTGCTGCTACGCAATACGGTGAGAATGTTAGTTGCAAATGTGTTAACATAAAACATTAACGCCTTGAAAATCAAAAAGATATTGGTTTCGCAGCCGAAGCCAGAAAGCGAAAAATCGCCCTATTTCGACATCGCTGAAAAATACAATGTGAAGATTGATTTCCGGCCGTTTATCAAGGTCGATCCCATTCCAGCGAGAGAATTTCGCCAACAACGCATCAACATTGCCGACCACAACGCCGTGGTTTTTACCTCGCGGCATGGTGTTGATAACTTTTTCCGATTGGCCGACGAGATGCGCATTCGCAACAAAATCGACATGGATATGCAGTATTTCTGCGTGTCGGAAAAGGTGGCAAACTACCTGCACAAGTACATCGACTACCGCAAACGCAAAGTGCACTACGGCTCCACAAACCGCGTGTGCGACCTCTTCCCCATCATTCAACGGCACAGAGAACTGAACTTTTTGGTGGTGCTCTCGGCCGAACACACCAACGAAATTCCCGATTGGATGGACAAGATGGAGATAAAAAACAGCGTGGGAATGATGTATCGCACCGTGAGCAACGATTTTGGCCCCGACGAGACGCTCGACTACGACATGATGCTCTTTTTCAGTCCGCAAGGCATCTGTGCGCTGTTGAAAAATTTCCCGAATTTCGAGCAGGGCGACATACAAATCGGCTGCCTCGGCACCAACACCGCCGCCGCCATTCGCAACGCTGGTCTGCGGCTCGATCTCGAAGTGCCATCGCCACAATTCACATCGATAACCATGGCGCTCGATGCATTTCTGAAAGAGAACAACAAGCGCAAATAAACTGATTATCAGCAATTTATAAAAAATCCGCCTCGCTTTCGTCGAAAGATGCAGAAAGCGGAACTTTTGCCGTGCAAACCGACCACCGATGCCACAAACATTTGCAAAAACGGAACATCTGAAACGCCAAAACGCCATCGACGCGCTGTTTGCCGCTGGCAACAAATTTATGGCCTATCCGTTTCGTGTGGTTTACACGCTTGTGGCGCGCCAGCCCGATATGCCGCCAGCGCAAGCGATGGTGGTGGTGCGCAAAAAACTGTTCCGACACGCCGTCGATCGCAACCGCTACAAACGCCTGCTGCGCGAGGCCTACCGCCTGCACAAACAGCCGCTTTTCGACGCATTGAGCAACACGCCACACACCATGCACATCGCTTTTTTGGCCGTCGGCGACACCCTGCCCGACTTTCGGACGGTGGAGCGACAAATGGTTGCCGCCATCGACCGCCTGACAACCGCCGTAGAATGAAAAAATTGCTGGAACGCATACTGATTTTGCCCATCAGATTTTACCAACTGGCCATTTCGCCACACTTTCCAGCGGCCTGTCGCTACACGCCCACCTGCTCGCAATACGCCATCGAAGCCATCAGAAAACATGGCCCTGCGAAAGGCGCGTGGCTTGCCATAAAACGCATTTTGCGCTGCAATCCGTGGGGCGGCAGCGGCTACGACCCCGTGCCATAACGACCCGAACAAACTTTTCGACCAAAAAAGTGCGGCGTTGCATTTTTTTTTGTAACTTTGCAGTCCGATTTTCGCACACAAAAATTAAACTAAAAATATGAATGTTGAACTAAAAAACAGCGATGCCGTAAACGCCACCATCACCATCACGGTAGCCAAAGACGATTACGCCGAACGAGTTGAAAAGAAACTCAAAGAATACCGCCGCAAGGCCAACATTCCCGGATTCCGCCCGGGCATGGTGCCGTTTGGCATGATTAAAAAGATGTACGGTCGAGCCGTTACCGCCGAAGAGGTAAACGACCTGCTTTCGGAAACGCTCTACGACTACATCAGAGAGAACAAACTCGAGGTGCTTGGCGAGCCGCTGCCCAGCGAAACCGAGCAGAAGCCTATCGATTTCGATTCGGAAGAGCCAATCGAATTTGTGTTCGACATTGCGTTGGCACCAAAATTTGAGCAGAATCTGACGAAAAAAGATAAGATTCCCTACTACGAAATCACCGTTGGCGATGCAGAGATCGACGGCGAAGTGAAAAACTACACCAGCCGCTTCGGCTCGTACGAAAGTGCCGAAACGACGGAAGAGAACGACATACTGAAAGGCACTGCCACCGAAGTTGGCAACGACGAACGCCGCCTCGACGATGTGATTCTCTCGCCCATACATCTGAAAGACGACGAGCAACGCAAACTCTTCGTTGGCAAAAAAGTGGGCGACATCGTTACTTTCAACCCGCAAAAAGCGATGAGCCCAACCGAATTTGCAGCATTTTTGAAGCACCCTCAAGAGGCCATCGACAATATAACCGCCGATTTCACATTCGAAATCAAGCAGATAACGCGCTACAAAGAGGCGGCCATCGACCAAGCACTGTTCGACAAGGCGTTTCCCCACGAAGGCATCGCCGACGAAGCCGAATTCCGCGCCAGAATAGCCGACTCGCTGAAAGCCTCGTATGCCGACCACAGCGAATACAAATTCAGTGTCGATGCGCGCGATACGCTGGTGAAAAAGATGGACGGCGTGGAGTTCCCCGAAGCACTTTTGAAACGCTGGGTGCTTGCCACCAACAAAAATATGACCGCCGAAGATGTCGACAACAACTTCGAAGCCATGCTGAAAGAGTTGAAATGGCACATTATCAAAGATAGCGTGGCGACCAAAGCCGACATCAAAGTGGAAGAGGCTGACATCGATGCAGTGGCAGCAAAATTTGCAAGAATGCAGTGGATGCAATATGGTATGCTCAATATCCCCGCCGAGGTTTTGATCAACTATGTGGCCGAAATAAAGAAAAAGCCCGAAACATTGCGAAATCTCTCCGAAAAAGCACTCGAAAACAAGGTGCTGGTCGTCATCAAAGAGCAGGTGAAACTGGACACGAAAGCCGTTTCGTTCGAAGAGTTCAACAAAATGCTGGAAAAACAGAAATAGATTTTTTTCATAATTTTTTGATTGCAGGCAAGTCCCTTATTGTCGGGGACTTGTTTGTTTTAATAACCGTACAACATGGCAAAAATCGTACTCGAAAACATGGAGTTTTATGCGTTTCACGGCTGCTACGCCGAGGAGCGTGTGGTGGGCGCAACCTTTTTGGTAACGCTCGAAATGGAAGTCGATTTAGAGGCCGCCAGCCGCAGCGACAACCTGTGCGACACCATCAACTACGAGGCTGTGTATCAGATAGTTAAAACCGAAATGCAGCAGCCATCGAACTTGATAGAGCATGTGGCTTACCGCATAAAACACGCTGTGTGCGCCGCCTTTCCGCAACTCACCGCCGTGAGCGTTTCTGTGAGCAAACTCGCTCCCCCACTCGGCGGCAAAATAGACCGCGCCACTGTGGTGGTTTAGTGAATTAGTCGCAAGTAGCAAGAAGCAAGTCGCAAGAGAGTGTGAAAGTAGGGACGCACCGAGTGCGTCCGAAAAGGTTATAGGTGAGAGGTTATCGTTTAGAGAAAATAGAATAAAGAGTAAGGAATAAAGACAAAAGACAATTGATAATTGATAATTGATAATTGATAATTGACAATGGGGTGCGGCCGTTGGCCGCGTTCCTTTTTTTGTTGATTTATGGATTTGGAATTCTTGCGACTTGCTATTCATATCTTGCGACTAACAATTTGAAATTCTGAAATTTGAAATTGCTGCGCTTCTGCGCAGCAAACCTCCCCTTTGGGGGATTGAGGGGGTCTGACAGATTTGTAGAGCCGTCACACTGTGGCGGCTCTGCTGTTTTACGGATTTTTCCCAATCGACAAATAACCAAATCTGCAAATCAACAAATTTTCAAATCTTCAAATAATTGGTCATCGTCTTGCTCGCTGCCCGAGATTTCATTTATTGGAGAGCGGCCAAGAAAACTCGTATATTGAACCTGAAATAGTAATACGCATAAGCAATTTTTCTCCTTTGCGTGCCTTTGCGCTGAATTTCGATTTGAAGAGTTGTTTCGATTGCACCCACTTGAACGGCAAATCTTCGAACGCCAGTTCATTGGTCTTATCGCCAGCGATTACCGAAGCCTTTATCGATGTTTCGCCAAACAAAACAGCCGATTTGCCCTTGTTCTGGAACACGACATCGAACAAAAACTGCTTCCCCTCTTGTGAAAAATCGACTGTTACATACAGATTTTCGTCGTTGTAACACTTCAAGCGTCTTCCATTTTGACTTACTACCGATGGCGATTTGAATGTTTTCGGTGGTTCAGTTTTGGTAATTTTGGTGTGGGGAACAGGAGTAGGTTTACTGCTTTCGGTGCGGGCAACGGTTGGCATGCTCGATTGTGGGGACTTTATCATGTGCTTGGGAACATCGATAGTAACTTTGTCGTTGGGCAACACAACAGATTCCAATTTGTTTGAAGCGACCGTTGCTGTTTTCAGTTTTTGGTTTTTCGACAGGTCTATTGTCGTAAACTGATTTTTCTCGGCACGAAGCGTTTCGAGATTTTTGAATTTAGAAATATCCGAGATGTCGCGTATTCCCCACGAACGAATATCTAAAGCGGTAACTCTATTTACCTCATTTTCGTCAATTGTCCCATTTTTGTCGGTATCACAATACCGCAAACAGTATTTTTTGAAATTTTGGTCGGCAAATTCCACTTTTGGAACAGACGATATGTCGTCAAATACCCACCCGAGTGCAGATAATTTTTCGTCCCAAGCAAACTTATACTCTACATCGTCTAACAAAAAAGCGACATCGTATCTTAGCAAACTGCGTTCCAACAGCACATTTACATAGCACGAAACCGAAGAGAATGGCGTAATATCCATTGGCTGCAAATAGTCTTGTATGTGTTCTTCTTGCTCTTGTGCCGAAAAATTATCCATTGCATTGAGTGCTTTCGTCAGTTGTTCGCTGTTCTCTTCTATTTGAAGACGCGCAAGTTCTGGGTCGTAAATTTCGACTTTGTCTTTTGTCGTCATTATCACACGATTATCGGCATCGACATAATCGGTTTTTACAGTGGCCGTAGTTTTTCCATAACTATCGCTTGCCATGCTTCCTGCTGCACCCATAAGTATTCCCATAGCAACAGCGGCTATAGTTTGCCTCACCTCAATTTTCTTTTGGTATTGTTCCGCCGATTGTACTGTTGGGAAAGCAACCGTTCCATCGTTTCGGAATGCCTTTATCGAAAAATCGGAGGGTTCGACATGTATTGTATATGGTGTGTAATTCTCGATAGAGATAAAGTAGCGCAGGTATTTTCCATAATCGCGCACTATGTCTGGTTTTATAGACAAACTGATGCCATTGAGCGTATAGCGTTCTTCGCCATCGGGAAGTGTAACATAGTGGCGTTTTGTCGGCTCTTGTTTCAGAATAGAACCATCAGAATTTTTTGTTTTGTACTCATTTCCAGCGTATTTTACCACCGAATAGTCGGACGCATATTTACCCGAAACATATTCGGTTTCGACACTCAACGTATGTGTGGCATTCCAGCGAATGGTTTTCCCATTTTCCAATCCATTGACATAGGTTGCCTCTACTGCAGTATTTCCATTGGAGAAAAATTCGGTATATTTGCCTTGCAACAGTCCATTTTTGTATGTAGCATCTACTGCCAACTGCCCTGTTTCGAAAAATTTGCGATAACTGCCCGAATACTTGCCGTTCACAAAAAAAGTCTTCACATGTATTTTGCCGTTTAGATAGTACGATTGATAAGTCCCATCTAAAATCGATTTCCCATCATCGAATTTGTCGATTTTCAAAAAGCCACTCTCGCTTAATAGATGGTCTTGCGAATCGAACAATCGCGTTTTGTTGCCAAAATCTTTTGTACTAGAAACGATACGATAATAGTAACAAAACTCCTTACTCGCCACTCCCTTGAAATTTTGATCATAATAGTAAGTTTTGGTGGCTAATGCCATATTGCAGTTGACCAACAAAAAACAGAGGATATAAAGGGTACTTTTTCTCATTCTACTGACATTTTTTTTCTTTTTTCCTACTCACTTTGTTCGGCTTTTCGGTTTCTCCGCAGTACCAAAAGGGGTTGTGTCGGCGCGTGGGCACAAAAATAGCGTGGTACTTTTTTGAGTATCTGGCTTCCCGAGGTGTTTAGCGTAACCCGAATCAACAAGACAAGCAAAAAGTCCACGCACAAACGCAGACATTTTACCATTATCATCTCTTTGATTCTTCGCTATTAGCCGCTAAACTTTCGGGAAGAAAGAGTAATGTTAAAACGCTATCATTCTATTTCAAGATGCACACGCATCAAATCAGTCCATAGGCAATCGGGGTTTTAGGTGGTTATTGTTTCTAAAAATTCACTTATCGCAGGTCGTTCACTTCTACTTGAGGGTGTTTGGCGGTGTCGAAGGCGAAACTGAACTCCTTGGGCAGCGGTTGCCACGAGCGCACGGTCAGCACGATGCGGTCGGCGTTGCGCTGGCAAAACTCGATGCGTTCGATGCGGTGGCTTTTCTTGTTTACCGCCAGTTTTATGCGAAAATAATCGACGCGCTTCGCCACCGTTGGGTAGAGGCAAAGCAGGTAGCAGTCGTCGGATTTGTCCTCGTCGAACCCGACGCGGTGCGTCTGGGCGTAGTCGCGCACCATGAGCAGCGGATTGGCTTCGCGCTGTTCGGCAAGCGAGGGTTCGGTAATGGACACTTCGTTGTTGTCGGGCATAAAAACCCACTGCGTTTTGCCGTCGAAAAAGGTCTCCAAGCCGCCAAATTTCACATACGATTTTTTGCCACTCACGGCACATTCGCCGTCCGACACATTTTTGTCGCCTGTGTTGCCAGCGATGTAGGTCGTGGTAAATGCGATTTTCACAGGTGTGCGCTGCAACTGCGCCACTGCCCTATCGGCAATGGCTTTGGCCTGCGCATCGGTGGTGGCTTGCGCCAAAACTGCCGAACCGCAGCAAAGCGCAACAAAAAGCGTTAATAGGAGGCGTTTCATGGTTGTTAAAATTAGGAATTAGGAATGAGGAATGAAGATTTTTTTTCAAAATTAACAATAAATAATGAATAATGAATAATAATTTCTTAATTGTCTAATTTTCAATCATTTAATTGAAAGAAATAAGGCGTTGTTGAGCGCAAACCTGTCCCCTTTGTAAGGGGACGAGCGAAGCGGAGGGGTTAAATTTACAATTACCCAAATAACCAAATAAACTAATCAACTTATCAACTAATCAACCAAATTTTCTCACTCTTTTACAAAAGCGTTTTCAGAATGTCGGCCAATTCGTATTCGGTGTGAATCATCACTTGGCGCGGTTTGCTGCCGATGGCTGGGCCTACAATGCCTGCGGCTTCCAACTGATCCATGATGCGCGCGGCGCGGTTGAAGCCGACCTCGAACTTGCGCTGGAGCATCGATGTGGAACCCTGTTGCGACTGCACCACCCAGTGGGCGGCATCGTTGAAGAGTGCATCGAGTTTGCGCATATCTACCGAAGCGGAATCGCTGTCGCCGTCCGCCACATCGGGTTCTGGCAGAATGTAAGGCGCTTCGCAGCGGTTGTTCGCCGAATTGATGATAATCGGTGCCTCTTGGTCGGCAATGAACTTGACAATGCGCTCCACTTCGGGCGTATCGACAAAGGCACACTGCACGCGTGTCATGTCGCTGCCCTGCGAAAACAGCAGGTCGCCCTTGCCGATAAGTTGCTGTGCGCCAGGCGCATCGAGAATGGTTTGCGAGTCGATACGCGCCGACACTTTGAAGGCGATACGCGCTGGGAAATTGGCCTTGATCATACCCGTGATGATGTTCACCGAGGGGCGTTGCGTGGCGATAATCATGTGTATGCCGATGGCGCGCGCCAACTGCGCAATGCGTGCTATGGGCGTTTCGATCTCTTTGCCTGCGGTCATTATCAGGTCGCCAAATTCGTCGATAACTACCACAATATAAGGCAGATAGCGGTGTCCGTTCTGCGGATTGAGTTGCCGTGCAACAAATTTTTCGTTGTACTCGCGAATGTTGCGCACATGCGCTATTTTCAGCAAGTCGTAACGCTGATCCATCTCCTTGCAAATGCTGTTGAGCGTCTGTTTCACCTTGTCCACATCGGTGATTACAGGCTCGTCCACATCGGGCAGTTCGGCCAAAAAGTGCTTTTCGATGTCGCTGTAAATGCTGAACTCCACTTTTTTCGGATCGACCAGCACAAATTTGAGTTGCGATGGGTGCTTTTTGTAGAGCAACGATGTGATGATGGCATTCATACCCACCGATTTGCCTTGACCCGTTGCGCCAGCCACAAGCAGGTGCGGCATTTTCACCAAATCGAACATAAAAATGTCGTTTGTGATGGTGCGTCCCAGCGCAACTGGCAGTTCGAAATTGGCCTCTTGGAACTTTTTGGAGGCGATGGTCAGGCGCATCGAAACGGTGCGTGGGTGCAGGTTTGGCATTTCGATACCGATAGTGCCTTTGCCCGGAATCGGCGCGATGATACGAATGGCTTTGGCCGACAACGCCAGCATAATATCCGCTTCGAGGTTGCGTATTTTGTTGATACGCACGCCATCTTCTGGCACAATTTCGTAGAGCGTTACCGTCGGGCCGATGGTTTCGTATATTTTTTTAATGCCGATGCCAAAATTCTTCAGCGTTTTGATTATATTTTGCTGATTTTCAGTCTGTTCCTCCTTGGTTACGGTTTCGGTTTGTGCGCCGTAATCTTTCAACAAATCCAGTGTCGGATATTTGTAATCCCACCCTTTTTGCGGGTCGTAAGGACCTTGCTCGGCCAGTGGATCGTAGGGTTTGTCCACAGAATCGTCGGTATCGGTCGTATCGATGGTTTCGATGTCGGTCGTGGGGTCGGTCTGCACCTCATCGGCGGTGTCGGTCGTTTCCACAGGAATATCGATGGGCGCATCGTCGTTTTCATCGGTGTCGTCGTCGGTTACAATCGTCCAATCGTCCGTATCTATCAATGTTGGCTCTATCGCCTCTCCTTCGCTCTCGTCGGGTTGCGATTCAGCGGCTGGTTCTGTTTCAGATTGGTCGTCGATGACTGGTTCTTCCGCCTTTTTGCGCCGATGCAGCAACCGTTGCAAGGCTGGCACGGTAGAACTAAATGCAAACACGGCAAACAGTACGCCAGTGCCGATAATCAGCAAAAGTGTGCCGGGAAAACCGATGTTGGCAGTGAGAAATCCGTCGAGAAAGCGGCCGTGTGCACCGCCAATCACAACATAGCAGTTGGCGCAGAGTTTGCCAAAACAGAAATCGAGCGTGAGCGACAGCCAAACGGTGAGAAATGCCGCCGAGAGGAACGCTTTCCAAAGGGGCAAAATCTTCACTTTCATCAGGCGCAGCGCCACCATCACTACAAACCACAGCGCAACAAATGTGGCTACGCCAAACCAGCGATTCACCAACCGTTCGGAGATGACAGCGCCGCGGTAGCCCGTCCAGTTTTTGACGCTCGCATGGAGTTCGCGCAACGATTTTTCGGCCTGTACGCAAGTGGTTTTGTCTGCGCCCTGCTCGTAGAGCGATTCCACTTTCAAGCGCATTTCGGGGTAACTCTTTATCACGCTCACATCGTCGGCACCTGTGAATAGGAACGATGCCATGGCCAACGCCAAATAGAGCGACAAGAACAGCAGCGCAATTCCTATTGCAAAGCAGAACCGTTCGTCGGTCAGCACCTGTTTCAATCTCGCCCAAAAGCCTGTTTTTTTCTGTTTTTCGTCTTTCATAAAGTGTGTCGTGCTACCTTTTTGGTTGATTAGTTGATTGGTTGATTAGTTGATTGGTCGTTGAAAAGTTGATAAGTTGATAAGTTGATAAGTTGATAAGTTTATTTGTTTCTATGTTTCTATGTTTCTATGTTTCTATGTTTCTATGTTTCTATGTTTCT
>CAVKTI010000057.1:0-13774 GCA_963659365.1 Acutalibacteraceae bacterium | reverse complement strand
ACGCTTTCTCGAAACACAAAACCTGATTTTTGACACTCGCCGCCCAATGCCGTGTTCGCATTTCGAAAAGTCGCCAAATTTGAGAAAAATTACTCATAAAATCACTTACGAAAGTTGAGTTCTTTATTTTTAAGGGATAAGCAGCAGATTCGACTTCTAATTTGTAAGTCGTGCTGTGGAGTGCCATTTTTTGTTTTCTCGGCTGCCTGTTTGCCCGAAACGGAAAAAATTTAGTAACTTTGCGTTGTCCTTCATAAGAGGAGTGAACATAAATGCTTAAAAATTTCAATAAAAAAACAAAAAATAGAAATTAACATATTGTAAAACAGGGCTTTAGCTCTTATTCTCGGTTTCGTAAAATCGCCAAAATTTTAGAAAATCTCACGAGAATAGGCAGATGGAGTCCACGCTTGGCGGCGTGGATTGTTTATGCTTATTGTGGGATTGGGTGTTTGGCGATACCTACGAAGCCGATAAGCGCACAAAAACATTCTATGTCGCTTTTGTGTGTCGAAAATTTGAGGGCTTTCCCACAAAAAAATCGCCAAATGGGAAAATCGGAAGAGGTAAACTACAAAAAGAATTTTTGCCAAAGATATTTTGATAAAGACACTTGGGATTTAGATGTACTGCGCGAAGTAGATGTTTTGCTCAAAAATAAAATGGGCGAGTCGCTGCTTTATATCGAAGCTAAATTTTTGATTTCGAACGAAACGGACTACCGCAGAGCATTGGCGCAAACTATTCTTACCAACAAAAAACAGGAATCGATACTCAGTCGTGTTGCGCTCATTTATCAAGACGAGAAACACAACGATGTTTTGGAATTGATTGATTGCAGCGATAATTCGGTGATGTATAACAACGACATCAACTGGAAAGAGGAAAAAGCAAGCAGTCCTACGCGCGATGCCATCGACCGCATAAACGACCGCATTCGCAATAAAATAACACGCTATATAAACGACGAAATCCGCGACTTTTATAAACTACTGAAAAGTGGACAAAAAACAGCGATAGAAATTACAGAAAACAATTTCAATGTAGTTTACAATCAATGGAAAAATGAGGTGCTTTTTCGGCAAAAAATCGACGATGAACAGGATTTAATCAACCTTTTTCTTGTTGATATGCTGAATGGTACAAAGTACAAAAAATCCATCTACTCCGATTTGAGCGACCATACACTCTTTGGTACTGTAAAAGTGGGCGAACGCGAAGATGAAAGCGACGAAAATCTAATTCGCGAAGGCACAAACCTGAACAATTACTGCATAAACTACAAAACTGACGGCTCGATAGGAATAATTTACGAAGGAATTACCAACACGGCCTACTATGGAATTACCGACAAACAGAAATATGATTCTTTTTGGCGTAAATATCAACGCCCACCCGAAAAACACGAATTTCTGAAAATTCTCGAACGGAGTAGCACGCTCTATTCCGACAAATACCGCAAAGACACTGGTGGCGAATATACGCCAGCCTGTTTTGTCGAAAAACAGGTCGAAATACTCAACCAACACTACAACATGGACGAATTTGTGGTGTTCGACCCATGTGCGGGTGTGGGAAATCTCGAAAACCAATTTGGCAAAGATTTCAAGCAGTATTGCTACCTCTCCACGCTCGAGCAGATGGATGTGGACACTTGCAAAATAAAGGGTTTCGAAAATTCGTTGCGGTTCGACTACTTAAAAGATTCAAGCCACCCAAAATTCAAATACAAAGGCACCGAACTCGGCATTAACGAAATTTGCCAACGCGAAAATCGTAAACTGATGGTGATAATGAATCCGCCATACCAAAAGGTGAAAGGTAAGAAAAATAACCTTGCCATCGAGTTTTTCAACAAAGTTCTTACCTTGCAGCCGCAAGTGATAGTTTTTTACTACACTATGGAAAGTTTTTTCCGCAGCGAAATTGAAAACTACATCAATAGTGGTTACAAAATAGTTTCGCATATTTTTAGCAATGCAAAAACAACATTTTTGCTCTCTGAATGGGCAATAAGTCAAGTGATTTTTGATAGAGATAAGGGCGAAAAAATAGGCAATTTTGTAAATGCAGAACGCTATGAAATAGAAAAGGAAAATTTTCTTTTTAAGGGAAAGTATGTTTATGATTTTTCTAGGGAAAATTTGTTTTTGAATCTAAAACGAAAAATAAAAGAAGAGCAAACAGGTATTATTTTAGGAAATGTTAGTTACCTCAATGATGTGATAAAAATTGGTAATGGCGGAGAAAATAGGGGTAATCATGTAACAACAAACAATGTAAAATATTGTTTACTTTCAAAAGGCTTGATTTTTAATACTCACCACAAGTATTTTGAGTTAAATTCAATAGTTTATCGTGGTCGTATACAGGACATTTCTTCTGAACTCTTTAATGATGCAATTATGTTTTCTCTCTTTTATATCGGAATATTATTCACCAACAAAGGGCAAAAGAACTACATCATGCCGTTTACAGCCGAAGAACTTGGCTGTGAGAAAAACGACTTGAATGTGCTTTTTCCAGAGAGAAATGCAGACCTTTTTTCGCAGCAAGAGGCGGAACTGCCGTTCGATTTCCGTGAATTTTTGAGGCAGTTCGAGTTTTCAAAAGAGGCAAAAGATTTGTACAACGCAGCCTTGCAGGTGTTCAAATTTTATCATCAAAACGAAAGTTATCGAAATAAAGACTGGAATGACAGTTTTTACGACATAACAAACGCAATTATGGGCAAAGACGCCACAAGTTTTAGTGAATATGAAGGCGAAAAAGACACCCGAATTTCAAAGGTAAAGACAACAAAAGGCACAAAAGGTTTTGGGCGAAACACAATAAAGTATGCGGTAAATTCGAAATATCTGCCAATTTTTGAGCGGTTTTTTGCCGCGCGCGATTTGTTGGCAAAGAAAATCAACCGCCAACTTGTAGATAGCGGTCTTCTCCTTTGGGAGCGCGAAAATATCTATTGAGTTCTCGGCTGCCTGTTTGCTAAAAACGGAAAAAATGGTTACTTTTGTTTTGTTAAAAAACATAAGACCATGAAAAAGAGATTTGTTTTGTCGGCACTGCTGTTTGTGCCAGTGCTGGCGTGCGCTTGGGGGCTCGAAGGCCACCGCATTATCGGCGAAATAGCGCAGCGCAACTTGACTAAAAAGGCGCAAAAACAGGTGATGGCCGTGTTGGGCGGTTCCACCGTGGCTATGGAGGCCAACTGGGGCGACTTTGTGAAGAGCGACCCCAACTACAAGGCTTACAGCGATTGGCACTACAACAACTTCGAGGCGGGGCTCGACCGCGCAACATTCGACAGCGTGGCCATGCTTACCGACCGCGGACAAGCCGTTTATCGCATCTATCATCTGATTGACAGGCTGAAAGCCGACCGCAACGACACAGTGGCACTGCGGTATCTCATTCACATTGTGGGCGACATTCACTGCCCGATGCACATGGGACGCCCTGGCGACCGTGGTGGCAACAGCATCAAAATAGAGTGGTTCGGCCGTAAAACCAACCTGCACGCCATTTGGGACGATGCGCTCATCGATGGGCAGAAACTGAGTTACACCGAATACACCGACCACATCATGCGCACGCAGCCCTATCGGTATGCCGATTTCGAGTCGCCGCAAGTGCTCGACTGGGCGTGGCACACCGTGCAGAACGGCGAGCAGATTTATGCCAATGTCGATTTGACAACCAAGCCATACAACTACATTTTCCGCTTCAAAAACATGTGGGAGAGCAGCCTGATGCTCGGCGGCCTGCATTTGGCAGCCATCTTGAATGCGATTTATAAGTAGGAGTAAGGAGTAAAGACAAAAAATAGGGTAGTGCGGCTAAAAATATGCCGAACAACATATTTTTTAATTTGGTTTGAACGGAAAAAATGGCGAACTTTGGAGTTTGGAGTGCAAACCATTAAAACCAAAATACCATGTTCGACGAAAAAGATTTACAGCAGTTGCAGGCCAAAGGCATTACGGCGGAGCAGGCCGAACGCCAGTTGGCGAGTTTTGTAGAAGGTTTTCCGTTTCTGGAGATTAAACAGGCCGCTTCGGTTCGGCATGGGCTTTTGCGCCTTTCGACCGACGAAGCGAGTGCTGCCATCGAGGCGTGGAATGGCTATCTGGCGGGCGATGCCAAGGTGGTGAAGTTTGTGCCAGCCTCGGGTGCCGCCAGCCGTATGTTCAAAAATCTGTTCGAGTTTTTGAATGGCGACCACGACGAACCGCAAACCGATTTCGAAAAAGATTTTTTTGCGCATCTCTCCTATTTTGCCTTTATCGGCGAACTGAACGCTGCCTGTCTGAAAAACGAAGGGCGCACAGCGGCCGAATTGGTAGCCGAGAGGCGTTACAAAGATGTGGTGGCGATTCTGCTCGAACCGAAAGGGCTGAATTACGGCGCATTGCCGAAAGGGTTGCTCAAGTTTCACCGCTATCCGAACGAGGTGCGCACGCCGTTTTTGGAACATCTAGTCGAGGGTGCGCTCTACGCCACTGTCGATGGGCGTGCGTGTGTCCATTTCACCGTTTCGGGCGAGCATCGTAGCCTGTTCGAGCAGCATTTGAGCGAGTCGCTGGCTGAATACGAGAAGCGTTTTGGCATCAAGTTCGAGGTTACATTTTCGGAGCAGAAATCATCGACCGACACCATTGCTGCCGATGCCGAAAATCGGCCTTTCCGCCAGAAAGATGGCAGCATTTTGTTCCGTCCGGGTGGCCACGGTGCGCTCATCGAAAACTTGAACGACATCGATGGCGACATTGTTTTCATCAAAAATATCGACAATGTGGTGCCCGACCGTCTGAAACAGGCCACGGTGGACTACAAAAAGATAATTGCTGGTCTGCTGGTGTCGCTCCAGCGGCAGTCGTTTGCCTATCTCGAAGAACTCGAAAACGACAAGATAAGCGATGCAAAATTGGCGGTTATTGCGCAATTTTGCTCGGCGCGGCTCAACAATTTCAATCCCAACCAGCAGCAACTGTCGCGCGACGAGTTAATCGCCTATTTGCGCCGCAAACTGAACCGCCCGATGCGTGTGTGTGGCATGGTGCGCAACGAAGGCGAGCCAGGTGGCGGGCCGTTCCTCACGGTGAATGCCGATGGTACTGTGTCGCCGCAGATACTCGAAAGTTCGCAGATAAAAGACAAGGCGATGATGGCCGAAGCCACGCACTTCAACCCTGTGGATTTGGTGTGTGCCATCAAGAATTACAAGGGCGAAAAGTTCGATTTGCCGCACTATGTGGACAAAAATACGGGCTTCATCTCGTCGAAATCGAAAGATGGGCGCGAACTGAAAGCACTCGAACTGCCTGGCCTCTGGAACGGCGCAATGAGCGACTGGAACACCATTTTCGTGGAAGTGCCCATCGACACTTTCAACCCCGTAAAGACTGTAAACGACCTACTGCGCCCACAGCATCAGTAAAAGCGTTTTGAATCATTTATTCACTTCAACAAACAAGTACGCACCGAGTGCGTACTTGTTTTAGTTTCAAACTGATTTTTGCGCCACTATCCCAGCGAAAAGGCTTTGCGCAGGTCGGCCACACGGTCGAGTTTTTCCCAAGTGAATAGTTCTACTTCGATGTCGATTTCGTGGGGCGTGTTGTAGGGCGAACTGAAGTGTTTGGTTATCACCTCGTTTTTGCGCCCAAAATGGCCGTAAGCAGCGGTTTCGGAGTAGATGGGGTTGCGCAGTTTCAGGTTGCGCTCGATGGCACCAGGGCGCAGGTCGAACAGTTGCGCTATGCGTTGCGCAATCTCGCCATCGGTCAGAGCCACATGCGCTGTGCCGTAAGTGTTGATGTAGATGTTCAACGGCTGCGCCACGCCGATGGCATACGACACTTGCACCAACACCTCGTCGGCAATGCCTGCCGCCACCATATTTTTGGCGATGTGGCGCGCTTCGTACGCTGCCGAGCGATCGACTTTCGATGGGTCTTTGCCCGAAAATGCGCCGCCACCGTGTGCGCCCTTGCCGCCGTAGGTATCGACAATGATTTTGCGACCCGTAACTCCCGTGTCGCCGTGCGGGCCACCAATCACAAATTTGCCCGTAGGATTGACCAACAGCGTGTATTGGTCGTCGAAGTATTGGCGGTATTCGGGGTGTTTCTCTACCACGCGTGGAATGAGAATCGTCTTCACATCATCGTAAATTTTGGCCTGCATGGCGCGATCGGCTTCGGCTTGCGCTTCGGGCGTAGCATCTTTTGGCAACACAAATTCGTCGTGCTGCGTCGAAACCACAATGGTGTGAATGCGCTGCGGACGGTTGTCGTCGCCATATTCCACCGTAACTTGACTTTTGGCATCGGGGCGCAGATAGGGCATCAGCGTGGTATGCTTGCGAATGTCGGCCAACTCTATCAGCAACTGGTGTGCGAGGTCGAGTGTGAGCGGCATATAGTTGGCAGTTTCGTTGGTGGCGTAGCCAAACATCATACCTTGGTCGCCTGCGCCTTGTGCCAATTTGTCGCCTTGTGCCACGCCGCGATTGATGTCGACCGACTGCTCGTGAATGGCCGAAAGCACGCCGCAACTCTCGGCTTCGAACTTATACTCGCTCTTGGTGTAGCCAATGCGACGAATGGTGTCGCGCGCCACGCCTTGCAGGTCGATGTAGGCCTTCGACGAAACCTCGCCGCCGAGCACCACTTGGCCTGTGGTAACAAATGTTTCGCACGCTACATGCGATTCGGAATCGAACGCCAACAACTTGTCGAGAATGGCGTCAGCAATTTGGTCTGCCACTTTGTCGGGGTGGCCTTCCGATACAGATTCGGACGAAAAAAGATAACCCATAACAATAGTTTTTTAAGGTGAAAAATAAAAACTTTGTTTGGGAGAATGTCACGCGAGTGCGGACGAAAAAAACGCGGAAGCGGAACTTCTTTAGCATTTTTTAGCGTGGTTGCAAGCGGTCAAATCTCTCCACAAATTCTAGGCGCAAAGGTACGCTTTTTTTTGTGAATGTGCAACTATCATCGACAATTTTTTCTGACAAATGCACTTTCGTACCGATTATTGGTATAAAATTTGTAACTTTGCAGATTGCAGGCGAATTTGTCAAATTGCCAAAAACAGTTAAACGATTAAACATTTCAACAACTAAACGATTAAAGAGATATGGGCTTTAACGAATTTCTGACAAAAATTTTCGGCAACAAGTCGCAGCGCGATTTGAAAGAGATTATGCCGATAGTCGATAAAATCAAAGCGGTGTACCCGAGCATTGCAGCGTTGAGCAACGACGAACTGCGCGCCCGCGCCGCCGCCATCAAGCAGCATCTGCGCGATATTGTGGCTGCCGAGCGTAGTCGCATCGCCGAGATTCGTGCCAAAATCGAGGACACCGAACTCAACGAGCGCGAAAAGATGTATGCCGAAATCGATAAACTCGATAAGCAGATAAGCGACAAACTGGAGGCCGCCCTCGACGAGGCACTGCCCGAAGCGTTCGCCATAATGAAAGACACCGCACGCCGCTTCAAGGAGAACGAAACAGTGGAGGTTACCGCCAACGACTTCGACCGCGACCTTGCCGCCAAGTTCGATTTTGTCGAAATCGACGGCGACAAAGCCATTTTCCACAACGAGTGGGAGGCTGGCGGCAATATGCTCACTTGGGATATGGTGCATTACGATGTGCAACTCATCGGTGGCGTGGTGCTGCACAAAGGCAAAATTGCCGAAATGGCTACGGGCGAAGGTAAAACGCTGGTCGCTACGCTGCCTGTGTTCCTAAATGCGCTCACTGGCAACGGCGTGCATGTGGTTACGGTGAACGACTATCTGGCCAAGCGCGACTCCGAATGGATGGGACCGCTCTATATGTTCCACGGTTTGAGCGTCGATTGCATCGACAAGCACCGCCCAAACAGCGACGAACGCCGCTGCGCCTACAATGCCGACATCACTTTTGGTACCAACAACGAGTTCGGTTTCGACTATCTGCGCGACAATATGGCGACCAATCCGCTCGATTTGGTGCAGCGCCAACACAACTACGCCATTGTCGATGAGGTGGACTCGGTGTTGATCGACGATGCGCGCACGCCGCTCATCATCTCTGGCCCTGTGCCAAAAGGCGAAGACCAACTGTTCGAAGAGTACCGCCCACGCGTCGAAACGCTGGTGAAACAGCAAACTGTGATGGCGACGCAACTGTTGGCCGAGGCGCGCCAAAAACTCAATAACGACGACAAAAAAACGCAAGAAGAGGGCGCATTGGCACTGTTCCGCAGTTACAAAGCGATGCCCAAAAACAAACCGCTCATCAAACTGTTGAGCGAACAGGGTGTGAAACAGCAACTCATCAAAACCGAAGAGTACTACATGCAGGAAAACAACAAATATATGCATGTGGCCACCGATCCGCTGCTGTTTGTCATCGATGAGCAACACAACTCGATAGAACTCACCGACAAAGGCATCGATGTGCTGACTGGCTCGACCGACGACCCAAAATTCTTTGTGCTGCCCGATGTGGGTGCCGAATTGGCAGAAATCGAAAACGAAAATCTGTCGAAAGAGGAAAAACAGGCGAAAAAAGACGAGATTCTGCAAAATTACGCCATAAAATCGGAGCGCGTGCATACGGTAAACCAACTGTTGAAAGCCTACACGCTATTCGAAAAAGACGACCAATATGTGGTTATCGACAACAAAGTGAAAATTGTCGATGAGCAGACTGGGCGTATCATGGAAGGCCGCCGCTACAGCGATGGACTGCACCAAGCCATCGAGGCCAAAGAGCGCGTGCAAGTCGAGGCTGCCACGCAAACATTTGCCACCATCACGCTGCAAAACTATTTCCGTATGTACCACAAATTGGCGGGCATGACAGGTACGGCCGAAACAGAAGCGGGCGAGTTTTGGGACATCTACAAACTCGATGTGGTGGTGATTCCGACCAACCGCCCTGTGGCGCGTATCGACATGGACGACCGCATCTACAAGACAAAACGCGAAAAATATACCGCCGTCATCGAAGAGATTGTGAATATGGTGTCGCAAGGTCGCCCTGTGTTGGTGGGTACCACTTCGGTCGAAATCTCCGAACTGTTGAGCCGAATGCTCACCATGCGCAAGATAAAACACAATGTGTTGAACGCCAAACTGCACCAAAAAGAGGCCGACATTGTGGCTGAAGCAGGTCGCAGCGGCACGGTTACCATCGCCACCAACATGGCAGGTCGTGGTACCGACATCAAACTCACGCCCGAAGTGCGCGAGGCAGGCGGTTTGGCCATTATCGGCACCGAACGCCACGAAAGCCGTCGCGTCGATCGTCAGTTGCGCGGTCGTGCTGGTCGTCAAGGCGACCCAGGCACATCGGTGTTCTATGTTTCGCTCGAAGACAATTTGATGCGTCTGTTCGGCTCCGAACGCATATCGAAAGTGATGGACCGACTCGGATTCGAAGAGGGCGAGATGATTGAACACCCGATGATTTCGCGCTCCATCGAACGCGCCCAGAAGAAGGTCGAGGAGAACAACTTCGGTATACGCAAACGCCTGCTCGAATACGACGATGTGATGAATTCGCAGCGTAATGTGGTCTATGGTCGCCGCCGCCACGCCTTGATGGGCGAGCGCATTGGCGTGGACATTGTGAACACGCTCTACGATGCTGCCGAAAACATTGTGCTCGACGCTGCCGATGCCAACGACTACGACGGCATGAACAACGAACTGCTCTCCGTCTTTGCGATGGACGCGCCTTTCGATGCCGATACCTTCCGCTCGAAACGCCCCAATGCGCTGGTCGATGATGTGGCCGATGCTGCCTACGCCACCTTCAAACGCAAGATGGACAAGATGGCCGAAATTGCCTATCCTGTCATCAAGCAGGTGTACGAAAAACAAGGACAGCAGTACGAAAACATTCTGATTCCGATAACCGACGGCAAGCGTGTGCTAAACATTCCTGTGAACCTGAAAAATGCCTACGAATCGCAAGCCAAAGAGGTGGTAAAAGCGTTCGAGAAAGTCGTTCTGCTCATCACCATCGACGAGGCGTGGAAAGAGCATCTGCGCGAACTCGACGACCTGCGCACATCGGTTCAAAATGCCTCTTACGAGCAGAAAGATCCGCTGCTCATCTACAAACTCGAGTCGTTCAACCTGTTCAAACGCATGATCGACGATGTGAACCGCAAAGTTACCTCGATACTGATGCGCGGTCAGATTCCAGTGCGCGAGCCAGAGCAGGTGCGCCAAGCGGAGCAGAAACGCGCCGATTATAGCCGTTATCGCACGCAAAAAGACGACTTTCAGGGCGGTAGCGACCCTACCAAGCAGGACACGCGCGCACGGCAAGTAACGCAGCCCATTCGTGCCGAAAAGACCGTTGGTCGCAACGACCCTTGCCCCTGCGGCAGCGGCAAAAAATACAAAAATTGCCACGGACGGAATGCGTAAATTTAGTGTGAAAGTTAAAAGTTTGTAAAGTTTATAAAGTAGGGATGTGGCATGCCGCATCCCTACTTTGTGGGTTTGTGGATTTTCATTTGCTTCGCACATTTTTTTCGCCACGGCACACCATTTTATTGTTTTTTTGCACTTGTAAACATTTATTTGTATATTTGCAGCGACATTAAAACCAATTGCCATGAAGAAATTTCTTTTTTTTATTGTGCTTCTATATGCAAGTGCAATAAGTGCCACCTCCTATGGACTGTGGCTCAACGATGGCACTTGTATGCGAAGTTCAACTGAACCAGCCACTCCTGAAGCACCAGCGGAAGACAATAGACTTGTAACGCTTTCGACAACTCTTTTTGGTTCGAATACTAGCAGCAGCAATGTAGTGGTAGCCGATGCGGCACCGTCAAGTTCTATTCGTAAGTGTGCAATTATACGCAATCGTTCTAATTCGGCAAAGTTAGAAATGGCAAAAAAAATAGCCGAAGATATTTTTTCGAGCGAAATGACGCGTATGATGATTAACCTTCCCGACCCCATAACGGCGATTGTTGAATTTGGCGAACCGTCGCAATTTGATGGAGAAAACGAGATTTGCAAGGTCGAGATACAATACTTAGACGAAATGCCTGCTTCCTTCCCATATTATCCTCACATTGGCGAAAGTGGCTATACCTATACAAATTGCCTATATCCACTCGCATTGGTCAATTTGGCAAATCAAGGCGAATATCTCGAAAATGAGCCTTGTATGACGATATATATCAATCCCGACAACAACTACTATTATGGTGAAGACCCCGATGGAATTGCCAGCGACCAATATGATATGGTTACCGTCATTTTGCGTGGATTGGTCGTAGGGTGTGGCTTCCAAAGTTCGTTTGATATAGGTTCTGATGGCGAACTGACTATCGGAAAAGATCATAAAGGGAATGAATATCTCACGGCATTCGATGCACACCTGTATAATGGTTCCCACGAGCCTATTACAGATTATGTTGGGAAAAATCGTGATTTTCGTACATTTCTTGCTACAAATGTCTATGGGCCTAAAAATATAGAATTACACAATGAATTGCTCGCTTGTCCTGATTGTTTGCCTACAAAAGCCACACTGAATACAATAAGTTATTGTGACGAAAACAATGATCCAATAGAACTAATGTTGCCCTCTCTCTACAAGGGAGTCGTTGTGCGAAAAATAACACACAATACCGAAAAAGTTTTGAATGGCTTGGGGTGGATGTTTGATGTTGTTGTTTCTGATGACGAATATGTACCTAAAGGGGAAATCAATGGTAATTCTGTGTTGCGTGCAAACAACAATTACACATTCAACGCTACTGGCGACTATATCACTGCAAATATGAGTTGTAACCTTTTCTGCGCCGACAGCACCTATGTGCTTGCCTCTGGCGAAACAAACAATCTGCAAGTTTTGTTCAGCGCACTACCCGACAATGATTGGCGACGCAATCCACTGAACAATCGCATAATGGGGCGGGTAAAAGCAGAAGAAACTATAAATGTAGATGGGCGAACTGTAACTGTCATAAGTACACTACCTATCGAGATTCCCTATAGGCCCAATTTACCTGTTTGCGAATTTACCGAAAACGAAGACGGCGACTCGTTAAGTGTTTCCATCAAGGCGTTTTCAGATGGAAGCGACAAATATATTGTAACTTACACGCCAATAACTCCAGGCATCACTACACGCGACACTATCGAAGCCGATATGCTCGATTATGTTACACACAACCTCCCATTGTCGCAGCAATATGGCATAAGTGTAGCGGGATTGAATAGCGAAGGCACAAGCACTGCTGTGCATAAACTTGTCGGAAATGTTGGTACTCCACTCACAATGTATGTAACAGCATCAACCAATTATATCACCTACTATTTCCGTGAAAATGGCAACGCAGTTCCCGATTTGGAGATTTCTTCTGTGAAAATTACAGATGCTTCAGGAGTTTTCATACAAAACTGCAATGCTGCGCAAAACGAACAGATAGATACCAGTGCACTCACAAGCCAAACGGCCTATCTGCTTGTAGTAACGCTAACCGATGGTCGTCAATTCGCTAGACAATTTATGAAGTTATGAAAAGCAGGAGATTGATATTAAGCCTTTTTTTCGGAGCGTTTGGCATTTGTTATGCTCAAGCGGGCTGTGCGGCACACTCATACGCCAAATACGATTCAGTTGCCGATTGTTATAAATGTTACACGCGTCCATATTTTGCTGTTGGTAACGAATATCCTATTTGGGGAGATGTAACAAAAACAGTCGTTGAATACAAAAGTATGGATCGTACTCTCAAAGATGGCTTCACTTTTATTGTCCTCGACACGATTACCAATCTTGGCACCTACGACCAATCGAAAGATAGTCTAACGATTGATTGTAGTACTTGGGAATCGGGAACTTATATGCTTGGCTTCAAAATGAGTATAACCACCGACACCACGCCGCCATTCGATTGCTTTCCGTTCGACGATTATGGAACAATTGTCATTGTAGAGCATCAAAAGAAAGGAAGTACAAAACTCGACAATCCATACATGCAGCCGCAACTGTTCGAACTCTCGTCAACGCTGGTGCAAAACAGTATCGAGGTAGAGTTGGCCGATGGCATCACTTTGGCACACGGTTATATCTACAATGTTTTGGGACAAATTCAAAGTAGTTTCGATGCGCAATCACTGCACCAAAACATCAGTGTGAGCCATTTGCCTGCAGGCTTCTACATTCTGACCATACAAACCAACAAAGGGCAGCACAGCGCATGGTTCAAAGTGCAGCGGTAGTTATTAGAATTGCATAACAAAAAAAAGTTTGTAACTTTGCAAGCGAAACAAAGGGAGATTTGGTTATGGCAAAAATGGAAATCGGAGCGCATGTGAAAATTTCGCCAGACCTCACAGGCGAGGACACATGGGTTGATGCCGTTGTAAAAGAGGTCAAAAACAATCCGTTCAATGGGATTGTGGTTTATGCGCAAGCAGTAAAAAACAAAATTATCTACTTCAACAAGCAACAGTATTTCAAATTGGCGTAATATGTATGCGATAGCGTTCGATATGGAAATTGCCAAATTGAAGGAGAATTTTGGCGAACCCTACAACAATGCGTATGTCGAGATTGGACGCATTCTCGAGTCGCAGGGTTTTTCGTGGACACAAGGCAGTGTTTATCTATCGAACAAGGATACCGATGGTGTAGGCATGGTTTTCGATGCTATGAATGCCTTAAAAGAGGTTGATTGGGGCTCACCCGATAAATCTAGGGGAGAGTTTTTGTTTTTGAGATAAAAGTCCT
>CAVKTI010000056.1:0-14476 GCA_963659365.1 Acutalibacteraceae bacterium | reverse complement strand
GTATCGCCTCAACAACAGACCACGAAAAAAACTCAACTATCTATCACCAAAACAATTTTTTTTCCGAACTTTGCAAAAAATCCGTTGCATTTAGGGGTTGAATTTGCCAAATTCTGAAATTTGAAATTATTTTGGTGATGTCAAAATAATGTTGTACTTTTGTGGTGCTGGTTTGCACAAATTTGTGTGCGATTGGCAGACATAATAAAGGCGTTTATTGACGCACAGTTCAGGCGGATTGGAATCTCGCAAATTCTATTAACAAGCCGAACTACGCAACGGTAGATGTCCTCGTGATATAGGTTATTTACAGCCACATTGTGTGGGTGTGTAAGTCTTGTATTGGCGTGGGCTTTGCGTTGCCAGTTCTCTTGTTAAGGGCAATGCGAGAGCCTCAATCCGTGGAACGGCAATAGTCGAATTCCACGCTTTTTTATTGTGCCTATTTGAACGAAAAAATCAACAAATTCCAAATTTATTAACAAATTAAAAACTAAAAATCATGAAAAAATTCAGATTTTTTACAGCACTTTGCTGCGCCATTTTGTGTAACATACGATGTGCTGACGCACAGAATTATCACATGTGTGTAGACCTTGGCTTGAGCGTAAAGTGGGCAACCTGCAATGTGGGCGCAACAAAGCCCGAAGAATACGGCAACTACTACGCTTGGGGCGAAACTCAAACGAAGAGAGTTTATTCGCAGAACAATTACAAGTATGGCACTTACGACGGAGATTTCTGCACTTTGACCAAGTATACCGTTACAGATGGAGTCACTCTCATAGCGACCGATGATGCTGCCTCTGTCAATTGGGGTGGTACATGGCGTATGCCAACTATCGCTGAATGGCAAGAATTGGGAAACAACTGCAGTTGGACTCGAACAACTCTAAATGGTGTGAATGGCTACAAAGTAAAGAGTAAAGTCAACGGCAACACCATTTTTCTCCCTGCGGCGGGCTCTCGCAATGGTAGCAGTTTGGATGGAGATGGCGACGCTGGTTACTATTGGTCGAGTTCACTCAATATGAGATTCCCATGCGGCGCATGGCGCATGCTCTTTTCATCATGGACCACAGACAGGGTTGGCGGCTACCGCTACTATGGGTGTACGATTCGCCCTGTATGTGAATGATGGACAATGGATAATTGATAATTGACATTGTAGGGATGTGGCATGCTGCGTCCCTACTGTTGTTGGTGGTGGGCGCGGGAACGGCTTAATTCATAATTCAAAATTCTAAATTGATTTCAACCCTACCCCTGCTCCGCAGGTACTCCCCTTGAAAAGGGGAGAGGGCTGTACCAAGTTGGGCGTAAACCTGTCCCCTTTGCAAGGGGACGAGAAAAACGATAGTTTTTCGGAGGGGTTAAATAACCAAATCTGCAAATTCACAAAAAAGGACGCATGCGGTGCGTCCCTACTTTCGTACTTTTATACTTTCAAACTCGTCTTGCGACTTGCTACTCACATCTTGCTACTAAAAAATCAAAACTTGTAGCGGAAGCCGACGCTAACCAACTCTTTGAATTGCAGGCGCGGGTCTTTACCGTCGGGCAGTGTGATGGTGGAGTCGTAGCGCGGATTGAGCGACACACGCGCCGATAAAAAGCGGTTGATGATGAAGTTGCCTATGATTTCCCAATCGGCTTCGACACCCTTGTAGTTGGTGTAAAACGAAAAAGTGGTTTCGAGTTTTATCTCGCGCATGAAACTGTGTTCCCACTTTACCTTGATTTTGCTACCGAGGTCGTGTTTGGTCTTTTGCCCTGCTGGAATGCCCTGTTTGTCGGCAATGCTCTCGCTCACGCCGTTGCGGTGGGTGGTGTCGGCCACATGCAGCATTTTGTACGAAATCGGCAGCAACTGCACCGACAACTCTTTTTTGTATTTGAAATCGAAACCAGCCGACAGACTGAGCCGCAGCGGCGAAAATGGCCCTGTAACGCGCTCGTAGGAGTTTTTGATGTAGGTGTTGAAAAGCGGCGTGGAGAGTTCAAAATCGGCAGAATAGAACCACATTTGACTTTTGAAAGCGCGAATGCCCAGTTTCGAAGTCAGTTTCACAAGGTCGTCGTTGGTGCGGAAGGTGCGCAATGTGTCGGAGGCGGCGGTGTTGAAACTAAATTTTGCATCTAACTGATTGTCCCACTGTATTTTATCCGATGTATAATTGACTTTGCCTTTGAAGAAAAAGTAGGCTGCCATGCTGCTTTCGCCGCCCGTGTACCAATTGCTCGAATAGTAGTTTTGCGAAAATTGTATCTGCACATCGCCGCCATACTCCCACGGCGATTTGTTGGGCTTTAGTTTCGCCAGTTTGTCGATTTTGACGGTCGGCACAGCCACCACATTCACTTTGTCCTGACCGCTTTTTGTGCGGCGACGGCGGATTTCGTCGATGTTTGGCAGTTGCGATTCGTGGTAGGCAAACGCATCGGGATTGGCACGAAACGCCTCGTTTTGCGCCCGATGACGCAGACGGCGCACCGCGTCGGTCGGCTCGGAACGATGCACCGCCACCCATTCGTCCATAAAAAGCGGATTGCTCTGCGCTCGCTGGGCGGCATTTTTGCGAATTTCGGCCAATTCGTCGGCACTAATCAGCGGCACAACAAGTGTATCGGGCAAAATTTCCAGCGAATCCGAATTTGTAGCAATAATTTGCAACAAATCTGCTTGATTTACAGCGATTTGCAGCATATCTTCGTGAGCGACAATCTTCGGAATCGTATCGAGGTTTGCAACGGCAATTTGTAGCGTATCTTCCTGATTAGCAATCGGTTGCAACGAATTTGCTGACACAGATTCTGCTGCAAGCGTATCGTTTTCGGGAACGCCATCGGGCAGCGAATCGACCACGGCATACTGCTCGAGCCACGCATCGAGTTCGGCATCGCTCACGGTAGGAATGGTGTCGGTTGACTGCGCAAAAAGTGCAACCGCCGACAGCAGAAAAGCCGTTGTCAAACCCCAAAATTTCATTCAGAATCGGTGTCGTCGTATTTGTCGAACAGAAAATCGTTGTACGGAAAGCGCGTTACATGAATCTGCTTCACGCGGTCGTAGAGCAGGCGTTTCAGCGCGTCGATATTCTCTTTGCGCTGCGCCGAAATGAAGATGCAGTCGTTTCCCAACTTGGCCATCCACATGTGCTGCAACTCGTCGAGGCTGTAGTTTTCGCGGCGTTTTGCGCCAAGGTCGTCGGCCTCTTGCGGCGTGTAGGTAAATGCGTCTATCTTGTTGAAAACCAGAATGGTAGGTTTTTGCTCTTTGGTAATTTCGGCCAGCGTGGCGTTCACCACTTCGTATTGTTCTTCGAAATTCGGGTGCGAAATATCGACAATATGCACCAGCAGGTCGGCCTCGCGCACCTCGTCGAGCGTCGATTTGAACGACTCGATAAGATTGGTGGGTAGTTTGCGTATGAATCCAACCGTATCGGTGAGCAGAAACGGCAGGTTGTCGATGATGACTTTGCGCACGGTGGTGTCGAGCGTGGCAAAGAGTTTATTTTCGGCGAAGACATCGCTTTTGCTCAGCAGGTTCATCAGCGTCGATTTGCCCACATTGGTGTAGCCGACCAGTGCCACGCGTACCATTTTGCCGCGATTTTTGCGCTGCACGGCTTTTTGTCGGTCGATGGCTGCCAACTGCTGTTTGAGCAGCGCAATTTTGTTCAAAATAATGCGGCGGTCGGTCTCGATTTGCGTTTCGCCGGGGCCGCGCATACCGATGCCGCCCCGCTGGCGTTCGAGGTGCGTCCACAAGCGTGTGAGGCGCGGCAGCATGTATTGGCATTGCGCCAGTTCCACCTGCGTTTTGGCGTGTGCCGTCTGTGCGCGTTTGGCAAAAATATCGAGAATGAGGCTGGTGCGGTCGAGTATTTTCAGCCGCAACTCTTTTTCGATGTTGCGCAGTTGTAGTGGCGACAGTTCGTCGTCGAAAATGACCATGCCCACCTCTTCGTGTTCGGTGGCAAACGCGCGGATTTCGTCCAGTTTGCCCTGCCCCACAAAAGTGCGTGAATTGGGGTAATCGAGCCGCTGCACAAAGCGTTTCACGGGTTGTGCGCCAGCCGTTTCGGCCAAAAAAGCCAGTTCGTCGAGATACTCTTTCGAGCGTTCCTCGTTCTGTTGCGGCGTTATCAAGCCGACCAAAATCGCATTTTCGGCGTATATTTCAGTTTCTCGTTTTTCCAAAGCGAACTAAATTTAGAATTTCACGACCCCCTCTAATCCCCCAAGGGGGAGGTTTGCTGTGCGGTAGCGCAGCAATTTCAGATTTCAAATTTCAAATTTCAAATTTCAGAGTTTAAGAGTTTCGGATTGTTGCAAGTCATCGTCTTGCTACTTGCTACTTGCGACTATTTATCAATTCTTCCTGGATATGCCTCCAAGGCTTTTTGCAGTACGAGCAGGGCTTTGCGCAACTCCTCTTTTTCGAGTACATAGGCGATGCGTACCTCGTTGCGGCCGTGTTCATCGGAAGTGTAGAAGCCCGACGCGGGTGCCATCATCACGGTTTGGCCGTCGTAGTCGAAATCGGAGAGCAGCCACGCGCAAAACTTGTCGCTGTCGTCGATGGGCAGTTTGGCCACGGTGTAGAACGCGCCCATTGGAATTGGCGAATAGACGCCCGGAATGCGGTTCAGACCGTCGATAAGGAATTTGCGGCGTTCCACATATTCACTGTACATCTCTTCGAGGTATTCGTGCGGCGTATCCATCGACGCTTCTGCCACAATCTGCCCAAGCAGCGGCGGACTGAGGCGCGCTTGACAAAACTTGATGACGCTCTCGTGTACCGTCTTGTTTTTGCACACCAACGCACCGATACGAATGCCGCATTCGCTGTAACGCTTTGATACTGAATCGATTAGAATAACATTATTTTCGATGCCGTCCAAGTGAAATGCCGAAATGTACGGTGCGCCCGTGTAACAAAATTCGCGATAAACCTCGTCGGAAAAGAGAAAAAGGTCGTATTTTTTCACCAAATCGCGAATCTGGTTCATCTCCTTGCGTGTGTAGAGGTAGCCCGTCGGGTTGTTGGGATTGCAGATGAGAATGCCTTTGGTTTTGGGCGTTATCAGTTTTTCGAACTCCGACACAGGCGGCAGCGCAAAGCCCTCTTCGATAGACGAAACGACGGGTTTCACCACGGCACCCGCAGCGATGGCAAACGCCGTGTAGTTGGCGTAGGCGGGTTCTGGCACAATGATTTCGTCGCCAGGGTCGAGGCAACTCATAAACGCAAACTGCACCGCCTCCGAGCCGCCAGCCGTTACAATAATATCATCGACGCTGACATCGATATTGAAGCGGCTGTAGTAGTTCAGCATCTTCATGCGCAGACTTTTGAAGCCGTCGCTGGGGCTGTATTCGAGCACCGTGCGGTCGATGTGTTTCAGCGCATCGAGGCCGATTTGCGGCGTTTTCAGGTCGGGCTGCCCGATGTTGAGATGATACACTTTCACGCCGCGTGCTTTGGCTTTGTCGGCCAGCGGCGCAAGTTTACGAATTGGCGATTGCGGCATCAGCAAGCCGCGTTGCGAAGGTGTTGGCATTCTTTATTGAATTAAAAATTTCAGATTGCGCTTTGCGCATTTCTATGTTTCTATGTTTCTCGCGCTTCGCGCTGTTTCTAAATTTTGGTTGATGAGTTGATTGGTTGATCAGTTGATTGGTCGTTGAAAAGTTGAAAAGTTGAAAAGTTGATGAGTTGATAAGTTTAACGCATTGGTCGGAGGTTTCAAGTTTCAGAGTTTCAGGTTTCGGTAGCCAAAGCACCGCAATCTTCAAATTTTCAAATGAAAACACTTTTCACTTTCAACTTTTCAAACTAAATTTTGTCTATGTTCTATGCTCTATATTCTTAAAATCTTATCTTGCTTCTTGCTACTTGCTTCTTGCTACTAATTATACACATGCACTTCGTAGCCCGAAACGGTGAGGCTGTATTGGCGCATGGGACTTTTGCAGTTGCCTGCGATGGGATAGCCGCGGCTGTAGGCGATGTCGAACACGGCACCGCACTTGTGGCAAATGGCTTCGCCGGGAATGCTATCGACATTGAGGCGCACCTGCGGATCGACCTCGTTGGGGCAAGTCAAATCGAACGCAGAAAACGACGAGCCTTCGAAATTGCGAAAAACCACCACACCGCCGTAACCCAAGTATTGATTTGCATATTTCGGTTTGATAAATGTAGCCACGCCGCCATTCGCATTCAGTTGTGGCGCATCGGTCAGAATGTTGAACTTGAAATCCACTTTCGTCGATGGAATGGAGGTGGTCGTCTGATTTTTGCAACCGACCGACAACGCCACCAACAACAGCACTATGTAACGATTTGTTTTCACAACAGCGGCAAAAGTTTAGTAAGATGAATGCCGTTCGAACCTTTGACGAGTATCGTCTTGTCAATCAGCGGATTACGCTGCAAATATGCGCTCAATTCATCGACATTTTCAAAAATCCGAAACCTCTTTTCTGAAACTTCTGCAAATTGCGTGCCGACCAGAAAAATCTGCTCAAAATCGGCATTGGCAAGATATTCGGCAATTTTGCGGTGTTCGTCGTGGCTTTGTGTGCCAAGTTCGAGCATATCGCCCAAAATGGCGACCTTGTGCGGCAACTGCATGGCCGCAAAATTTTCGAGCGCAGCCATCATGCTGGTGGGGTTGGCGTTGTAGGCATCGACCACCAAGCGGTTGTGCGCCGTTTCGACAAACTGCGAGCGGTTGTTTTGCGGCAGATAACTTTCGAGCGCGTGGCAAATGGCCTGTTCGTCCACACCAAAATGCAGCGCGACAGTGACGGCCGCCAACATATTTTCGGCGTTGTAAATACCCACAAAATGCGTTTTCACGGTGTGCGCATCGCCGCCCTTGCGCTGCCAACGGAGCGTTACAAACGGCGAACAATCGACCACGCTGCCCTGTACATCGGCATTGGCATCGAGTGCATACGAGGTGAGCGACAGCCAGTGCGCAATGCTTTTGAGCAGTTCGTTTTTGGCATTGATAAAGGCATGTCCGCCGTGCGCACGCAGATAGTCGTAGAGCGCGCCTTTGGTCTGCAACACGCCTTCGAGCGAGCCAAAACCCTCGAGGTGCGCCTTGCCAACATTGGTTATCAGGCCGCAATTGGGACGGACAAGTCCCACTAAATCAGCAATTTCGCCGGGGTGATTTGCGCCCATCTCCACCACCGCCATGGTATGTTTTTTAGTCAAACCGAGCAGCGTGAGCGGCACACCGATATGGTTGTTCAGGTTGCCTTGCGTGTAATGCACATTGAATTTTTCGCCAAGCACAGCCGCCACCAGTTCTTTGGTCGTGGTTTTGCCGTTGGTGCCAGTGATTCCCACCACTGGAATGCCCAACTTTTCGCGGTGCAGACGCGCTAACTGTTGCAGCGTTTGCAGCACATTTTCGACCCGCAGCGTGCGTTCGTTGGTTGCAAAATCCGCCTCATCGACCACCGCATAGGCGCACCCCTTGTCGAGAGCCGCCTGCGCAAAGCGGTTACCATCGAACGACGCACCCTTCAACGCAAAAAAAATCGACCCTTCGGGACAAACACGGCTGTCGGTTGTAACCTGCGGATGCGCAAGAAAAAGTTGGTAAAGTTCGGTTAGTGAAATCATTTTTTGGTTGATGAGTTTCTATGTTTCTAAGTTTCTCGTGCTTCGCACTGTTTCTATGTTTATTTGTTGAACTGTTGAATCGTTTATTTGTTGATTTGGTTATTTGGTTATTTGTTGATTTGTGGAAGCGTTGAATTGTTGAACCGTTAAATCGTTCGGACGCACTCGGTGCGTCCCTACTTTCACACTTTTATACTTTCTCACTTTCACACTTTTATACTTTCACACTAAAAAATTCCTCACTTCTAACTACTCACTTCTCACTTCTCACTTTTTTTTCAGGTTTTCTGGCGAATCCCAAGCCACTTCGTAGGGGATTTCGCGTTCGCGGCGCTCTATGCCGTAGATGGTGCGGAACTCCTCCTCTTCGTCGGGCGTTTCGTGCGCCACTTGCACAATGTCGAGGTTGCGGTGCGTGATGGTTTCTACACGATTTTCGGGCTTGTTCAACTCCTCCCAGAGCGCATCTTTCAGCGCATCGAGTCCCATGCCCGACACCGACGAAAAAAAGAGCGTGCGTACATCTTTGGGCAATTTTTCGCGCATCTGCGCCATCATGGTTTCGTCTATCATATCGCACTTCGACACCGCCAAAATGCGCTGTTTCGACACCAATTCGGGGTTATATTTTTCCAGTTCGTGCAACAAAATTCGATACTCTTTCTCGATGTCGTCGCTATCGGCAGGCACCAAAAAGAGCAATATAGCATTGCGTTCGATATGGCGTAAAAACCTCAGCCCCAAGCCTTTGCCTTCGGCTGCACCTTCGATGATGCCAGGAATATCGGCCATGCAAAACGACTGGCCGTCGCGGTACGACACAATGCCCAAATTGGGCACCAGCGTGGTAAACGGATAGTCGGCTATTTCTGGTTTTGCCGCCGAAACCACCGACAGCAGCGTCGATTTGCCAGCATTCGGGAAGCCCACCAAGCCCACATCGGCCAAAACTTTCAGTTCCAATATGATGGTGCGCTCCACGCGCGGTTCGCCAGGCTGCGCATAGCGCGGCGTCTGGTTGGTCGCCGACCGAAAATGCCAGTTGCCAAGACCGCCGCGACCGCCTTTCAGCAGAACGATTTCCTGTTTGTCGTCGGTAATTTCGGCCAAAAATTCGCCCGTATCGCCGTCGTAGGCTATCGTGCCGCACGGCACATCGATGATTTTGTCGTCGCCGTTTTTGCCAAAACTGCGGCTTTCGCCACCGCTGCCGCCATCGCCAGCAAAAATGTGGCGCGCATATTTCAGGTGCAGCAGCGTCCAGTAGTTTTTGTTGCCGCGCAGAATGACATGGCCGCCACGACCGCCATCGCCGCCGTCGGGACCGCCCTTGGGCATATATTTGGCGCGATGCAGATGCGCCGAACCTGCACCGCCCTTGCCCGAACGGCAAAAAATTTTCACATAATCTACAAAATTGGAACTCGGCATAATATCAGTATGAAAGTGAGAAAGTATAAAAGTGTGAAAGTAGGGACGCACCGCATGCGTCCGTTTCTCGCGCTTCGCGCTGTTTCTGTGTTTATTTGTTTCTAAATTTCTAGTTTCTAGTTATTGATTTGAAGATTTGAAAATTTGAAGATTTGAAAATTGATTTTTGCCTCACAGGCTTTATTCTTTATTCTACCTTCTATAACCTCTCACCTATAAACTATAACCTATTTTTTTTCGATAAGTTGAACGATTTTTTGGAAGTATTCGTCGATGGTGGTGCAGCCGTCCACAGCGGCGTAGCGGTTGGTCTGTTTGTAAAAATTGATGACGGGCATCGTTACATCGTGATAGACTTGCAGGCGTTTTTTGATGACCTCCAGCGTGTCGTCGGTGCGACCAGAACTCTGCCCACGCTTCAACAGGCGTTCGATGAGTAGCGGCTCTGCCACACGCAAGTCGAGCATCAGCGTGAGTTTTTTGCCGTGGTCGGCCAGCAGGCGGTCGAGTGCCTCGGCTTGCGCCACTGTGCGCGGGAAACCATCGAAAATGAAGCCGTTGCAGTTGGCTTTTTGCGCCGCAATTTTTGCACTTATCATCTTCACTATCAGGTCGTCGGGCACCAGATTGCCCTTTGAGATGAGTGCGTCGGCAAACTTTCCAATTTCTGTGCCGTGCGCAATCTCGTCGCGCAGCATGTCGCCCGTCGAAAGGTGCACTAGATTGTATTTAGCAACAATCAATTCGCTTTGAGTGCCTTTGCCAGAGCCTGGCGCTCCAAAAATCACAAGATTCAACATAATAGCTCGGTTTTTAAGGGGATTTTTATAAATTTCTGGTTTCTAATTTCTGGTTTCTAATTGTTTCTCAAAATTGCTGTCGCAATTTTTGTTTCTAAGTTTTTTCTACGAAAGATTTTTACTACGCTCGGCATAGTTCAAACGAGTTTGACTCTGCTCTCGCTAATCGCAAAAATTCTCGCGCTCCGCGCTGTTTCTGTGTTTTTGTTGATTGGTTGATTGGTTGATCGGTCGTTAAAAAGTTGATTGCATTAGTGAGAACCTGTGATGTTTATTCCCTATAAACTCTAACCTATAACCGCTAACCTTTTCGGACGCACTCGGTGCGTCCCTACAATTTGAAATTTGAAATTGCGGTTTCGCCGCATCACTTCTCACTTCTCACTCCTCACTTCTCACTTCTCACTCCTCACTCCTCACTCCTCACTTCTAACTTCTAACTTCTCACTTCTAACTTCTAACTTCTAACTTCTAACTTCTAACTTTGTGATTAGTATTAACTTGCAAAGATACAAAAAAGTTTTCAATCGGCCGAATTTTGTAAATTTCGCCAAAAAGCAGTACCTTTGTAGGTTAAAACTGTTTTCGATTTCTCGATGAAGAAGATTGATTTTTCAAAAAAGATGCTGCGCCGAGCGTTGCGTGTGCTGCTGTTTGTGGGGTCGGTGGCGCTGGTTTACGAGTGCATTCCGCACCAAGCCACGCATTTCGACCGCCAATTTATGTTGGGCAAACCTTGGCCGCACGAACTGCTGACTGCCGAGTTCGATTTTCCGATATACAAGGACGAGAGCGAACTGAAACGCGAGCAGGACAGCGTGATGCGCCATTTTGTGCCCTACTTTGCCATCGACCAGCGCAGGGGCGACGCACAAGTGGAAAAACTGATGCAGACCGACACGCGCCTGACAAAAAGCAGCAAAAACCGCATAGCCAAAGCGATGCGCGACATCTACGCTGTGGGCATAATGCAGGCCAAAGACCAGCGCGAACTCGATGCCTACGGCATTACGCGTATATCGCTCATCGACAGCAACTTGGTGGCGCACGAAATCAATTTTGGCAGCGTCTATACCATACGCACCGCCTACGACGCGCTGTGCCAAGCGAGCGGCGTGGACGAGAAAAAGATTCGTGAAGCCAATCTCAACCACTTTTTGGCGGTGAATCTCACCTATGACCAGAACAAATCGGAGCAGGTGAAACGCGAACTGCTGGCTACCATTTCGCCGACGGCAGGCATGGTACAGACAGGCGAACGCATTATCGACCGCGGCGAGATAGTCGATTACAAAACCTACAAAATTCTCAATTCGCTGAAAATCGCCACCGAGCAGAAAACCGAATCGAACCACGATATGGGCTGGATTGTGGCAGGCAAAATGCTGCTCATCGTGGGGCTGCTGCTGCTATTTTTCCTCTATCTGCACCTGTTCCGACCGCGCATTTTCAACTCGAACCGCGACATTCTGTTCATCATGTGTATGGTGGTAGGCATGATTGGACTTGCGTCGCTCACGGTGAATTGCACCGATTTGAGCATCTACATTGTGCCTTTTGCGCTGCTGCCAATCATTGTGCGCACCTTTTTCGACTCGCGCACGGCACTTTTTGCGCACATCATCACGGTGTTGGTAACCTCGTTTATGGCGGCGCAACCGTTCGAGTTTTTGCTGCTGCAAATCACCGCTGGCATGACCGTAGTTTCGAGTCTGAAAGAGATGACGCAGCGGTCGCAGTTTGTGCGCACGGCGTTGCTCGTGTTTGTTTCGTATTCGGTTGTATTTCTGGCTGTTACACTCATTCGCGACGGTTCGATAGAGAAGATCGATTGGTGGATATTTGCCGTTTTTGCCGTCAATTCGCTGCTGCAAATGTTGGCGTACGCGCTCATTTTCATTTTCGAGAAACTTTTTGGATTTCTGTCGAATATGACGCTGGTGGAACTGTCGAACACCAATAGCAAACTGCTTATGGAGTTTTCGGGCAAAGCCCCCGGCACTTTTCAACACGCACTGCAAGTGTCGAACCTCGCCGCAGAAGCCGCTGCACGCATCAACGCCAACACGCTGCTGGCACGGACAGGCGCACTCTACCACGACATCGGCAAGATGGTAAATCCGCTCTGCTTCACCGAAAATCAAATATCGGGCATCAATCCGCTCGAAAAGATGTCGCCCGAAGATGCGGCGCAAACCATCATTGCCCATGTGGCCAACGGTGTGAAAATTGCCGACAAATACAAACTTCCCAACCGCATCAAAGCGTTCATACTCACGCACCACGCCGAAAGCAAAACCGCCTATTTCTACAACACGCTCAAAAATCAGTATCCCGACCGCGAGATTGATGAATCGAAATTTACCTATCCAGGGCCGAAGCCGGGCAGCAAAGAAACAACCATTGTGATGATGGCCGACTCGGTAGAAGCCGCCTCGCGTAGCCTGCAAAACTACGACGAAAAGAGCATCGATGGGCTTGTAGAGCGCATTATCGATGGACAAATTGCCAACGGCTCGTTCAAAAATTCGCCCATCACATTCCGCGATGTGGAGCAGATAAAAGCCGTTTTCAAAGAGCGATTGAAAAGCATTTACCATTCGCGCGTCAGTTACCCCACGCTGAACGAGCAAAAACAGGACGAACACCGTGCATAACACCATAAAAAAACATCTTGGCGCAGCCACAGTCGTGGCACTCACAGCACTGGTTGCACTGCTGCCGCTGCTGCCGTTTGTGCGCATCGATTTGACTTTCGAAAAGCGTTTCAGCATTGCCGAGCAGAGCAAAACCCTGATGCGCAATCAGGAAAAGCCGATAGCGATTACATTCTATTCGGGCGGCAATATCGATGCCAATTTTGCGCGACTCAACAACGCTGCCGCCGAACTCATCGACGAATTGAACGCCTTTGCGCGCACACGCATTCGCTATCGATTTGTCAATCCGTCGGAGGCCGACAGCGACACCGAGCGGCAAAAGCAGTACTACGCTCTCGAACAGCGCGGCTTGCGTGGAATGTCGGTGGCATCGCGCGATGCCGATGGACGCATCACACAAAATATCGTCTTTCCGTGGGCCGAAGTGGCGTGCGCTGGCGACACCATGGCGGTGTGCCTTTTGCAGCCCGATGGGCGGCGCAGCGGCGAAGAGGGCATCAATCGCGCCATCGAGAATTTGGAGTTTGAATTTACCGATGCAATCCGCATTCTCGGCAAGCAGGAAGTCGAAAAAATCGCTTTTATCGAAGGGCACGGCGAACTGTCCGAAGAGGAAGTTTATGCTGCTTCGGAGGCTTTTAGTCGCTATTTTCAAATCGACCGCGGCGTGATTGGTCGCAACGCGGCCATTTTGTCGGACTACAAGGCGATAATCGTGGCAAAACCCACGCAACCGTTTGCCGAAAAAGACAAATACATCATCGACCAATACATCATGAACGGCGGGCGTGTGCTGTGGCTCATCGACGGAGTGCAGATGCAGCAAGATGCGCTCACCAAAGGCGAATCGACCACGCTCATTCCGCTCGATGTGAATCTGCAAGACCAACTTTTTCGCTACGGCGTGCGCATCGGCAACGATGTGGTGCAGGATATGCAGTGTGCCTACCGCCCCATCAATGTGGCAACGCCCACCGAACAGCCGCAGTTTGAGCCTGTGCCGTGGTTTTACGAGCCGCTGCTGCTCACCTCGCCCAACTCGCCCATCACGCGGAATCTGCTGCAAGTGAAAGCCGATTTTGCCTCGACGCTCGATTTCACCAACAACGCCGACAACAGCGTGCGCAAAGAGATTTTGCTGATAACATCGAACGCCACGCATGTGAGCCAAACGCCTTGCATTGTCAGTTTGCGGCAACTCATGACCGATGCGCAAAACGAAAACTACTGGTTTACACGCTACCAACCTGTGGCTGCGCTGCTCGAAGGCGAATTTACATCGATTTTTCCGTCGCGCAGCCGCCCTGTGCCGCCAGAGATAGAAAATCCGCTGTCGCACCGCGACCAGAGCCTGCCAACGCGTATGCTTGTAGTGGCCGATGGCGACATCATACGCAACGAACTGGAACAGACGGCGCAAGGCTGGCGTGTGCTGCCGCTCGGCTACGACCGCACAACGCGCCAAACCTTTGGCAACCGCGATTTTCTGCTCAATGCGCTACTTTATCTCACCGAAGAGGAGGATTGGATGTCGCTGCGCAACCGCCAATTCAAACTGCGGCTGCTCAACAACGCCGCTGTGTCGGCAAACCGCCGTTTTTGGCAAACAACCAATATGCTTGTGCCGATAGTTGCGCTGCTGGCTGCGGCAGGCATAAATTTTGCCGTGCGGCGCAAACGAAACGCCTGAAAATGCCAAAATCGGCACGAAAAACTGACGCAAAAACAGGGAAAATCTTTGTTTTTACAACGAAATAATTCGCTGGAAATCAGCAAATTAAAACATTTGCGCGATTTTTTTTCGCCACTATTTGCAGGAATCAAAAAAAGGCACTAACTTTGCAGTCGCAAAATCGACCGCAGAAAAAGTCGCTTTTGGCCCATTCGTCTATCGGTTAGGACGCAAGATTTTCATTCTTGAAAGAGCA
>CAVKTI010000055.1:0-15429 GCA_963659365.1 Acutalibacteraceae bacterium | reverse complement strand
GCAAGCGGCAGTCCGACATAGCCTAAACCGACTACCGCAATCTTTTTGTCTGATAGATTCATATATTAGTGTGTGATTTGTAATGTGTAATTTCTGATTTCTAATTTCTAGTTTCTAGTTGTTTTTCAAAATTGCTGGCGCAATTTTGTTTCTAAGTTTTTCGCGCTACGCGCTGTTTCTGTGTTGATTTGGTTATTTGGTTATTCGGTTATTTGGAATTATTATTCATTATTCATTTTTTATTGTTTATTTTCTTGGTAGTGGCCCCCTTTCCCGTTTCCCCCGAAGGAAAATCATTGAATTATTGATTCATTGAATCATTGAGTTATTTTCTAACCCCCTCCGCTGCGCTCGTCCCCTTACAAAGGGGACAGGTTCTCGCCCAACAATGCCTCATTTTTTAATTAAATGATTGGAAATTAGATAATTAAAAGTCTATATTCTTGTTCTATATTCTCGGACGCACTCGGTGCGTCCCTACAATTTGAAATCTGAATTTTTGCGACAAGCGAGCGCAGAGTCAAACTCGTTTGAACTATGCCGAGCGGAGCAAAAATCAAGTAAAATCTGAAATTTTGTCATTGCGGCTCTGCCGCAGCACTCCTCACTCCTAATTCCTCACTCCTAACTCAAGAACACTGCTCACTTCTAACTTCTAACTTCTAACTTTTCTCGCTCTTTTCGTTTATCCACCAGCCGCCACACCAAAACGGTCAGTGCGCTACCGAGTGCAAAAGCCACCAACAGCAGCCACTCGTTGCGCCAAGTGCGCCCTACAAATGCCAGCGCACAAAAGAGCAGCGACACAAGAAACAGCACAAGCGTAACTTGTTTGTGCTGCAAACCTAGACCCAACAACAAGTGATGAATGTGGTTTCGGTCGGCCGAAAATGGCGATTTATGGTTTTTGATGCGTGTCAGCATCACGCGCAGCGTGTCGAACAGCGGCACAAACAGAATGCAAAATGCCACCGCTGGTGCAGCAGGGAATCGGTAAATGGCAGGCGTTGCTGGCGCGTCGTTCAACTGCAAAAAGCGGAACACAAACCACGACACCATAAATCCCAAAAGCAGCGAGCCAGCATCGCCCATAAAGACTTTGCGGCGCGAACCGCCAAACACATTGTAGCAGAAAAATACCGCCAACGCGCCCAGCAGTGCGTAACCAAGCATGGCCATATTTAGGTCGCCGACCAATTGAAAATAGAGGGCGAACAGCAGACAATAGAGCATTCCCAAACCCGATGCCAAACCGTCGATGCCGTCAATCAGATTCAGCGCATTGGTGATGACGATGAATGTGGCAAACGAGCAGACATAACTCCACGCCAGCGGCAATTCGCCCACGCCAAACAGCCCAAACAGGCTCGGCATACGCACATCGGCCCAAACTATCAGAAAGGTGGCGGCCAACATTTCGCCAAAGAGTTTGCCCAACACGGTTAGGTCGATCAAATCGTCGATGAAGCCGACTATCAGAATGAGCGTAACGCCCACCAGCAAGTAGTGCGACGCAGGCAGGTGATTGAACGCAAAAACGACAAAAAATATCAGAAACGAGATGAATATGTCCAATCCGCCCACGGCTGGCACCAGCCCCACATGCGAAGTGCGTTTGTTGGGCTTCACCACAAAGTTTTTCTCCCGTGCCACACGGATAACCGTCGGCATGAAAACAGCCCCCAAACACGCCGTCATCAAAGCAAACAGGTAAGGGTGCTGATAGAGAAATTGTAATATAGCGGACATTTTTTGGTAACTTTACTGCAATTTGTCAAGTTTTAACTCGTCTTGGTTGATCAGTTGATCAGTTGATTGGTTGATTATTGGTGCATTTGTCAAATTCATCACACTATTACTATCTAATCAGTTTTTTATTGCTTTTGATTGCGGTTTTATCACATTACCACATTCATCTTTCTGCATAAAACTGTATTGCAAACCTGTTATCAACTGTGCCGCTCTGTTTATTTTTATTTCAACATTTTGCCTATCGTCAATAGTGATGTAGCCCATATCTGTGGCAATTTCCAACTGGCTCATCACCTCCATGAGAGATCCAAAAGCGATTTCTAAAAAGTGTATCTTATCCTTGTATGAATATCGCGAAACTCCTTCGGCAATGTTCGATGTAATCGAAACAGCAGCACGACGCAATTGGCTACATAATGCGAATTGTTCTTCTTTCGGAAAATTTTTCACAAGTGCATAAACAAGTTTTACAACTTCCGATGCTTGTTGATAGGCAAGCAATTTTCGATACCCAAGAAAATTCGTATTCATACACCTACTTTTTGATAATTGCTCGATAAGACACGCTGAAAAAAAATAACTCACAAAACAGACTTAACCACGCGAAGCGTAAACTTATCAACTTATTCAACGACCAATCAACCAATCAACTGATCAACTGATCAACCTAATCTAAAATCTGCGGCCTTGCCGACTCTCCGCTCCCTGCGCTTTGCGCAGACTCGCCTAACTCGCTCATTTCCAAACAGTTAGCGCGGGGGGGGGGGGGTATTTGTGATGTCGAGGCGCTCGTACTGCGAATTTTTGCTGATGTACTCTGGCACGATGTGTTTCATCTGCGATACCACCAGAAAATCTTTGTACAAGTAGGCGTAGTCGATGAGTGTGGTTATCTCTTGTGCCACTTTGTCGAAGTCGTATTCGCGCACTTTGGCAATCAAAATTTTCTCGTTGTAGGTGGGCTGCGTCGATTCTTTCACATTCAGCAACTCTTCATAAAGTTTTTCGCCGGGGCGCAATCCTGTGTAGGTTATCGGTATGTCGATTTCGGGACGGTAGCCCGCCAAGCGTATCATTTTGCGCGCCAAATCGGCTATCTTCACAGGGCGTCCCATGTCGAAAATGAATATCTCGCCGCCCTCGCCCATCGAGCCTGCTTCCAATACCAACTGGCAGGCTTCGGGAATGGTCATAAAGTAGCGAATGATGTCGGGGTGCGTTACCGTTACTGGACCGCCCTGCTCTATCTGGTGGCGAAACAGCGGAATTACCGAACCGTTCGAGCCAAGCACATTGCCAAAACGCGTGGTGATGAATTTTGTGGTGTTCGGGTTGTCCACCACACTTTTCTTGAAGAGCGACTGCACATAGATTTCGGCCACACGCTTCGATGCGCCCATCACATTGGTGGGGTTCACCGCCTTGTCGGTCGAGACCATCACAAATTTCTCCACACCGTTGACCACCGCCAAATCGGCTATATTGCGTGTGCCAAGCACATTTGCCAAGATACATTCGCAGGGATTGTCCTCCATCATCGGCACATGTTTGTAGGCCGCCGCGTGGTAGATGATGTTCGGTTTGTAGGTCGTTATCACGCCCGACAGACGCCTTTCGTTGCGCATATCGCCAATGCACAAGGCATACGGACAGATGGTTTTCAACTCGTCCAACTCCAGTTTCAGGTTGTGGAGCGGCGTTTCGGCGTTGTCGTACAGCACCAGCAGTTTGGGCTGATATTTAGTCAGTTGGCGCACAATTTCGGAGCCGATAGAGCCAGCCGCGCCCGTTATCATTATCACTTTGCCCTTTACCTGATCCACGATATGATCTTTGCTGATATTGATGGGCAGACGATTGAGCAGATCTTCGATACGGATATTTTTGAAATCGTGCTTCACAAATTTGCTGCCCTCGTGCCATTCGCTCACATCGGGCACAGTCAGAATCTCGATATTCTGCTCGATAAACACATCTAAATCCTTTTCGGGGTCGAGTGCCGCCATCTTCAAAGGCGATACTATCACCGTGCGAATTTTGCGTTTGTTCAACTCGCGGAGCATTCGCTTGCGGTCGCGCGTAGAGATGACTGGCACGCTGAATATGCGTTTGCCATGCGTGCTTTTGTCGTCGTCGAGAAAGGCGGAGAGGCGAAATTTGAGCGATTCCGACGAGCGAATCATCTTGGCAATGCCGATGCCCGCCGACTTGGTGCCATAAACAGCCACAGGTTTTGTAGTGCCACTATTGGTAACAAGATAGTCAAAAACGACCTTCACTATCAAGCGCAGCAGCACCAGCAACAGAAATGCTACAATAGCGTAGAACACAACGGAGAGGCTCATAAAGAGCAGATGCCCCGACACCAACATCGAAATTCCGTTGAGTACAAAAAGCAACAGCCCCTGCAACAACACCGCCGCCAGCAGTTTCACAATATCGACAAAATTGGAGTAGCGCAGAATGCCCGAATAGGTGCGAAACACCCAAAACGACAGCACAGCGATGGCGATAAAAATCAGAACCAGCGTCCAAACAGGCAGTGCAGGCTCAAATTTTGGCCACTCCGCATAGGTCTGTTTCGCCAAGAAATTGGCCAGCAAAAACGCCACGCAACAAGTTGCCACATCGTACACAAGCACTATCCAGCGCGGCATATATTTCAGCGAAGCGAGGTGCGAAAAAATGTCGCTCTCAAGCAGTTGCTTCTTTCTCGATACCATAGTTTTCTTCAGTTCGATATTAACTGCAAAGATAAACATTTTTCTTACAACCACCAAATGTGCATTTTTTTGTTATTTGAAAATTTGAAAATTAGGGTGTTTCGGCTACCGACAACCTGAAACCTGAAACCTGAAACTTGAAACACAGAAACAGCGCGCAGCGCGAGAAACTAGAAACTAGAAACTTGAAACCTAATCTGAAATTTGAAATCTGAAATTAAAAATTCCCCATTTTTTTGTACTTTTGCAGCAAAATTATTTTGAGATGAAACGAACGCTCCTATTGCTCTGCCTTACGGCCATTTCGGCGTTGCCTGCGGCGGCGGTTACATGGTTTATCGGGTTCGAGGGCGGCTACAACTACAACGACTACAGTATCGAAACAAACTACGCCTACGATATGCGCTACAAGGGCGCGGGCGGCATCAGTGTGGGCATTCCTGTGCAACTCGATGTGGTCGATTGGTTTGCGCTGCGTATGGATTTGCAGTATGTGCAGAAAAATCACAAAATGTACCGCACGCACATCTACGAGGAGATTCACACCAACATACACGACCACTATCTGCAACTGCCTCTGCTGCTCAACTTTTCGTTTGGTGGCGAAAAAATTCGCGGCTATGTGGGCGTGGGCGGCTATGTGGGCTGCTGGCTGGCCAGCCACCGCGAAGGCGTGGCGCTGGGCATAACGAATTACCCTACCAACAACATCGGCGGCACCTACTACGGTTTCGACGAGTACCGCAAACTCGATACCAAGCACGACAACCGCTTCGATTCGGGACTGGCAAGCAATCTCGGTCTGCGCATAAAAATCGACGAACGCATGGCGTTCCACGCCGAAACGGCCTTTTTCTACGGACTTGTCAGCACCGAAAAGACCCAAAACTTGGTTGCGCCAACGCCGCGCTACAACACCACCTACACGCTGCTGATTGGGCTCACATTTGCTATCGACCGCCAAGCCTACGCCAAACACAAAAAATCGAAAGAGAAATGAAACGCACCGCCACCATATTTTTAGCCGCAACGGCACTGATTGCCGTATCGTGCCGCCAACACGGCGTGGAACTGATGAATCCCAATACAGTGCTCTACACCAAGCCGTCGGAGCAATTCGAGGCCATCTGGCACGGCATCAACAACAGTTACGCTTTTTGGGACATCGACCCGACCAACTGGGACTCGTTGTACAGCGTTTATAGTCCGCGCTTCGACGAGTTGGACGAATTGGACAAGGCAGAAAACTACATCGCCACCGAAACGCTACGGCAGTATTACACCGATATGTGCGGCCATTTTGTCGATCACCACATGCGCATACTCGTTCGCAATTTGTGGAAAGACCCCGACAGCATCGCCGACAACGGAATTGTAGCCGTACGCCCTGGCCTGATAGAGGCGCAAAAACGCCCTTATTATCACGGAAAATTCACCGATTCGCTGCTGATCGATTGCATCGATAAGATAGAAAAAACCGAGCGATATTTTGTTGCAGGAAGCGACGCCGACGGCTACAAAAGTGCTTTGGCGTGCAATTTCGACGGTATCGCCTACCTAAAATTGTCGGGTTATATGCTCACTGGGGCGTTCCAATCGTCCGATTCGCTCAACAAAAAGATACAGACCGTCTATGCGCAATTCCACAAATGGTGCGCTGCCGAAGATTTGAAAGGCATCATCATCGACAATCGCGGCAACGGCGGCGGCTATGTCAGCGACATGAATTTTGTGGTTGCGCCGTTCCTCCAAAGCGATTTGCTGCTCGGGCATACACGCCGCAAAGAGGGACTCGGACGCTACGACTACACGGCGTGGATTCCGTTCTATGTGAAACAACTTGATCCGCTTGCCGAAGTCGATTCTATCGGCGAAATTACCGTTCCAATCGTCGCTTTGGCCGACATCAACTCGGTGAGCATGGGCGAAATGACCACCCAAGCCATCGCCCTATTGCCCAACGGCTGTTTCATCGGCGAGCGCACTTTTGGCGGACACGGACCGCTGCTTGGCGTGTTCGAAATTGACTATGCTGGGGCTTTCAGCACAAAAGCACACGATATTTATACCTCGAACGATGTGCTGCGCGATGTCGATGGCAAAATCACCGAAGGAATTGGCTACACGCCAAAGTACGAAGTGCTTTTCGACGAAGCGCAGATGCGCGCTGGCACCGATGTGCAACTGAACGCCGCACTCAACTACATCAGAACTGGTAAAATCAACTAAAATCGCAAGAAAAATCACCAAAAATCACCAAAAAACCGAAAAAAAAGTATGAACGCTCTTTTTGTTGCCGTTGTCGCCATCTATGTTATCGAATTTTGCTTCTCACGCACGCTGTCGCTGCTCAACATTCGCCACTCTGCTGCTCCCATTCCCGCTGTTTTGAGCGATATTTACAACCCCCAAAAGTATGCCATACAGCAAAATTATCTGCGTACCAACGCCAAAATGGGCTGGACAATCACCACTTTTCGTTTTGTGCTGGTGCTGGTCATGCTGCTGTGCGGCGGTTTTGCGTGGCTCGACGCGCTCATTCGCTCGTGGACGGAGTGCGAACTGCTGATTTCGCTGCTCTTTTTCGGCATTCTGATGGTGGCCAGCGACCTGCTGACGCTGCCGTTCCGAATCTATACCACATTCGTGGTCGAAGCGCGGTTCGGGTTCAACCGCACAACGCCCAAAACTTTCATCGGCGACAAACTGAAAAGCCTCGCGCTCAAAATTGTCATCTGCGGCGGTCTGTTTGCGGTCATCATACTGATTTACGAGCAGATTCCCGACTATTTTTGGCTTGTGGCGTGGGCGGTTGTTACGCTATTTAGCCTCTTTATAAACTTTTTTTATTCCGAGGTTTTTGTGCCGCTGTTCAACAAACAAACGCCGCTCGAGGCGGGCGAACTGCGCGATGCTATCGAACAATTTGCGCAAAAAGCCGATTTCAAACTGAAAAATATCTATGTCATCGATGGCTCGAAACGCTCGACCAAAGCCAACGCCTATTTCACTGGTTGGGGCAGCAAAAAGCGCATTGTGCTGTACGACACGCTCATCAAACAACTCTCGACCGACGAGGTGGTGGCTGTGCTGGCGCACGAAATCGGCCATAACAAACACCACCACATAGTGCAGAGCGTTGCGCTGTCGATGGTGATGAATCTGCTGCTGTTTGTGCTGCTCGGCTGGGCGCTCCACAGCGATGCGTTGGCGCAGGCATTGGGTTGCCCGCAAGCGTCGTTCCATATCAATTTGCTGGCATTCAGCATGTTATACACGCCCATAAGCACGCTGCTCGACCTTTTTTCCAACGCACTTTCGCGCCGAAACGAGTACCAAGCCGACGCTTTTGTGAAGGCAAACGCCTATGCGCCGCAGTTGGTTTCTGCACTCAAAAAAATATCGGCACAAGCCTTGAGCAACCTCACGCCGCACCCATGGTATGTGTTTGTCTACTACTCGCACCCAACCCTCTACCAGCGCATCACCGCACTGCAAGCGTAACGAGGAAATAACGATTTTTAATTGCCTGATTTTCAATTATTTGAAAATTTGAAAATTTGCGGCGTGTTCGGGAGGCGGATATTATTCATTGTTCATTGACATTGTAGGGACGTGGCATGCCGCGTCCCTACTGTCGTTGTTGATAGTCTGTGCGATTTTTGTTGTGCAGAATGCGGTGGAAAACGCTTAATTCTAAATTCTACATTGGCATTAACCCCCTCCGCTGCGCTCGTCCCCCTATCTTTGCGCTATCGCTCCAAGCAGGGGGACAGAATCGCGTCCAACATTTTCCGATTCTCTCCCCCTGCTGCGCCAGCAGATAGGGGGAGTACCCACGCCAGTGGGGGAAGGGGTTATGAAGCCAAATCCACAAATAACCAAATCTGCAAATCAACAGAAACGGACGCACTCGGTGCGTCCCTACATTGTCAATTATCAATTTTTGTCTATGTTCTATGCTCTATCTTCTATGTTCTATAAACTCTAACCTATAACCTTTTCGGGCGTGGCATACCGCGTTCCTACAAGCGATAATCATCGAATTATTGAGTTATTGAATGTTTGAAATGTTCGGCCTTTTCACTTTATAGACTTTTCACTTTATAGACTTTCCATTTTACGCACTTTTTTCAAAAAAAATAACGAAAAAATTTTTTTTATTCTAAAAAAAGTCGTACCTTTGTGGCGATGATGTGCGTGCGATAGTGTGCCGATGCTTATGGGCGTATGCGTTTGCGTACGCACACAACAGACAAAAACAGAAACAAAACTATTCAAAATTATTAACTTAAAAATTTCTATCATGAAAAAAATTACTTTCCTCGTAGCCGCCTTGTGCGCTACAACGCTGGCTTTCGCTTCGACAGCCACAATTACACCTGCTGCCATGGGGGTGCAAGGAGCAAGTGCTACTGATGCAACAAAACCAACAACTCCCTATTCAAAAATCACTTATTCAGTGGGCGATGTAACACTTTCGATTGACAGTGGTTTCTGCAATGGCACACAAATTCGTGCTTATGTTAATGCTAAAGTGGTATTTACTTCCGAAAACAATATCTCGAAAATTGAGATTACAACTGCAGAAAATGACGAAGGGAAGGACAAATACACTGCCTCTGCATTGAGCGGTTCGGGTTATACTGCTGCCACGGCTGCAACTTCTGGCGTTTGGACTGGAACTGCCAAAAGTGTTACACTGAATGCAAGTGCGCAATGCCGTATGCTCAAAGTCGTAGTTACAACCGATGGCGAAGGCGAAGATGCAGGTAAAATTGATACACTGACAGTAACCATAGCCGAAGCGTTGACAGTTACTAACGCACTGGCCGATGGTGCTGTTGCTCCAAATTACTACATACTTTCGGGCACTGTTTCTGACCTCGACTTGAGTACTACTTATGGCAATGCGTCTTTTACACTTACCGATGAAACTGGGGAGTTTTATGTTTACCGTGCATACAACTTGAACAACGAGAAATTTACCGCCACTTCGCAACTGGCCAATGGCGATGAGGTAAAAGTACTCGGTCAATTGAAAAAGTATGTGAAAAGCGGCACCACTACTCCCGAACTCGTTAACGGCTACTTGGTTGAACGCAACGGCGGTAGCGGCGATGGCGACGAAGATGGCGATGCTACCGAACTGACTGTGAACTATGCAGAAATTACCTACTATGAGGAATTATCGGAAGAAGGAGCCCACAACTTTAGTATAGACTTTATGTATTACAATGCAACGGAAGATTCAGTGCATGCTCCTTATGTCTCCTTCGACATTTACAGCGCATCGGCAACCGCAGTCGCTGGTTCGTATTCAATCGCCAATGGTACTATTGGCGAGGAATACTCGTATGCTATGCTTACCGATGCTGAACTCGTTGACGATGACGCAGATGGAGTTGCCATGACTGCAGCTACCCTTACTTTGGCATATGTGGCCGCCAATGAAACTTATAAGGCTGTTGCCGCATTTACTGCTAGCGATGGTAAAAAATATACCATCAATGCCGAAGTGCCTGTTAGCGTTTTCAAGGCTTTGGATACGGACGGCGATTACTACTATGATGATTATGAAGATTACACCCTTGACGAAAATACTACCGCTATTCGCAACATCGAGGTGTTGAACGATGTGTATGCACGCGAAGGCCGCATCTATGCCGAAGAGGGCGCACAGATCTACACCATTATGGGTCTGAATGTTACCGAACAGAACAAGAAGAGCACGCTTGGCGAAGGCATCTACATTGTAAAAGCCGGCAACAAACTCGCCAAAATTGTGGTTAAATAATTGACAATTGATAATTGACAATTAAAAATGGGGCGCGGCCGTTGGTCGCGTTCTTTTTTTGTGTTGATTTGAAGATTTGGAATTATTGTTAATTGTTAATTGTTAATTGGCATCAAACCTCTCCCCCACTATGTGGGTACTCCCCTTGAAAAGGGGAGAGGGCTGAACCAACTGGGGTATGAGCCGAACCAACACCAGTGCGAACCTGTCCCCTTTGCAAGGGGACGAGAAAAACGGCAGTTTTTCGGAGGGGTTGAAAACAAATCCACAAATAACCAAATCTGCAAATCAACAGAAGCGGACGCACTCGGTGCGTCCCTACATTGTCAATTATCCATTGTCAATTATTTTCGTCTATGCTCTATCTTCTATATTCTTAAAATCTCGTCTTGCTACTTGCTACTCATATCTTGCTACCGACAATCTGAAATTCTGAATTTTTGCGATAAGCGAGCGTAGTGCCAAACTTGTTTGGACAATGCCGAGCGGAGCAAAAATCAAATAAAATTTGAAATTCTGAAATTTGAAATCACATCGCATTTGTTTTTTCAAAAAAGATATATTACCTTTGCAAAATCAGAAATACAAATTGCAAAGGATATGAATTGCAAAACATTTTTCGGACTTGTATGCGCCTCTGCGTTGTTGGCGGCCTGCACTACAGACATCGACATGAACAAAATGTCGAAGGAGATCGACTACAACACCGCACTTGTTGTACCCATCGGCACGGCACGAACTACCGTCGGCAAGCTCGTCGATTTTATCGGCAGCGACGACATCAGGCAGGATTCTGACCTGAACACCTGCTACCTGTGGTGGACCGACACGCTGCGACTAAACACCAAAGACATCAAAATTGGTGATTTCTCGCAGGGCACAACCTACAACACGCCCTACACGCTCGTCGATGGCGATAACCCACTGGTACAAAGCGGATTAACACTTGAGGCTGGCACTTACGAGTTCCACGATAGGCTGCAATACGACTTCGACTACGACCACTACGGCGACGACGGCCAACTCGACCAACGCGTGGATAGTGCCGTGGTGAACAGCGCAGAACTCTATTTCAAAGTCGATGCCGAAGATTTGGAAATTTCCGAACAGATGCCGCTCTACATCGACCTGAAATTCAACGACATCGACGGCCTGCAAGACCGCAGTTACAAGGTTACACGCCGCGGCGACACGCACCAAGATATGCTGGCGGGCTTCAAAGTGCGCTTCGACCGCATGACTGGCACCACGCCTATCACCGTTACCTACACCTACAAACCGACAAAGAGTTTCACGGTAACCGACCAGTCGAAAATTATGCCGCAAATACGCTTCCAAATCATCGACTGCCGCAAGGCGTGGGGCTTCTTCAACCGCCAAGGCAATGTTACCGCCGATAGCGTAAATTCGCACATGCCAACCGACTTTTTCGAATCGGAAACATTCACCGAAAACAAACTGCGGTTCACCAACCCGATGGTAACTTTCAAAATAACCAACGGCATCGGCATTCCGCTCGATTTCACGGTAGAACACATCAAAGCCATTTCGGCTTCGGGCGAAGAGCGCATGGCCGATTTCAACGGCTCGCCCAGCAAAACCATGCGTCTGCGCAAGCCAAACATCGAAGGCGACACCTCGCTCAACATACACATGTTCGACAACCAAGACGGTCACACCGAGCGGCTGTTCGAAATCACACCGCACCGTTTTGTTTACGCTTTCAATGTGAAAATCAGCAAGTTCCAAAACGAATGGGAGCGTATGCATTGGGTCTATTTCGACCCCGATAAGGACTACAATCCGCTGGTGGATATGGTGGTGGAAGCCAAAATGCCGTTCCAATACAACCCCGGCACGCAATATCAACACCGCGACACGCTCGACTGCGACATAGCCGACCTGACAGGAATGGACCGCCTTGGCGCAGAATACAATGTGGAGCAACTGAACATCGGGCTGCGCTACGACAACCACCTGCCCGTGAAAGCCGTGGCACACGCCGTGCTGCTCGATTCGCTCGACCAAGTACTCTACATAGGGCAAGACTTTAAGATTGCTGCTGCGCCTGTCGATGCCGAAGGGCGCACCACAGGCAACACCACTGGCGAAACACGCCAAGAGATTCCCGGCGAGGACATCGCCACCATTTGGGACACGAAAAAAGTGGTGATAGTCGTTACCGTCGATGCCAAGGATCCAGACAAAGACATGATCTATTTCAGCCTTGGCGACCAACTCGAAATTCGAGCCTCGCTCTATCTGAAAGGCGGCATAAAAGCCAATTTAGACAGCATTTTCTAACCCACCAAGCACCGACCAAACATGAAAACAACCAAAATAATTTCAGCCATAGCGTTGGGCATCTGCTGTTGTCTGCCAATAGCCGCCGAAACGAACACCTACTACTTCATGGACGAAGTGCCGATGCGCAGTTCGATGAACCCAGCCTTCATGCCAAACACGCAGTTCTATCTCGACTTCATCATCATGCCGAGTTTTTCGCTCGAAGCGGGCAATAATGCGCTGGCATTCAAGGACATCATCTACAAAAAAGATGGCAATTTCGTTACGCCACTCCACGCATCGGACGGTGTCGATAAACTCTACAAACGCTTCAAGCGCGCCAATGTGGTCGATATGAATTTCAACATGAACATTTTGGAGTTCGGTTTTCGATTTCGGGAGAAAAACTACCTGACTTTCGGACTCGACCTGAATTTGAGCAGCAATGTTGTGTTGCCGCGCGATATGTTCAATTTGGCACTCTACGGAACGCCCAGCGAATTTGGCGTAAACTCGTTCAATTTCAAGCGTTTCGGCCTCGATATGGAACTCTACAGCGAGTTTGGCGTGGGCTACATGCGCCGCATCAACGAGCAGTGGACGGTGGGCGGCAAAGTGAGCCTGCTGATGGGTTACGCAGGGGCTAAAACCAAGGTGCGCACATTCAAACTCGATGCCTCGCGCGACTCGTGGGATGTTACCGCCGATGCCGATGCCTACCTCTCTGCCCCACTCACTTTCGGACAAAAAGAGGACGGCACCATCGATTTTGGCAGCGCAGAACTCAAAAGCAACTATTTGGAACTGCTCTACAAACCTGCTGGTCACGGTGCGTCGTTCGATGTGGGCTTCACCTACGAGCCAATCAAACATCTGGTGGTTTCGGCGGCCATCACCGACCTCGGTTTCATCTATTGGCACCGCAATGTGGTGAGCGGCCACGCCGATGGCGTTTATAGTTTCACTGGCATAGAATATGAGCCGGGCGATAGTGTCGATTTTGCAAAAATGGGCGACGATGCGCTCGATGCACTCCACTTCAAAAGCGAAGAAAAAGGCGGATTTGCCCAGATGATTCACGGCAATTTCAATGCGGCGGTGGAATATGGCATTCTGAAAAACAAAATCAGTTTCGGTCTGCTGTCGCACATGCGTTTCAATGCGCAATATGTGAGCGAAGAGGTTACGCTGGCCGCCAATTTCCGCCCGCTCGACTGGCTCAAAGCCTATCTTTCCTACTCGTTTGTCAATAGCCGCGGCAACAACCTCGGACTGGGTCTGTCGCTGCGCGCAGGACCGATAAATATGTTCCTCGCTATGGACTATATTCCGCTCTATTGGGCAAAAACGCAATTCGAGGTCGATGGCAGCAAATACCCGATTCCCTACGGCACACAACGATTCAATGTGCAGATGGGCATGAATCTCAGCATTGGGCGCGACAGCGGCGACAAAGACCGCGACGGTGTGAAAAACATCGACGACCAATGTCCCGGAACGCCTATCAAACAACTGCGCAAACTCTGTCCCGATGTGAAACGCAAAAATTTTGTCGATTCCGTTGGCTGCCTTTTGGACGAAGACCAAGACGGCGTGCCCGATTGCTACGACCAATGTCCTGGAACGCCGTTTGGCTGGCCAGTCGATTCGGTGGGTTGCCCATTCGATTCCGACAAAGATGGCGTGCCCGACTGCTACGACGAATGCCCCGACACGCCGTTTGGCGTGATGGTCGATTCCAAAGGCTGTCCGCTCGACGAGGATAAAGACGGCGTGCCCGACCACCTCGACAAATGTCCGGGAACACCCATCGGCGTGCAAGTCGATGAAAATGGCTGCCCAATCGACAGCGATGGCGACGGCGTGCCCGACTACCTCGACCAATGCCCGAATACGCCCGAAGGCGTGCAAGTCGATGAAAACGGCTGCCCAATCGACAGCGACAGCGACGGCGTGCCCGACTATCTCGACCAATGCCCGAATACGCCCGAAGGCGTGCAAGTCGATGAAAATGGCTGCCCAATCGACAGCGATGGCGACGGCGTACCAGATTATCTCGATAAATGCCCGAACACGCCAGTTGAGGCCTACACCACTATCGACGAAAACGGCTGCCCGAAAGACAGCGACGGCGACGGCGTGCCCGACTATCTCGATAAATGTCCGACTGTGGCAGGTTCGCCCGACAACTACGGCTGTCCCGAACTGAAACGCGAGGTGCGCAACCTGTTCAAACGCGCCATGCAGGGCATTCAGTTCGAAACGGGCAAAGATGTGATTCTCTCGCGCTCGTTCCCGATTTTGGACGCTATCGCCAATGTGATGTTCGAGAATCCGACCTTCAACCTGACCATCAACGGACACACCGACAATGTGGGCAAGGACGAGGCCAACCAACTCCTGTCGGAGCGCCGTGCCGCCTCTGTGCGCCGCTACCTCATCGGTAAAGGCGTGGCCGAAGAGCGCATGACCTCCAACGGATTCGGTGCTACCATTCCGATAGCCGACAACAAAACGAAGGCTGGACGCGCACTCAACCGCCGCGTGGAATTCCTTGTAACTTACGAAGAAATCACCTACGAAAAGGTGGAAAATCCTGAACTGCAAGGCATACAGCAGCAAACTGAACCGCAGCAGTCCGAGCCGCAGCAGCCTGCCACCGACGGCGAAGCGCAATAACCGAAAAACAGGAGGGAAAAGTCAAATGCGATTTTTCCCTCTTGTTTGTAAATTTCTCAAATTTATCTGTAAAACAGAAAACTTGCGCACAACAAAAAAAATGAGAACGACTTTCATCGCTCTCATTCGGGTGGAAGATGGGACTCGAACCCACGACATTCAGAACCACAATCTGACGCTCTAACCAACTGA
>CAVKTI010000054.1:0-15784 GCA_963659365.1 Acutalibacteraceae bacterium | reverse complement strand
AGGGACGCACCGAGTGCGTCCGAAACAATTCCACAAAAACATAGAAACAGCGCGAAGCGCGAGAAACTTGAAACTTTCACCAATGCGTTAAACCGATCAACTGATCAACCGATCAACTAATCAACCAAATCTGAAATTCTGAAATTTGAAACTCTGAAACTGCGAAGCAATGATTCTCGACTCGATACATAATGCCGACGGCTACACTGCTCTGCACCCGCGTTTTGCGCAGGCGTTCGAGTTTTTGGCGAAAACCGATTTGAACCGCCTGCCCGATGGGCGCATCGCTTTGGACGGCGACAACCTGTTCGTCGATGTGGCGACAAACGAGGGCAAGCAGACTGCGCCACTCGAAGCGCACCGCAACTACATCGACATACAGATGCCGATTTCGACAACCGAAACGATGGGCTGGCGACCGACTGCCGATTGCCACAAAACGCTCCAGCCCTACGACGCAGCGCGCGACATCGTCTTTTTTGCCGACGAATATGCTACCAAATTTCAAGTGCAGTGCGGACAATTTGTAATTTTCTTTCCCAACGATGCGCACGCGCCTGCAATGGCACAACATTTGCTCAAAAAATTGGTAGTCAAGGTAATGCTATAAATTGCTTTGTAGTGATTTGAATAAAGAGTAAGAACAATTGACAATTGATAATTGATAATTGATAATTATTTGAAGATTTGAAAATTTGAAAATTTGAAGATTGCGGTTTTTCGGAATGCGAATAATTCTTAATTCTAAATTCAGAATTCTTAATTGAAGAAAGGCTTTTCCCCCTATCGGGGGAAACGGGAAAGGGGGCTGAAACTTGAAACTCTTAAACTCTGAAACCCTGAAATTTGAAATTTTCAAATAATTTATAGAAATCCACACAAAATAAACCCACCAAAATAATATGGAAAATTCGTTGAAAATTATCAAAAACGACCCGTTGCTCGAACCCTACGCCATGGCGCTGCAGGGGCGGCACGACTATGCCGTGCGGAAAGAGAAAGAGTTGCTCGGGCGCGACAACCGCTCGCTTTCCGACTTTGCGTCGGGCTATCTCTACTTTGGCCTGCACAAAATCAAACGCAACTGGTTTCTACGCGAATGGGCACCAAACGCCACCGCCATCTATGTGATTGGCACATTCAACGATTGGAAAAAGAGCGAAAACTACCGCTTGCAACCGCTCGAAAATGGCATTTGGGAAGGGCGTTTTCCCGAAAAAGCCATACAGCACGGCGACCTGTTCAAACTGCTTGTCGAGTGGAACGGCGGCTGCGGCGAACGCATACCAGCATGGGCAAGGCGCGTGGTTCAGGACGACAACACCAAGATTTTTTCGGCGCAAGTGTGGCTGCCCGAACACGAATACAAGTTCCGTGTGAAGCACTTCAAGCCGCAAACATCGCCGCTGATGATTTACGAGTGCCACATCGGCATGGCCACCAATCAGGAAAAAGTGGGCACATACAACGAATTTCGCGAAAATGTGTTGCCGCGCATCGTCCGCGACGGCTACAACTGCATACAGATAATGGCCATACAAGAACACCCCTACTATGGGTCGTTTGGCTACCATGTTTCGAGTTTCTTTGCCGCCTCGTCGCGGTTTGGCACGCCCGACGAACTGAAACGCCTTATCGACGAAGCGCACCAGCAAGGCATTGCCGTGATAATGGACATTGTGCACTCGCACGCCGTGAAAAACGAGGTGGAAGGGCTCGGTCGGTTCGATGGCACACCCTATCAGTATTTCCACGGAGGCGACCGCCGCGAACACCCAGCGTGGGACTCGCTCTGTTTCAACTACAACAAAAACGAGGTTTTGCACTTTTTGTTGTCGAATTGCAAATTTTGGCTCGAAGAGTACCATTTCGACGGGTTCCGATTCGATGGCGTAACATCGATGATTTACCGTAACCACGGACTTGGGCAGGATTTTGGCAACTACGCCGACTACTACAACATGAACCAAGACGGCGACGCACTCTGCTACCTCACGCTCGCCAACAAACTCATTCACGAAGTCAATCCCAATGCCATCACCATTGCCGAAGAGATGAGCGGACTGCCCGAACTTGCCACGCCATTCAAAGAGGGCGGCATGGGCTTCGACTACCGCATGGCGATGGGCATTCCCGATTTCTGGATAAAATACATCAAAGAGGTAAAAGACGAAGATTGGAAAGCGGGGCACATCTTTTGGGAGATGACCAACCGCCGCAACGGCGAAAAGACCATTTCGTATGCCGAAAGCCACGACCAAGCACTTGTGGGCGACAAAACAATCATTTTCCGCCTAATCGACTCCGACATGTATTGGCACATGCAAAAAGGCGACGAAACATTCCGTGTGAACCGCGGCATTGCGCTGCACAAAATGATTCGCCTCATCACCGCATCGACCATCAACGGCGGCTACCTCAACTTTATGGGCAACGAATTTGGGCACCCCGAATGGATCGATTTCCCGCGCGAAGGCAACGGCTGGTCGTACAAATACGCACGCCGCCAGTGGGAATTGGTGGACAACGACCGCCTACTCTACCACGACCTGAACGCATTCGACAACGCCATGGTGCGGCTCATCGAAAGCGAAAAGAAATTCAACGAAACGCCTATCGAAAAGGTGTGGGACAACGAAGGCGACCAACTGGTAGCCTACCGCCGCCGCGACCTGCTCTTTGTGTTCAACTTCAATGGTCAGAAATCGTTTATCGACTACGGCATTTTGGTAAAAAAAGGCGCGTACAAAGTGGTACTCAACACCGACGCCAAGCAGTTTGGCGGCTTCGGCTTCAGCGACGACAGCGTAACGCACTACACACAGCCCAGCCATCTGAAAAACAAAGAGTGGCTCAAACTCTACATTCCGAGCCGCTCGGCACTGGTGCTGCGCTGGCAGTGAATTGCTGCGCAGTAGCGCAGCAAATTTCAGAATTACAAATTTCAAATTTCAAATTGCGCTTCGCGCGGTTTCGTATAGTTTCTATGTTTCTATGTTTTTGCTACGCAAGATTTTTGCTACGCTCGGCATAGTTCAAACAAGTTTGACTCTGCGCTCGCTAATCGCAAAAATTCTCGCGCTACGCACTGTTTCAGTGTTTCAGGTTTCAGATTGCGCAAAAGTCATCGTCTTGGCCATCGCCCCCTTTCCCGTTTCCCCCGAAGGGGGAAAAGCTTTTGGTCTTGGTCTTAGTCTTTGTCTTTGTTTATTTCCTATAAACTCTAACTTCTCACCTATAACCTATAACCTTTTCGGAGGCTTTCACACTAATTTTGCCAGTGCTTGTTTGATGCGGGCAAAGGCTTCGGTCAGTTTGGTATCGCTGGTGGCGTAGGAGAAGCGCAGGAAATCGGGTGCGCCAAACGCTGCGCCGCTCACGCACGCCACATGCGCCTCGTCGAGCAGATACATGGCCAAGTCGGTGGCGGTTTCGATTTTGCGTCCATCGGCGGTCGTTTTTCCGAAAAACGCCTTGCATTCGGGGAAAACATAGAACGCGCCCATCGGCTTGTTGAGGCGGAATTCAGGAATTTCGGCGACGAGCGACAGCACCAAATCGCGGCGACGACGGAAAGCGTCGCGCATATCGGCCACGCACTGCTGACTGCCATTGTAGGCGGCTTCGGCGGCTTTTTGCGCTATGCTGCTTGCGCCCGAGGTGTATTGTCCTTGCAGTTTGGCGCAGGCTTTGGCCAGCCAGAGCGGCGCAGCCACCCAACCAAGTCGCCAGCCCGTCATGGCGTAGGCTTTCGACACGCCATTGACCACCGCCACACGATCGCGCACCGCCTCGAATTGTGCGATGGATTCGTGCCTGCCGATGTAGTTGATGTGTTCGTAAATCTCGTCGGATATGGTGATGATGTTCGGGCAGTTGGCAAGCACGGCCGCCAAAGCCGCGAGTTCGTCGTGCGTGTAAACGCTGCCCGTTGGGTTCGATGGCGAACAGAGTATCAGTGCTTTTGTGTGCGGCGTGATGGCACTTTCGAGTTGCTCTGGCGTGAGTTTGAAACCATTTTCCATAGTCGTATGCACCACCATGGGCGTGCCTTCGGCCATTTTCACCATCTCGACATAACTCACCCAATAGGGCGCGGGCACAATCACCTCGTCGTCGGGGCCGATAATCGACATCAGCACATTGCACACAGCCTGTTTTGCGCCATTGGAGCAGACAATTTGCGCAGGGTCGAAATCGAGATTGTTTTCGCGTTTCAGTTTGGCGCAGATGGCTTGGCGCAGCGACAGATAGCCAGAAACGGGCGAATAGAACGAAAAATTGTCGTCGATGGCCGCCTTGGCCGCCGCTTTGATGTGGTCGGGCGTGAAAAAATCGGGCTCGCCGACGCTCAAATTGATCACATCGATGCCCTGCGCCTGCAATTCACGGCTTCGCTGCGACATTGCCAGCGTTTCGGACTCCGCCATATTTTTCAACCGTAATGAAAGTTCCATGTGAGTGTGAAAGTTTATAAAGTCTATAAAGTTTGTAAAGTAGGGACGCGGCACGCCACGTCCTTTTTTGTTGATTTGCAGATTTGGTTATTCGGTTAATCCATTTAATTTGAAATCTGAAATTTTGTCATTGCGGTTCTGCCGCATCACTGCTCACTTCTAACTTCTCACTTCTAACTAAAAATTCCTAACTCCTAATTCCTAACTCCTCATTTGTTTTGCGACTGCTCCATCAACGACATTAAACAGGCGTTGTTCGCCGCCGATTTGTGCCAATATCTCGTCTAAATGGCTGCTGTTGGTGTCGGTGATGAAAATCTGCCCGAAGTCGTCGCTGCCAACGATTTGCACAATGCGTGTTACGCGGTCGGAGTCGAGTTTATCAAAAATATCGTCGAGCAACAACAGCGGTTTCACACCGCAAATCTGCTTCAGAAATAGGTATTGCGCCAATTTGAGTGCCACGGTGAAGGTTTTGACTTGCCCTTGCGAGCCTGTGCGTTTCATCGGGTAGTCGCCGAGCGTGAGCGTCAAATCGTCCCTGTGTGCGCCGCGCGATGTGTAGCCCAAAAGGCGGTCGCGGTCGCGCACGGCACGCAGTTGCGGTTGCAGGTCGCCCTGTTGCGCGTGTGCCTCGAAAGCGATGCCAACCTGCTCGCCATCGGCGGCTATTCGGCCGTAGAATTGTTGAAAAATCGGCACAAAATCAGCCACAAAGGCGGCGCGTTTTTCGTAAATGTAGGCGGCTTCGGCGGCCATTTGCGACTCGTAGATGTCGAACATGGTTTCGTCGGCGGCGGAGTCGTTTTTGAGCAGCGCATTGCGATTTTGCAGGGCGGCGTTGTAGCGTATCAGCGCATCGAGGTAAGGCTTGTCGTACTGCGCAATGACCGTATCCAGAAAGCGGCGGCGACAGTCGCTCCCCTCGCTCACCAAGTCGGCATCCGACGGCGAAACCAGCACCACAGGCACAAAACCGATGTGGTCCGACAGCCGCTCGTACTCCTTTTGATTGCGTTTGAAACGCTTTTTGGCGCGGCGTTTCACCGCACACGACACCACCTCGTCGGCATCGCACCGCTCGAATGTACCTTGAAGCATAAAAAAGTCGGCATCGTGCTTAATCACTTGAGAATCAATCGGATTGAGATGACTTTTGCAAAACGAAAGGTAGTAAACCGCATCCAAAAGGTTGGTTTTGCCCATACCGTTTCGCCCCAAAAAACAGTTGATTTTTGGCGAAAATTCCAACTCGCACTCGGCGATGTTGCGGTAGTTCAATATGGAAATCCGTTTGAGATACAAAGTGTCTGTTTTTATTCTGCGAATGGCATATCAAAACATTTTTATACACTATCTTCGCAACTGATTATCAGCAATTTACAAATTTACGCAATTTTTTGCAGGCGGCTCACCATTTCGTCGCCCAATTTCGATTTTCGTTCGATGTGATTCAGCACTTCGCACACAAATGGGTTGCTCTCGAAGCGGCCGCGCACCGACTCGAAATCGGCGGTTTTTTGCTGCTCGTCGCCATCGATGCCGAAGCCCGTTTTGGCATTGAGGTTGAACTCTTTTTTGGCATCGTTATACAACATTTTGTCGAGCGAAACGACGGCCTCTTTCCACGCTTCGATCAGCGCAATAAGGTCGCTGACGGTAACTTTTTCTATCGGTTTTTGCCAGTATTTCAGCAGTTTGTCGTAAGCCCAAGTCCATTCGTAGTCGTAGTAGTTGGCGTGCAGTTGCTCGAACCGCTGCTGAATGTCGTCGAGCGACAGGCGGTCGGCGGCAATGTCGTCCAAGAGGCGCGCCACTTCGTCGTGCGGCACAATCAGCCCCGACAGGTCGCTCCAGTCGCACAAGCCCGACGGTGCTGTTGGGCGCAACCGCTCGCGTACCTGCGCCATCGTACGGTAGTTGGTGTCGCCCAAACGGCTGATGAGCGAGTTGCCCAAAAATTTGGTGATGGCAATTTTGTAGAGTTTGAGGCCGTTACGCAGCGACGAATTGCGAATTTTGCAATTTTGATAGGCGTATTCTTCGGTGTTTTCGCCCGAAATGCGTTGCAGCCGCTCGAGCACCTCTACGCCCGCTATCATTTTTTGTATCGTGTAGGGACTCAGCAGGTTGAAATTGATTTGATCAATCTTGCGGCTGTCCTTGCGTTCGTCGCGTTTGGGCCACTTTTGTGCATCGCGCACTGTGCCGACACTGCGCAGATTTACGGCTGGCACAAGGTAACTTTCGGTGGCATTTTCGATCAGATACGAGAATGGCAAATCCGATGTGTCGCAGTGTTTTGTGTGGCGTCCCATCACCAGCGTGAATGCGCCAATGCGCGCAGGCCAAAGCAGATACGAGTCGCTGGTGGTTTTGGAGCCGCGCTCGGCCACACCTTGATGTATGGGCCCAAGTTTGTACATGTGGTTGCTCTGGTTCGAGCCGCTGCCTGCGTTCAGAAACGAGAACATACCCGCAATGAGCAGGCTCGATTTGTGGTGCGACACGGTGTAAGGGCCAGCAAAAATGGCGGTCGCCTCGCCGTGCATACCTTGGCAATTCGCAAAAAAGAGCGAATCGAGCGCCGAATAGTGCTTGTCCATGATGCAGCCTTGCCCCACAAAACAACGCGAAACCAGCGTAGAATCCATAATCGATGCACCCGACGAGATGATAAAATCTTTGCATTTCACGCTCGAACCGATTTTTACAGGGGCTTCGATATTGCTGTTGATGCTGCCGTTTTTCAGTTTCGATGCGCCGCCAATCTGGGCATAATCGCCGATACGCACATTTTTCAGCATTCCGCAATTCACAATGCGCACATTGCGACCGATTTCGCCCATGGTCGATTTTTGCGTTTCGGCATAAGCGTCGATGCGTTTTTGCAGATTGTCGATCACGGCGTGATTGTAGCGATAGAGCGTGAGAATGTAGGCCAAATGCGCCGACAATCCGTCGAAAATCGGAATTTCGCGGCCGCCGTCTTCGTTCATCACAGGCACACGCACGCCGTTGCCAAACGAGGTTTCGCCATCGACCACAATGACATTGGTATTTTCGATGTAAGTGCCTTCGCCGATGTGGTAGTTGGCGATGTAGTTGTGAATTTCGCGCACACACACATCGTTGTCGATAATCACATTGTGCAGCCGCGCCTTGCACAGTCCTGCGTGCGCCGCAAGTCCGCCCGCCAGTAGAAATGTCTTTTCGAAACGCCCCAAACGGATTTGTCCCGAAAACTCGATTTCGGCAATATGTTCTGGCGAAAAGCCCTCTGCCACCTCGATATTGTTCCAATCGTCGGCAGTGCAGCGGTTGGCCTGCAACTGCGCAATTTCGTCAGAAGTTAGTTTGCGATACATATTTTTTTGAGTGTGAAAGTTAGAAAGTCTGAAAGTTTATAAAGTTTATAAAGTTGAAAGTAGGGACGCACCGCGTGCGTCCGTTTTTGGTTATTTGGTTATTTGCAGATTTGGTTATTGGGTTAATCCATCAATTTGAAATTTGAAATTCAAAGTCTTGCGACTTGCTACTCATATCTTGCGACTAACAATTTGAAATTTGAAATCTGAAATTTGAAATTAAAAAAGTCGCAAGACTTTTTCGATTGCTTCCTCAATGGTTGTGAGTTGTTGTTCGCCACTGTTCATATCTTTGAGCATCAGGCTGTTGGCGACCATTTCGTTGTCGCCGACGATGGCAACAAACGGTATCTGTTTGGCGTTGGCGTAGGCCATCTGCTTTTTCATTTTGGCGGGTTCGGGATAGAGTTCGGCAGCAATGCCAGCGCAGCGCACTTGGCGCAACAGCGGCAGGCAGTAGTTCAACCCTTTGTCATCGAAAGCGGCAAAGAGCAACTGCACGCCGTTGGCGGTTGCTTTGGGGAACAGGTCGAGTTGGTTCAGCACATCGTAGATGCGGTCGGCACCAAACGAGAAGCCCACGCCCGACACATTCGGCAGGCCAAAAACGCCTGTTAGATTGTCGTAGCGGCCGCCGCCCGAAATGCTGCCCATCTCCACGCCAATGGCTTTCACCTCGACGATGGCACCCGTGTAGTAGTTCAGACCGCGCGCCAGTGTCAAGTCGAGTTCCACACGGTTGGTCAGTTCGGCCGCACGCACATAGCCCAGCACCTCTTCCAGTTCGGCGATGCCCCTCTGCCCTACTTCCGAGGCAGCCAAAATCGTTTTCAGTTGCGCAAGTTTGGCAGTGTTGTCGCCTTCGAGCAGCAAAATCGGCTGCAACTTTGCCACCGCATCGGTCGAAATTCCTTTGGAAAGCAGTTCGGCATTCACATTGTCGAGCCCGATTTTGTCCATCTTGTCGATAGCCACCGTGATATCGGTTATCTGGTCGGCCGCACCAATAAGTTCGGCGATGCCCGCCAAAATTTTGCGGTTGTTCAGTTTAATCGCCACAGGAATTTTGAACGCTTTGAACGCCTCGTCGATCATCTCGATGAGTTCGGCTTCGCAGAGCAGCGAATTGCAGCCCACCACATCGGCATCGCACTGGTAGAACTCGCGATAACGCCCTTTTTGTGGGCGGTCTGCGCGCCAAACGGGCTGTATCTGAAAGCGTTTGAAAGGGAATTGCAACTCGTCGCGGTGCATCACCACATAGCGCGCAAACGGCACCGTGAGGTCGTAGCGCAGCCCTTTTTCGGCGATTCGGTTGGTCAGTTGGCGGCTGTTGCGTGCCAGCAGTTCCTCATCGGTAAGTTTGGCGGCAAAATCGCCCGAATTCAGCACTTTGAACAGCAATTTGTCGCCCTCGTCGCCATATTTTCCCATCAGCGTCGATAGGTTTTCGAGCGCAGGCGTCTCGATTTGCTGAAATCCGTAGCGTGCAAAAACGCCACGAATCGTATCGAAAATGTAGTTGCGTTTTGCCATCTCAACAGGCGAAAAATCGCGCGTTCCCTTGGGTATTCCTATGTTCATTTTTGTGAAAAGTTCTGTTTTTTCGTTACTTTACGGCCGTAGCGCACCTGCGCACACCATCTTGCAAAGATACGAAAATAGTTTGAAAGTGTGTAAAGTTCGTAAAGTTGAAAGTTTATAAAGTAGAAAGTAGGGATGCTCTGGGCGCATTCTTGATTTATATCGCCCGAAATTGTGCGGTTATCTCTTTTTCAGTAGTTTTACGCCCAATTTACCCATTTGATACAAAATCGGGTGACAGATGTGTAAATAGCGTCCATGCTCCACCTCCTTGCCGCCAAAATGTGCTTTGAAAGCACGCACGCCGTATGCGTCGTTGGGTTTGCCTGCGCCCATCATGTCGAAGAGCGGATAGTTGCCCTCGGCTGCATAGCAAATACCGAGATAGGTGGCATACGACGAGGGAAATATGTGTTCGTATTTGCCGTCCTCGCCGCAGACGAACCACTCGTACACGCCTTTCGCAGGCAGGCAGACACAGACGGTGCCGCCGATAATGCGCTCTTTGTAAACGCAGAGCAAGAATCGTCCGCCATCGGTTTTGTAGAGTTGCGCGAAAAAATTCCACGAGAAAAGCGGCGTCTTCACTTTGGTGCGATAGAGCGTTTGGAGCAGCGTGTAGTACTCTCTCACTTGCTCTATGGTTGGATTTAGCACTGGCTCTACCCCATCTCGAATAGTGGTTTTGATGTCGCGCTTGCGGCTTTTCCCGAGATTCTGCTCAACCACCGCCAGCGAATGTGTATCGATATGAAAATTCAAATGAGGCTGATAGGCGAAACCACACTTTTCAAAAACACTTCGCCAGCGGCTGTAGTCGTGAAAGTTACGCAGTTCGATATAAATTGTTTTCTGTTGCAGTCCTTGGCGCACGGCGGTAAGCAGCGTAGCAAGTGCCTCGTCCGTGATAGTTTCGTCGAGCATTGCTCCGCCGATGATGATGGCGCGCCGCGTAAGAAACTGCTTGACTTTGTTGCGCTCGTGCGTGATGTAGCCGACTACCACACCCATAAGTTTCCCATTTTCGGCAACGGCATAGACAAACGCCCTCATTTCGTTGGGCAGCGAGGCATAAAAATCGTACGCTTCGTGCGTCTGAAACCAAGTGGCTGTGGGCGATTCGGCCACAAGTGTGTGCCACTGCCCTACATCGATATGCGCTATGTCGGAAATGATGTCGATCATCTCAATCGCCTATCTCGTTGTTAAATTCATCGACCGCCCGATGCAGGGTGCAAATCCAGCCGTCGCCATACTTAATGTCGGGTTCTACATAGTTGCCTTCGCCCCATTCGTTCCACGACTTGAGGAAAACTAGCGGCCTCTTTTTGTGACGCAGATAGGCAAACACTTCGTGGCAATGCGCGAGAAACTGCTGTGGCGAGGCGTTGTGCAGCACCATAGCCCCCATGCCGCGTCGGGGTGTGTTGTCAAAATTCGGCAATAGGGTTGGCACAATCCACGACTCCGCAAAAAATGGCGACAGCAGTTTGTGCCGAATGGAGGGATAATCGTACTTTATGAGTGGGCGATGCACCACTTGCGATATCAACATACGCAGAAAACGGCTGCTTTTGCGTATATTTAGCGAGCCACTTACCGACTCTAAATTCGATTTGCAGCAGACAATGGTCTGTTCGCACAACCTATGCAGCGGATTGCCGAGCCGTGCCACATCATCGACATAACTCATGAAATAAAATGCTGGCAAACCGTGCTGCGTCGCAAGTTCCTGCCAACGCACCATCATCTTTTCTACCTGCGGAATGTTTTCGATACGGTAAAAGACAAAAACAAGGCGACCATCGATGCGATAGTAGCGTTTGTCGCTGAATACAGGCAGCAGTGCCGCAAAGTGTGCGTCCCAATCCTCTTGACCGCCATATTCCACACGCAAAAGCACACGCTTGTTTAGCACGCTGCTTTCCGAGTCCCATGTTTTTTTGTACCAAGTGTGATTTGCCCAGCAGACACAGAACGGCAAATCGGGCTGCCCAGTGCGTACCACTTCGTTCAACGGCAATTCGAGCATCTGCTTGCCACGCCCAAACCAATAGTGATAGTAGCAAAACGCCGAAACGCCTGCTTTTTGTGCCAATTCGGCTTGGCGGCGGCGTGTTTCTGGGTCGCGTAGGTCGTAATAGCCCAAATCGGCGGGGAGTTGTGGCTGGTAGTGCCCTTTGAACAACGGTTTGCTTTTCTCTACATTTGTCCACTCCGTGAAATTTTTGCCAAACCAAGCGTTGTTCTCTTTGGTCGGATAGTATTGCGGCAAATAGAACGCCACCACATCTAATTTGTGTCGGTCGCTCTTTACGGGCATCTGTCCAAGCACAGTATTGTATATTTCGAGCAAGCGTTCTGCCACTGCGCTGTTGTCTAAATTGAGCCGTTCGATGCGGCGACGACCATCGCTGCGTCCGCCATCGGCCAGCACCATTGCCATACGGTCGGCTATCTCTTGGGCATCGAATCCAGTAACATACGAGTTGCGCACACCGCTCAACAAGTGAGAAATATCCGCCACATCGGTGGCGACCACTGGGCAGTTGCACGCCATCGCCTCTTTGACCACTTGTGGCGAGCCTTCGCTCTTGGTCGGCAATAGCATCAGGTCGCAGGCACACAAAAGCAGGTTCACCTGTTCGCGATTCCAGCCTTTCATTTCGATGAGATTGACTGGTTGCCCGAGTTTATCCACAGCGGCGCGTGCCAAAGCCACATTTTTGCGCAAATTGGAGAATGCACCGCCGAACAAGATATTTGGTCTATCGGTAGGCAAACCCATGCGTGCTATGGCTTCGGACTTTGGTATCAATGGCTGTTTATCGAGCCAAATGCCACACGGCAGAAATGTGTAGTGTTTCGGTTTTGGCGCAAGTTGTTCGTAGATATGGCGCGCCACAAAGATGTTGTATGCGCTAAACCACAACGCCAACTTGGAAACAAAGCGACCGTACCATGTCAATGTTTCGCCATTGTGGTAGGTGGTAACCACTGGCACCAACTGTTGCATTACTGCCAATGCACCCGACATGCCATAGTGTGCATGTATCAAATCGGGCTGCTCTACCCTAATTGTCTGTTTCAAGCGGTGCAAATTCGACAGATAGCCAAACAATCCCTTGCCTTTGATAACAAAATAGGAAACATCGACACCAGCCTGCGCCAAAGCGTCACCCTGTTCGTGTACAAAAACATACGAAGCACCGCCGTCGTGGTGGTTGCCACTATGTACCAACAATACTTTCATAACTCTATAGAAGTCCCATTATATCAGTCCGCGCCCTTTCAGTTTGAACCAGTTCCAAAAAATGATGGTCGCAAACTCAATCAACAAGAACATATTGAAATACTTAAAATGTTTTTTCTTGAAATGCATTACTCCATACGCCGCCATCATCATATCGAACGGCAAAATGGGATAATGAAAACGCCCCGCATGGATATACGAACTAAGTGCCAAAGCCGCCATATAACCTAGCAGGTAAGCCAGTACGATGATATGCTGTTTCCACTCACCTGTGCGCCACAAAACCAGCAAAGCGTACAAAACAAAGAACGACATGATGTTTTTTACATACCAACCGCCATTGAGCAAGGCCTGAGTTGGCTGCCCATATATATCAATCATGGTGGGGAAAGGAATGGTAAAAACCAATGGAGCCATAGCGCCAGCACTCAAATACTTTGCAAACGAATTGCCACCTTCGCGGTTTGCACGAAATTCTAGGTTACCTTTGGCCTGTTCTCTGTTTATCAGCAGTTCGCCCACTAGTTGGCTTGCTTCTTTGGAGAAAACAACAAGCATACACAAGCCCAAAAACAGACCAAGCGCAATTTTTCGCCCTGTGCTAATCACTTTTTTGTCGGTAATGACAATGGCAACCACAAATGTCAAAATAGCGACAGCAAACAGTGCTGTGCGAAACCACATCAGAAACGATGCAAACAAGATGATTTCGGCGTAGTCGCGCAGCAACAATTTCGGTTTGCGAAACACAAAGTCGAGTCGCTCCAAGTACCAAACGGTGAACATAGTCATGACGGCCTCTTTCATAGTTGTCGCTGTCCAAAATATCAGCGGCGGCAGCAAAAATGTGAAAATAGCCGACAGACGCGCCACCTTGTCGCCGAAATTGCGTTTGGCCAAGCGATAGAGCAACACTATCATCCATGCAGCAAAAAAGGCGTTGGCAATACGCGTAAAGATGATGCTATCCCACGACAGCAAATCGAGTATGGCAAGCACAATCGGATACCCCAAATCGGACACGCCTGCATCACCTCCAAATGCCCAGTTGAACCAAGGCGTAACATCGCCATCGCGAATACAGTCGGCCAACCATTTGCCAGTAGCAAAATAGCCTGCAGAGTCCAAACTACACCAAGGCGGTTGCTCCCAATGCGTGTTCCACACAATCATAGTAAAAGCGTAGTAGAACAGCGACCACAATATATAGACAACCACAACATTCCAAAAGAGGCGTTTTTCGAAATGTTTTTCGGAGTAGAAGTCGTATTTTGTAGGCAAACTGCGCCCCAAATGGAAAAACACCAGCACCTCGGCGCAGCCCATAATCCACGAATACCATGGCATAACACAATTCATAAATACCAAAGAAACCGCTATCAGACTCCCAAAATAGATCTTGATAGACGATTCACTGATATTTCGTGGGAAATAGTAGTTCAACATCTTTTTAGCGACAAAACAAAGAATAGAGGGCGTACAACTGTCGGAGGTGCGACAATATACTGTAGTGTTCTCGCACTGCGGTCGACACCGAAGCGGCTTTACCTTGCGCAGCATCACGATTTGCGTAAAAATCCAAAAAACAATGCAAAAGTTCTTCGGTATTGCCTGTCTGATAGAGCGTTGCCCATTCACCATGATGAGTGATTTCGGTCATTACGCCATAATCGTTCACAAACACAGGCACACCTGCTGCCATTGCCTCTACTACTGCAATGCCAAAGGTATCGTGGTCAGTAGCATAAACAAAAGCATCTAATTGGTGCAAAATTTGTGGTACATCACTACGGCTTCCCAAAAAGTGAACTTCGTCCAACTGATGTTGTTTGCAAAAACGCACACAATCATCGTAACGCCACGACTCCAAGTCATCGCGTCTACCTACAAAATAGAAATCGAATGGCACTTCTGCTTGATGCAAACGAAGCAGAAATTGTAACAGCGAATTTTGTGCGCGAACGCGCACAAAATTCCCAACCATAGCCAATTTCATTCCTCGCTTCGCAGGGTCGATTTTTGTAGGTAATGGCGGATTGGGAGATTTTTTGGTATCCAACTTCGAAAAATCGACACCATTGTAAATAACATGCGTTTTCGAAGCCGACAAAACCGAATAACGCCGCAAGTAATACTCGCGCTGATAATTGCTTACAAAACAAACAGCGTCTGAAAAACGCATACTTAAGCGTATAATCATACGCTCGAAACAAGAAGTGTTGTAATCGAAACCGTGAAAGGTTTGCACCACCCGAATCGATGTGCCAAGAGTTGCAAGCGAAGCATATAACGCATCGATGGACTGTTGAGCGTGAACAATTGTAACCTGTTCCGAAAGTAAAAGACGGCGCAGACTACGCAAGTAGGAAAACCACCGAAATGGACGAGGCGCACAACAAAAAAAAGCAGGCGAAGTCGCAACAAAGTCGGTCAAGAGAGGTCCTCCGCGACGATGCACACCGATGAAAGGGAACTCGGCTGCAGACGCATTGCGAAATACATCTAACAGCAATGTTTCCGTTCCACCACGGCTAAGCGACCCCAAAAGATATGCAACTTTCATAGAAAATAGCGACCACTTTCGCACAAAACGCTCCGCAAAGCAACTTGCAACAGAGCAATTAACTTACAAAGGTACGGCTTTTCGTCCACATTTGCAAATGCTATAAAAAACACCGTCCAAAAGCACAAAAAAGCCCATAGAGAACGCATCTCTACAGACTTATGGTGGGGTTTTCACGCTGTCGCCCAACTAAACATTTACAAACGCCTCGCCAAAAATCTCGGCAATTTGCAAAATCAACCCCAAACGCCTTATTTTACACTTTTCAGCAAATCAAAACGCCTTATTTTACATATTTCAACAAACCAAAACGCCTTATTTTACATATTTTGGATAGCCAGAACGCCTTATTTTGCATATTTAATACTCAACTTTCGTAGGTCATTTTTCGCAAAATTGGCGGTTTTCTTGATTCCGACACGGCATTGGGCAGCGAGTGTCAAAAATCAGGTTTTGTGTTTCGAAAAAGCGGAATTACTGTTTGAGCGAAAGCGAGTTTAATTCCGCCGAAACCAAAACCGCCAATTTTTGGCAACGCTCGCGCCCCTGCCGCGACTTT
>CAVKTI010000053.1:0-15906 GCA_963659365.1 Acutalibacteraceae bacterium | reverse complement strand
GCATTGCTCAAACGAGTTTGGCACTGCGCTCGCTTATCGAAAAAATTCTGTGTTTCTATGTTTTTGGGTTGATTTGCGGATTTGGTTTTCTAACCCCTCCGCTTCGCTCGTCCCCTTGCAAAGGGGACAGGTTCTGTTTCAATTAAGAATTTTGAATTTTCGCATTCAACAATGCTGCAATCTTCAAATCTTCAAATCTTCAAATCTTCAAATAATTCGTCTTCGTATTGAAATCCCTCATTTCGTTAGTCGATTGTTTTCGTCGGGGAAGACGATGCGCGGTTTGAAGGTGCGTGCTTCGCTCTGTTCTAGCCATGTGTAGGCCATGATGATGACCACATCGCCGACGCTGACCAAGTGCGCCGCTGCGCCGTTCAGGCAGATGACACCAGAGCCGCGCTCGCCTTTGATGACATAGGTTTCGAAGCGTTGGCCGTTGTTGTTGTCCACTATCTGCACCCGCTCGTTGGCCATGATGTCGGCGGCGTCCATCAAATCCTCGTCGATGGTGATGCTACCGATGTAGTCGAGGCACGACTCCGTTACCTTGACGCGGTGTATTTTCGATTTCAGTATGTTTACCAACATTTTTGGATTTCAAATTTCAGAATTTCAAATTTCAAATTGGGTTGCGCACGGTTTCGTATAGTTTCTAAGTTTCTAAGTTTTTCGCGCTATGCGCTGTTTTTTTTGTTAATTTGCAGATTTGGTTATTTGGTTATTCGTTGAAGCGTTTAATCGTTGAATTGTTTCGGACGCACTCGGTGCGCCCCTACTTTCTACTTTACAAACTTTTTCACTTCTAACTTCTAACTTCTAACTTCTAACTCCTAATTCCTAATTCCTAACTCCTCATTCTATTGAAATTGTTGCAGGAAGCGTACATCGTTTTCGGAGAACATACGCAGGTCTTTGACGCGGTATTTCAGGTTGGCGATGCGTTCGATGCCCATGCCGAAAGCGTATCCAGTGTAGATTTTCGAGTCGATGCCGCACGCTTCGAGCACATTGGGATCGACCATGCCGCAGCCCAAAATCTCGACCCAGCCCGTGTGTTTGCAGAACGAGCAGCCTTTGCCGCCGCATAAGTCGCACGAAATGTCCATCTCTGCACTCGGCTCGGTGAAAGGGAAGAACGATGGGCGCAGGCGAATTTGCGTCTCTTCGCCGAACATCTCTTTGGCGAAGTAGAGTAGCGCCTGTTTCAAGTCGGCAAACGACACATTTTTGTCGATGTAGAGCCCTTCCACTTGGTGGAAAAAGCAGTGCGCGCGTGCCGAAATGGCCTCGTTGCGATAGACGCGCCCCGGACAAAGCACACGAATAGGCGGCTGTTGCGTGGTCATCACGCGTGTTTGCACGCTCGATGTGTGCGAGCGCAGCAGAATATCAGTCGGTTTTTGTACGCCAATCTCTTTTTCGACGAAAAATGTGTCCTGCATGTCGCGTGCTGGGTGTTCGGGCGCAAAGTTGAGCAGTCCGTACACATGTTTGTCGTCTTCGATTTCGGGACCTTCGGCCACAGTGAATCCGATGCGCGAAAAGATGTCGATAATCTCCTCTTTGACGAGCGACAGCGGGTGGCGTGTGCCGAGCGCAATGGGGTCGGCTGTGCGCGTAAGGTCGGTCTGTTCGGCCTTTTGGCGACCGTCGTTCAGCGTGCTTTTCAGTTCGTTGAGTTTCTCTTGTGCCTTGTCGCGCAGTTGGTTGAGCAGTTGCCCGATTTCGCGTTTTTCGTCGTTTGGCACATTGCGAAACTCGTTGAATAGCGCAGGAATTTGCCCTTTTTTGCTGAGATACTGAATGCGCAGGGCTTCCAGTTCGTCCTGCGATTTGGCCGAGAGCGTGTTAATCGTTTCGGCTATCTGTGCAATTTTCTCTTTTAGCATTGTGTTTTATCCTTTTTTATGGCGTTTTTAGCCCATTTTGCTGATCTTTTGCAGTGCCTCTTCGTCGTTGATGGTGATGTATCGCCCTTTGAGGCTGATGATGCCTTCGTTGGCAAAACTCGACAGCGTGCGTATGGCGTTGGCGGTGGTCATGTTCGAGTAGTTGGCAAGGTCTTCGCGCGATAGGCGGCAGTTGAGCGTGCGGCTGTTGCCGTCGTAGCCGTAGTTGTTGCGCAGCACGATGAGCGATTCGGCCAAGCGTCCGCGAATATGTTTTTGTGTGAGGCTGACGATGCGCGTATCGTCGAGGCAGAGTTCTTTGGCCAGCGTGCGCACAAAGTGAATGGCCAGTTTGTTGTTGGCTTGCACTATCTGTTTCATCACCGACACAGGCACGAGATAGGCTTCGGTGGCTTCGATGGCGGCGGCGGTGGTGGTGTAGGGCACTTGCGCAAATGCGGCGCAGTAGCCGAAATTTTCGGTCTTTTTCACAAAACGCACTATCTGGCTTCGTCCGCCAAGACCGTCGCAATAGATTTTTACGCAACCGCTGATGATGCAAATCATGTAGTGCGGAATGTCGCCTTCGTGGTAGATGACATCGCCCTTGCGGTAGCGGCGCATGCGTGTGTTTTCGCGCAGATACATACGCTCTTCGGGCGTTATCACTTCCCACATCGGGTTCAGTTGGTCGATGGGCGCAATGTTTTTGTCTGTCGTTTGTACCATATTTTCTCCTTCTCCGTCGGTACCAAATTTGCTGGTCGCAGGACTACTGAAAACAATTTGCAAAGGTACTCTTTTTTTTGATACGAATCTATCTTGTTTGCAAAAATGTATGTTTTTTAGCATATTTATTTGTTGCCGAAGAGCATAATTTTCTCTTATTTCGCTGATAATCAGAAAGAAAATGGCGAAAAAGCCGCAAAAATCGTTGTCGGAGCGAAAAATAAACTGTCTGCTACACAATAAACGCCGCGCCGCCGCCGTTTTATATTGTACGCGTGCGCGCTTCGCACCGTTTTCAAAAGCGATTTTTATGATAGACTATCTGAACGGAAAATTGGCCGAACTGACTCCAACTTTGGCCGTAGTTGATGTGAATGGCGTGGGTTATGCGGTGAATATCAGCCTGATAACCTACTCCGAACTATCGAACGCCACGGCGTGCAAACTCTACATCTACGAGGCTATTCGCGAAGATGCGTACCTGCTCTACGGCTTTTCGACGCAGAGCGAACGCGAACTTTTTTTGCAGTTGCTGTCGGTGTCGGGAGTGGGAGCGAACACGGCGCGCATGATTATGTCGTCGCTTTCGGTTGACGAACTGCAAGCGGCCATCGCCACCGAAAATGTGTCGGTGCTGAAAAATGTGAAAGGCATCGGTTTGAAGACGGCGCAGCGCATTGTGGTCGATTTGCACGACAAAGTGGGCAAGTCGGCAGCGGCGGGCGGCATTCCGTCGATTGCTGGCAGCGATGTGAAAGCCGAAGCCGTGGCTGCACTTGTGATGCTCGGTTTTCAGCAGAGTGCTTCGCAAAAGGCGGTGGACAAACTGGTGAAAGACGACCCGAAACTGACTGTGGAACAACTGATAAAAAAATCGTTGCAACTGCTTTAAGGCCTCTCCTCGTAGCCCGTGAATCGTTTTTGGAAAATAGCCCTACTTCTGTTTGTCGGCGGCATTGTGGTGCTGCCGTTTGGCACAATGTTGGCGCAGCGCAACAACCGCTCGAAGACGGTGGACGACGAACCCGACTACGATGTGCCAGCCGACACGCTGCCGTCGTACACGGTGAAGCCCGCCCAGCAGCAGACCTACGACGATTTGCGTCAGCAATATCCCATGGACATTCAGCCGAGCAATGTGCAGACCTCGGTGGAGTACGACCCCAACACGGGCAACTACATTTTCCACACCAAAGTGGGCGACATGGACATCGCCACGCCCTTTGTGATGTCGGACGGCGAGTACAAAGAGTACACGCAGCGCAGCGCAATGAGCAACTATTTCCGCGCAAAAAATGCCGAAGCGCAGTCGAATTTCGAGGATAAATTCAATTTGGCCGATATGAAATTCAGCCTTGGCCCTGCCGAAAAGGTGTTTGGTCCGGGCGGCGTGCAACTCAAAACGCAAGGTTCGGCCGAACTTGTGTTTGGCATTGTAACGAACAAAATCGACAATCCGTCGCTGTCGGAGCGGCTGCGCAAAACCACAAGTTTCGATTTCGACACCAAAATACAACTGAATGTCAATGGTAAGGTGGGCGACAAAATCAACTTTACCATGAACTACAACACCGAGGCGACATTCGACTTCGACCAGCAGATGCTGAAACTCTCGTACGAGGGCAAAGAGGACGAAATCGTGCGCAAAGTGGAGGTGGGCAATGTGAGCATGCCGCTCAACAGTTCGCTCATTCGCGGAAGTTCGGCACTGTTTGGTTTCAAAACCGATTTGCAGTTTGGCAAATTGAGCGTGTCGGCGGTGGTGTCGCAACAGAAATCGTCGAGCCAAAAAGTCAGTTCCAAAGGCGGCTCGCAAAAGCGCGAATTTGAGGTTGCCATCGACAAATACGACGAAAACCGCCACTTTTTTCTGTCGCAATACTTTCGCGACACCTACGACCAAAACATGAGCAAATTGCCCTACATCGCTTCGGGCGTTACCATCAACCGTATCGAAGTGTGGGTTACAAACAAGCGTGGCAATTTCGACCAAGCGCGCAACATCATCGGTTTCATGGATTTGGCCGAAGGGCAGACGGTGGACAATCCGCACTGGGCTTCGCGCGGGCAGCGTTATCCCGACAACGCCTCGAACACGCTCTACGACGAGATAAAAGCCATCGGCGGCATTCGCGACATACAGCAGTTCAACAGCCTGATGGAGGCCAACTACGCGGCTCTGGGCATCGAGGGCGGCGAGGATTACGAAAAGATTGAGAGCGCGCGCCGACTCGAATCGTCGGAATATACGCTCAACAGCACGCTGGGCTTCATCTCGCTGAAAACGGCTCTGAACGCCGACGAGGTGCTGGCTGTGGCCTACGAATACACGCTTGGCGGGAAAACCTATCAGGTCGGCGAATTTTCGACCGACGGCATCGAAACGCCCAACGCACTCATCGTCAAAATGCTGAAAAGTTCGGCACCATCGCCATCGAACGCGATGTGGAAACTGATGATGAAAAATGTCTATTACCTTGGCGCAATGGGCATTCAGTCCGAAAATTTTGAACTGAATGTGCAGTACCACAACGACACAACGGGCGCCTATCTCAACTACATCACCGAAGGAAATTGCAAAAATCAGTTGCTGCTGAAGGTGATGAACCTCGACCGCTTGGATGCGAAAAAACAGACGCGCCCCGACGGCAAATTCGACTATGTGGAGGGCTACACGGTCAATTCGTCCACTGGTCGCGTTATCTTCCCCGTGGTCGAACCGTTTGGCTCGCACCTGCGCAAAGCCATCGGCAACGACGCCATCGCCGACAAATATGTTTTCCAAGAGTTGTACGATTCGACCCTTGTGGTGGCGGCCGAATTTTCGGAGAAAAACAAATTCCGCTTGACAGGTAAATACCAATCGAGTTCGGGCAGCGAGATAAAACTGAACGCGATGAACATTCCGCGCGGCTCGGTGGTGGTAACTGCTGGCGGTGCTACGCTCACCGAAAATGTCGATTACACGGTCGATTATGTGATGGGAACGGTAACGATTCTCAACGAATCTATTTTGGCTTCGGGCACTTCGGTCGATGTGTCGCTCGAAAATCAGTCGCTCTTCAATACGCAGCGCAAAACGCTGATTGGCACGCACTTGGAGTATGCTTTCAACGACAATTTCTCGCTGGGCGGCACTGTGATGCACTTGTCGGAAATGCCGCTTGTAACCAAGCCCGAAGTGGGCAGCGAACCCATATCGAACACCATTTGGGGCTTGAATGCCGCCTACCGCGACGAAGCGCCGTGGCTCACCAAAGCCATCGATGCGCTGCCGCTGTTGAACGCCACTGCCGCCTCGAATATCTCGTTGAGCGGCGAGTTTGCGCAGATGATTCCGCGCCATCGTAAAATCGAAAACAATCCCGGTTACGCCTATCTGGACGATTTCGAATCGACCGAAACGGGCATCGACTTGCGCTATCCGCACTATTGGCACTTGGCCAGCACGCCTTACGACCCGGGCGCAGGCGCACTCTTTCCCGAAGCCGCAAAATCGAACGATATAGAATATGGTGTAAATCGCGCCCTGTTGTCGTGGTTCTCGATCGACAATAGCGTGTTCAACCAAAACAACTCGACCACACCAGAGCATATTCGCCGCAATCCCGATTTGCAGTCGAACCATCTGACGCGCGCCGTCAGAGAGCAGGAGATTTTTCCGAACCGCGAGAGTCTGCTCGGGCAGTCGTCGTATATGCCAGTGCTGAACCTGAGTTTCTATCCCGATGAGCGCGGCCCTTACAACCTCGATGCCACAAACTGGAATCCGATTACAGGTCGCCTTGCGAATCCCGAAAAACGGTGGGGCGGCATCATGCGCAAGTTAGAAACGAGCGATTTCGAAACTGCCAATATCGAATACATCGAATTTTGGCTGATGGATCCGTTTGTTTACGACACGCTCGGCACATCGAAAGGCGGCAACCTCTACTTCAACTTGGGCGATGTGTCGGAAGACATTCTGAAAGACGGCAAAAAATTCTTCGAAAACGGAATGCCAGCCGATGGCGACCTATCGCAGTGCGACAGCACCGTGTGGGGCTATGTGCCGCGCAAACAGTCGATGGTGCTGGCGTTCGACAATACATCGGGTTCGCGCAAGTTCCAAGATGTGGGCTTCGACGGCCTGCGCACCGAAGACGAGTTCAACTTTTCGACCTACCGCACATACCTCGAACGCTTGCGTAACACGCTGCCAGCCAATGTGATAGCCGAAATGGAGGCCGACCCATTCTCGCCGTTCAACGACCCATCGGGCGACAATTTCCACCACTATCGCGGCTCGGACTACGACTCGCAGGAACGCTCCATTCTCGATCGTTACAAGTACTACAGCGGTCCCGAAGGCAACTCGCCATCGACCGACGACAGCAGCGAAAGTTACTCGACTTCGGCTACAACTGTGCCCGATGTGGAGGACATCAATCAGGACAACACGCTGAACGAATACGAAAAATACTACCAATACCGCGTTGAATTGACTCCAGCGGCCATGGTGGTCGGCTCCAACTTTATCACCGACAAGGTGGTTGCCAATGTCGAACTCGAAAACGGCAAGCGCGAAAGTGTGGCGTGGTATCAGTTCAAAATTCCGATTCGCGACTACGAAAAGAAAATCGGCTCCATTCGCGATTTCAAATCGGTGCGTTTCATGCGTATCTTCATGCACGGTTTCTACGAACCGATGTTCCTGCGTTTTGGAACGCTCGAACTGGTGCGCGGCGAATGGCGCAGATACACCAAAACGCTCTACGACCCGACCAATCCGCCCGCTACCGAAGGCACGCTCGATGTGTCGGCGGTCAGCATCGAAGAGAACAACAAAAAACAGCCTGTCAATTATGTGTTGCCGCCGGGCGTTACGCGCGAAACCGACCCAAGTCAGCCGCAACTGACCCAGCAAAACGAACAGTCGATGGTGCTGCGCGTGTACGATTTGGCACCGGGCGATGCGCGCGCTGTGTACAAAAATCTGTCGATGGATATGCGCCAATACCGCCGTTTGCAGATGTTTACCCACGCCGAAAAAATGCTCGACGACCTTGGCGAACTCGACGACTACGAACTGTCGGTGTTCCTGCGCATGGGTAGCGACGCACAAAACAACTATTACGAGTACGAAATTCCGCTGAAACTCACGCCACAAGGCATCTACACCACTGCCGATGCCGCCAAAGTGTGGCCAGAGGAAAATATGTTCGACTTTGCGTTCGAACTCTTTACCAATCTGAAGAGCAGCCGCAACACGCAGAAAAATAACGGCGGCTCGGTGTCGTACACCAAAGCCTATTCGGAGTACGACCCCAACAAACCGCAGAACAAAATCACGGTGATGGGTAACCCGAATTTGGGCGACATACAGACGATTATGATTGGTGTGCGCAACCAAGGACGCGCCGTCAAAACGGGCGAAATCTGGGTCGATGAGTTGCGCCTGACCGACTACAACGAAGATGGCGGCTGGGCGGTAACTGGCAGCGCATCGGTAGGATTTTCCGACATCGGCAGCGTCAATCTGTCGGTGCGCCACGAAACGGCGGGCTTTGGCGGCATCGAAGAGAGCCTGCTCGAACGCCGCTTGGACGACCTGACCCAACTGAATGTGAGCGGTGCGCTCGAATTTGGCCGCTTCTTCCCCGAAAAAGCCAATGTGCGCATTCCGCTCTATGTGTCGTATTCGCTCGAAAATAGCAAACCGCAATACAATCCGCTCGATGGCGATGTGCTGCTCGACGACGCGCTCGATGCACTCGAAACCAAAGCCGAGCGCGACTCGCTGAAACGCTTGGTCGAAACAAAAACGACCAACACCAGCGTGAATCTGACCAATGTGAAGGTGGACATTCGCACCGCCGACCGTCCGCGTGTGTACGACCCTGCCAACTTCTCGGCATCGTATGCCTACACTGAAACGCACGAACTCGACCCCGAAACCGAACGCGATGTAACGCTGCAACACCGTGGCACGCTCAGTTACAACTTCACCACCACGCCCAAACCGTGGGAGCCGTTCAAAAATGCAAAAGGCGTGCAGAAACCCGCTTGGCGCGTGATAAAAGATTTTGGCATCAACTACGAACCGAGCGTGCTGGCGTTCTCCACCACAATGAACCGCCTCTACAGCGAACGGCAGTTGCGCGACCTCGAAGGCTCGATGAATCTCGACTACCATGATGTGAACAATTCGCTGCTCTCGTCGAGCAAAGATTTCACTTGGGATCGACAGTTCGAACTGAAATACGACTTTACGAAAAACCTGAAATTCCAGTTGCGCACCGCCTTCAACGCACGCATCGAAGAGACCAAATACACGCCTGTAAACCGCGAGTTTTTCCCCGATGAGTACGAAAATTGGAAAGACACCGTGTTGAGCAGTTTGGCACATTTCGGCACACCATATTCTTATCAGCAGGTGTTCAGCGCCTCCTATTCTGTGCCGTTCTCCAAAATGCCGATTTTCGATTGGCTCACCGCAAACGCCCAGTACAACGCCACCTACAACTGGAATCGCGGCGCCGAAGTAAGCGACGATGTAACGCTCGGCAACGAAATTTCGAACATGGCCAACTGGCAAATCGATGGGCAGGTGAATTTCGAAAAACTCTATAACAAATCGAAATATCTGAAAGATATCAATACGCGCTATTCGGGCAAATCGACGGGACAAAACAAACGCTTCCGCCCGAAAAACGAAACGCAAACATTGTCGATTTCGAAAGGCGAAACCGTGGATATTCGCCACAAACTGAACAGCAAACGCTTGAAAATAGAGGTAACCGACAGTCTTGGCAAAGAGGTGAAAGTGCCTTACACCATAGTCGATGCCAACACAGTGCGTTTCACGGGCAAAGCCGACCTGCAAAACCTGAAAGTGGCACTGCAAACGGTCGATCCGAACCTTGTTTCGCCAGCCAAAAAAGCGGGCGAGATGTCGGTGCGCTTCCTCATGCTCATTCGCCGCTTGTCGGTGTCGTACAAAGAGACAAGCACGCTCGTACTGCCGAGTTTTTCGAGCAAAGCGGGCTTCATGGGGCAGAGCGTCGATGGAGGCGTGCTGTCGCCAGGCTTGGATTTCGCTTTCGGCATTCCGCAACGCGACTACCTCGAACGCGCCGCCGAGCGTGGCTGGATCTACATGAACGACTCCATCATCAATCCTGCATCGCAGAGTTTCACCAGCGATTTCGATGTGAAACTGAACCTTGAGCCGCTGCCCGGACTGAAAATCGACCTGAATTCGAAGCGCGTTTCGACCGACCAATCGACCATTCAGTACATGTACGACGATATGCCGACCACCTTCACAGGCACTTTCCGCATGACGCACGCCGCCATTCTCACCTCGTTCTGGAAGGTAGAAAAAGCCGACGGCAACTACCGCTCGCGCGCTTTCGAAAAGTTCAAAGACAACCGCGCCTACATGGCCGAAAAACTGCAAAGTCGCTACACAGGCACACGCTATCCAAGCACAGGCTTTATGGCCGACAATGCGCTGGCGGGCAAAACCTACGATGCTGCCAACGGCGCTTACAGTCAAAATTCGGCCGATGTGCTGATTCCTGCTTTCTTGGCGGCCTACACAGGGCGCGACATTACGCATGCCTCCACATCGCCGTTCCCATCGTTCTGGAGCATCATTCCCAACTGGAAAATTTCGTACGACGGCTTGATGCGCATCCCGGGCGTTTCCAAGTATTTCCGCTCGATTACGCTCAATCATGCCTATCAATGCACCTACAATGTGGCCTCGTATTCGTCGTTCTCGAACTATGCCGAAAACGACGATGGTTTCGGTTTTGTGCGTGATGTAACCAGCGGAAATCCCATTCCGTCGAGCCGCTACGACATCTCGAGCGTGTCGATAAACGAAAGTTTTGCGCCGTTCCTTTCGCTCGATATGGCGATGAAAAATAGTTTCACAGGCAAAGTAGAGTACCGCCGCCAGCGCAATCTCACGCTCAATCTCACCTCGTATCAACTGGTAGAATCGACCAACGACGAGTGGGTTGTTGGGCTTGGCTATGTGGTCAAGGATTTCGACATCGTGCTGAAACTGAAAAACAAGTCGAAAACCGTGAAAAACGACCTCACCACGCGCGTCGATTTTTCGTTCAAAGACATCAAAACCATCATTCGCAAAATCGACAGCGACGATGTGCAGCCCACCACAGGCACCAAATCGCTCACCATAAAACTGACCGCCGACTATGTGTTCAGTTCCAAACTCAACTTCCGCCTCTTCTACGACTACCAGATGAGCAAACCCGTCATCTCCACCTCGTACCCCATCTCCACCTCGAATGTCGGCTTCAGCATCAAATTCATGCTCACTCGCTAAACGCAGCAAGCGGTGATTTCAAATTTCAAATTTCAAATTTCAAATGGAACCATTAGAAACTTGACAACATAGAAACAAAAATTGCGGTAGCAATTTTGAGAATTTTTTCGACAAGCGAGCGCAGTGCCAAACTCGTTTGAGCAATGCCGAGCGGAGAAAAAATCTTTGCGAAGCAAAAAACAATTAAAAAAAATAGAAACCCAGAATTTCAAAAGAAAAAGGACGCAGCACGCTGCGTCCCTACTTTCTTACTTTTACACTTTCTCACTTTCACACTAATTTTCCCATGCAGCGTTGTTGCCAGCGCCAAGCAGAGGCGAGTGTGTCGTCGACGGAGGTTTTGGCTTTCCATTTCAGCACTTTTTGCGCCAGTGCTGGGTTGGCCCACACTTGCTCGATGTCGCCCTCGCGGCGGCCAACGATTTCGTAAGGCACTTTCACGCCCGTAACCGCCTCGAAGCGCGTTATCAGTTCCATCACCGAAAGACCGCGCCCAGTGCCGAGATTGAACACTTCGGGGGCTTTCAAATCTTTGTCGAGCATGCGTTCGACAGCCAAAACATGCGCTTCGGCCAAGTCCATCACATTGATGTAGTCGCGTATGCAGGTGCCGTCGGGCGTGTTGTAGTCGTTGCCGAAAATGCGGATTTTTTTGTGAATGCCCGCCGCCGTTTGCACCACGAAAGGCACCAAATTGTTCGGCACACCATTGGGCAGTTCGCCGATATAGGCCGACGGATGTGCGCCAATCGGGTTGAAATAGCGCAGAATAATGCTTTTCAGCGAGTTGTTGGCGTGAACCGTGTCGAAAATGATGCGCTCGCAAATCTGTTTTGTGTTGCCGTAGGGCGAAAGTGCGGTTTTTATCGGTGCCGATTCGTCCACTGGCAGAATGTCGGGCTGGCCATACACCGTGCACGACGACGAAAAGACAATGCCTTCGACCTTGTGAATGGGCATCAGTTCGAGCAGATTGACAAGCCCGACCACATTGTTGCGGTAGTATTTGAGCGGCACTGCCACCGATTCGCCCACGGCTTTGCTCGCCGCAAAGTGAATGACGGCCTTGATGCCCTCGTATTTCGTGAAAAATTTGTCCATCGCCACATAGTCGGTGCAGTCGATGTTCTCGAAAACAGGGCGTTTGCCAGTGATTTTTTCGATGCCGTTCAGCACATTGATGTTCGAGTTCGACAGGTTATCGACCACATAGACTTCGTATCCAGCGTTCATCAGCGCGACTACGGTGTGCGAGCCGATGTAGCCCACGCCGCCCGTTACCAAAATTTTGTCGTGCGAGAAGCCCAACATCTTTTTTATTGTCTTCGTTACTTCCATAGTTTTTGCGGATAAATGCCTTCGCGAATCAGTTTGTTTATCTCCAATACCACTTGTGGGCGGTCTTCGGCGTAGGTTACTCCGAACCATTTGGCGGGCGAGTCGATGACTTCGCACTGCGCTTTGCCTTCGACTATCAGTTGGTTGACCACCGTCGGAATGTAGATTTCCGATTTTGGCTCGTTGCCGTGCTGCTGCAAAAATTCGGCAAACAGCCGCTCGGAGTGGTTGAAATAGTCGGGTGTGAAGCCCCACATATTCATCGAAACCAAGGCGTTTGCTTCGATATTTTCAAATTTGCCCTCTTCCGTCGGATATTGAATCACGCCACCGCGGCACTCGATGTTGGTGCGCTCCACAATGTTGGTGAGCAGATTTCGCTCGTCCACACGGCAGATGCCACGGTTCACCGAGCCGCTCTCCGAGAGCGTGTTCTCCACATGGTAGCCAATCATGCAGTATTTGCCTTGCTGCCCTTCGACACTTTGCAGAAAATCGGCCAAAAGTGCGTACGATTCGCGGCCGTAGAAGTCGTCGGAATTGATAACGGCAAATGGCTCGTGGATAGCCTCTTTGGCCATCTGCACGGCGTGATTGGTGCCCCACGGTTTGGTGCGCTCTTTGTCGTACGGAATGCCTGCTGGCACTTTGTCAATCTCCTGAAAAACCACGCTCACAGGAATGTGATTCTCGTATTTGCTGACAATCTGCTGGCGAAACTCCTCTTCGAAACTGTGGCGGATGACAAACACCACTTGCCCGAAACCAGCGCGCAGTGCGTCGTAGATGGAGTAGTCCATGATGGTTTCGCCGTTGGGGCCGATGCCATCAAGTTGTTTCAAACTGCCGTAGCGGCTTCCCATGCCTGCGGCCAATACTAATAGTGTAGGTTTCATTGCGTTTTTTTCGATTTTGTTTGTACGAAAATTTGGCGACAAAGTTACGCTTTTTATTTGTAACAACAAATTCGCGAATCGACTTTTTCGGCGATAAGTGAAAAATGACGCCTTGTCCAATAACAAATGCAATTATTGTGCGAAGTTAAGGAAAATGTTTGAAGAAGCAATCTTTTGGTGTGGAGAAATTTAATTTTTCTCTGGGTCGTCGGTTTAATTTTTTTTGTATTGCATTTGTTTTTGGCGCACGCTCTATTCTCCCTATGGAGGATACCGGAACAGAGAGGATAGAGCGTTTTTTCAGTACTATAAAATTGCGTTTCTAAATAGAAATTATATTCAACAATTCAACAAATCCGCAAATCAACAAATAAACAGTTCAACTCTTCAACAGTTCCACTTTCTACTTTACAAACTTTCGCACTATTTTCGTATCTTTGCAGACTGGTTACGCGAGAGAGAATGTTTTACGAAACGCACACTTTGTCGAACGGTATTCGCTTGCTGCATGTGCCTGCTGCATCGTCGGTGGTCTATTGCGGTTTTGTGGTGAATGCTGGCACGCGCGACGAACGCCCCGACGAACAAGGCATGGCGCATTTTGTGGAACACATGCTTTTCAAAGGCACGGAGCACCGCAAAAGTTGGCAGGTGATCAGCCGTTTGGAGTCGTTTGGCGGACAAATCGATGCCTATACCACCAAAGAGGAGACCTACATCTACGCCACTGTGCCGCAAGCGCAGGCCGAACGCGCGGTGGAACTGCTGGCCGACATTGTGTTGCATTCCACTTTTCCCGCCACCGAATTGGAACACGAACGCGGCGTGGTGGTCGAGGAGATTCAACTCTACAACGATTCGCCCGCCGAACTGGTTTACGACGATTTCGAGGATTTGCTCTTTGGTGGGTCGTCGCTAGGGCATAACATTTTGGGCAACGAGGCGTCGCTGCAAACCATCGATGCGGCCAAAATGCGCGCCTTTGTGCAGCGTTGTTACACCACCGATAGCCTTGTGTTTTACCTGTTTGGGCAAGTCGATTTTGCAAAAATGGTGCGCTGGGCCGAACGCTATTTTGCCGTGCCAGCCACGCACCGCGCGTTTATGCGCCAACAGCCGACCGCCTATGCTCCGCAAACGCTTCGACAACACCGCGACACCTTTCAGACGCATTGCGTGCTGGGCAATCGCGCCTACCACCTGACGCACGACGACCGTTTTGCGCTGCTGCTGCTCAATAACATTTTGGGCGGTCCCAATATGAGCAGCCGCCTGAATATGGCAGTGCGCGAGCGCAATGGACTGGCCTACACGGTCGAATCGAATCTGACTTCGTATGTCGATACGGGCGTTTGGAACATCTATTTCGGGTGCGACCAAGGCAGCGAAAAACGCTGTATGCGACTGATTGACAACGAGTTGCGACGACTGCAAGAAGTGCCGCTCACCGAGCGGCAGTTGCACAAAGCCAAATGCCAACTCGATGGTCAGATGTTGATTTCCGACGAAAATCGTGAAAATCTGATTTTGTCGATGGCTAAATCGTTTTTGCAGGTGGGTTACTGCCTGTCGAATGCCGAGATGCACGAACAGATTGCCGCCGTTTCGGCCGAAAAACTGCAACAAGTCGCCGCCGATATTTTTGCGTTCGACAAGCGTACAACATTGATTTTCTGCTGATTATGCAACTGAAACAGGCCACTAAATTTGACGACTACAACGCGCTGATCGACGACTATATGGCGCGCCACAGCGATGCCGAGCCCGATTTTTTGGCGGCGGTGGCACGCGAAACACACTTGCAGACCATCAATCCGCGCATGATGTCTGGGCATTTTCAGGGGCGCATTTTGAAAATGTTGGTGCGTATGGCGCAACCGATGCGCTTGCTCGAAATTGGCACTTTCACGGGCTATTCGGCGCTCTGTATGGCCGAAGGTTTGCCCGTTGGCGGCCACATCGACACCATAGAAATCGACGACGAATTAGAGGCGTTTATTCGCCAGAATTTTGCACAATCGCCTTATAATGAATCGATTACACTGCACATTGGCGATGCACGACAGGTCGTTCCGCAAATAGACGGCACATTCGATTTTGTGTTTATCGATGCCGACAAGCGCGAATACCGCGACTACTACGAACTCGTTTTGCCGCGCGTGCGGTGCGGCGGTTTCATCTTGGCCGACAACACGCTGTGGGACGGCAAAGTGCTTATCGAAAATCCGCCATTGGGCGACCATCAGACCATCGCCGTCAAGCAGTTCAACGACTTTATCGCCGCCGACCCACGCATCGAAAAGGTGATTCTGCCCCTACGCGACGGCCTCACGCTGATTCGGAAAAAATGAATTAAAAGTGAGAAATGATGCGGCAGAGCCGCAATTTCAAAATATCAGAATTTCAAATTTCAAATTTCAAATTTCAAATTGTAGGGACGCACCGAGTGCGTCCGAAATAATCAACCAATTAACGAATTGTAGAGCCGTCACACTGTGGCGGCTCTACTGTTATTTTGGTTGTAGCCCCTTCCCATTTCCCCCAAAGGGGGAACGTCACGCGACCAACACCAACGACGCTAATTCTTAATTCTTAATTCAAAATTCTTAATTGAAACTGATCCTGTCCCCTTTGCAAGGGGACGAGAAAAACGATAGTTTTTCGGGGGGGGGGTAGGAAACCGAATCAACAAAAAATCTTCGAAAAAAATTTT
>CAVKTI010000052.1:0-16166 GCA_963659365.1 Acutalibacteraceae bacterium | reverse complement strand
TGCCTACTCGTTCTCTCTCTACTAAAAAAACTATCCTGCAATTTGACCTATTGAGAGGTGTCGTGTAAAATTTATCCTGCAATTTGACCTATACGCCGCATTTGTTTTGTGTGCACGCTCTATCCTCCCTGTTCTAGTATCCTCCACAGGGAGTATAGAGCGTTTTTTTCAGCACTATAAAATTGCGTTTCTAAATGGAAACTATAGAGATAAAACTCCCCCCTAGATTTATCGGGTGAGCCGTTAATACTTGCTTTGAAAAAAACAAGCGGACTCTCGATTACTCGAAAGTCCGCTTTTGTTTGTTGTGCGAAGTTGTCAAAAAGTGCGCTCAAAACAGGCTACCAAATGGCGTTCGTTAGCCAGTTTGCGCAGGTTCAACACCGCATAGCGCATACGCCCCAGCGCAGTGTTGATGCTGATTGCTTCGATTTCGGCTATCTCTTTGAAACTCAAGTTTTTGACGAACCTCATGCGCACAATGCGTTGCTGATTATCGGGCAGCAGGTCGATGAGTTTCATCAAGTCGATGAGAGCGGCCTCGTAGGTGAGGCTGTCGAAAGTATCGTCGTAGAGTTTGGCGTTGTTCAGCAGGTCGAAAGTGTCGCTCTCGTCGGTCGAAACGGTGTTTTCGGTCTTTTCGCGGCGGTAGTTGTCGAACACAATGTTGCGTGCAATGCGCGACAGCCACGAGAAAAACCGCCCGACCTCGGTGTAGCGGTGTTGGCGAATGGTGGTGATGGCTTTAATAAAGGTGTCCTGAAAAACATCGTCGGCAAGGTCGCTGTCGTGCGTAATGCCATAGATGTAGTTGTAGAGCCTATCCTTGTGCCTGTTCAGCAGTACTTCGAACGCCTTGTTGCAGCCTTGTTCGTAACTCTTCACCAACTGTTCATCGGTCAAAGATTGCAGAATTTCCATACTTTTTTCGCTTGGTCAAAGAAGTAGGCGTGTTACGATAGGCAGTCGTTTTTGGTTCGTTTTTCTGTTAATTATCGGCAAAAGTAGGTCTTTTCTTTCGATTAACCAAATTTTTTTGCAAAAAAAGTGCATTTTTTGCGTTTTTTTGTTTCTATTGAACTGATGATTTGGTTCAGACGCACTCAATGCGTCCATACTTTCATACTTTCGCACTTTATCAACTTTCAACTAAATTTCGTACCTTTGCAGAATAAAACAAGTGGAAAAGTGATGACAGTGATGACAGAGAGAAAAGTCCGTGTGCGTTTCGCACCATCGCCTACGGGCGCGCTGCATATCGGCGGCGTGCGAACCGCATTGTACAACTACCTTTTCGCCAAACAGCACGGCGGCGAACTCGTTTTCCGTATCGAAGATACCGACAGCCACCGTTTTGTGCCAGGCGCCGAAGAGTACATTTTGGAGTCGTTCCGCTGGCTCGGCATTCAGTTCGACGAAGGCGTTTCGTTTGGTGGCAACTACGGTCCGTACCGCCAAAGCGAGCGGCGCGACATCTACAAAAAATATGTGCAGCAACTGCTCGACAGCGGCAAAGCCTACATCGCATTCGACACGCCCGAAGAGTTGGAGGCCAAGCGTGCCGAAATTTCAAATTTCCAATACGACGCCTCGACACGCTTGCAAATGCGTAACTCGCTGACAATGAACGCCGAAGAGGTTGAGCGCCGCATTGCCGAAGGCGAACAATATGTGGTGCGTTTCAAAATTGAGCCGGGCGAAGCGATTACCGTTCACGACCTCATTCGTGGCGATGTGCATGTCAATTCGAGCATTCTCGACGACAAAGTGCTTTACAAATCGGCCGACTGCCTGCCGACCTACCATTTGGCCAACATTGTGGACGACCATCTGATGGCGATTTCGCATGTTATCCGTGGCGAAGAGTGGCTGCCAAGCGCACCGCTCCATGTGCTGCTCTACCGCGCTTTTGGCTGGGAAGAGAGTATGCCACAATTTGCACACCTGTCGCTGCTGCTCAAGCCCGACGGCAACGGCAAACTGAGCAAGCGTGACGGCGACCGCCTCGGATTTCCTGTCTTTCCGCTCGAATGGCACGACCCCAAAACGGGCGAGGTGTCGAGCGGCTACCGCGAGAGCGGCTATCTGCCCGAAGCCGTCATCAATTTCTTGGCACTGCTTGGCTGGAATCCCGGCAACGACGAAGAGGTGATGTCGATGGACGACCTGATACGCCTGTTCGACCTTACGCGGTGCAGCAAGAGCGGCGCAAAATTCGACTACGAAAAAGGCAAACATTTCAACCATATCTATCTGCAAAAGCGGTCGGACAAGGAACTTGCACCCATCGTTCAGAGCAAACTCGATGCGCTTGGCATTGCCGCCGACAGCGCAAAAGTGGAGATGGCCATCGCTGCGATGAAAGAGCGCGCCACGCTCACTTGCGATTTGTGGGATTTGTGCCGATTTTTCTTCGTTGCACCGACCGAATTCAACGAAAAAGATGTGCAGAAACGCTGGAAAGACGACACGCACACGCTACTTTCGGAATTGCTCTGCGAGATAGAAAAACTGCCCAGTTTCGACGATGCCGAAGCGTGCGAAGAGCAGATAAAAGCGTGGTGCGCCGCCAAAGGCTACGGCCTCGGCAATGTGATGAACCCCTTCCGCCTGACGCTGGTCGGCGAAATGCGCGGCCCACAAATGTTTGTCATCACCCGAATACTCGGCAAAGACGAGGTGCTGAAACGCCTGAAATTTGCGCTGGCAACCATTAAATAACACAAAAAAGGCGATTTGCATTTTCCAAAATTTTGTCGTAACTTTGCAGGTTGAAAGCATTTTTCAAACTCTGATACTTTTACACTTTTACACTTTCACACTTTCACACTGAACTATGGCTTCACAAGAAGAGGTTTTCAAAAAATTGGTCGCCCACTGCAAGGAATACGGTTTTGTGTTCCCATCGAGCGAAATCTACGACGGACTGGCCGCTGTATATGACTACGGACAAAACGGCGTAGAACTGAAAAACAACATCAAACGCTACTGGTGGGACAGCATGATTCTGCTGCACGAAAACATTGTGGGCATCGATGCTGCCATTTTTATGCACCCAACCACTTGGAAAGCCTCGGGTCATGTCGATGCTTTTAACGACCCGCTCATCGACAATCGCGACAGCAAAAAACGCTACCGCGCCGATGTGCTGATTGAAGACCAGATTGCCAAATACGACGAAAAGATAGAGAAAGAGGTGGCAAAAGCGCGCAAGCGTTTCGGCGAGCAGTTCGATGAAGAGAAATACCGCGCCACCAGTGCCAATGTGCTTGAACATCAGCGCAAACGCGACGCCCTGCACGAGCGCTACTCGCGCGCCATGAACGCCATGGACTTGGCAGAATTGAAGCAAATCATTGTCGATGAGGAGATTGTCTGCCCTGTAAGCGGCACCAAAAACTGGACAGATGTGCGCCAATTCAACCTGATGTTCACCACCGAAATGGGCTCCACGGCCGATGGTGCGATGAAAATCTACCTCCGCCCCGAAACGGCGCAAGGCATTTTTGTCAATTATCTGAATGTGCAAAAAACGGGGCGCATGAAAATCCCATTCGGCATTGCGCAAATCGGCAAAGCCTTTAGAAATGAGATAGTTGCGCGACAATTCATATTCCGTATGCGCGAGTTTGAGCAGATGGAGATGCAATTTTTTGTGAAACCCGGCACCGAAATGGAGTGGTTCGAACACTGGAAAGCGTTCCGCCTGAAATGGCACAAAGCACTCGGCCTCGGCGACCACAAATACCGCTATCACGACCACGAGAAACTGGCGCACTACGCCAACGCCGCCACCGACATCGAGTTCGAAATGCCGTTTGGATTCAAAGAGGTGGAAGGCATTCACAGCCGCACCAACTTCGATTTGAGTCAGCACGCCAAATTTTCGGGCAAAAAAATCGAGTATTTCGACCCCGAAACCAACCAATCGTACACGCCGTATGTCATCGAAACATCAATCGGTGTCGATCGTATGTTCCTCTCGATAATGTCGGCGGCCTACTGCGAAGAGACGCTCGAAGGCGGCGACACACGCGTTGTTTTGCGGCTGCCAGAGGTGCTTGCGCCCGTCAAAGCCTGCGTAATGCCGCTGGTAAAAAAAGACGGACTGCCTGAAAAAGCGCGCGAAATAATGAACGAACTCAAATTCGATTTCAAGTGCGCCTACGACGAAAAAGACTCTATCGGCAAGCGCTACCGCCGACAAGATGCCATCGGCACGCCGTTCTGCATCACGGTCGATCACGACACGCTCACCGACAACTGCGTTACCGTGCGTTTCCGCGACACAATGCAGCAACAGCGCGTTCCCATCGACTCGCTACACAAAATGATTGGCGATGCCGTGAACATGAAAAATTTATTTAAGAAAATCGTTTCATAGTTTGTTTTGTGAATGCTGTTTCGCTTCGGCGGAGCGGCATTTTTTTTTCGCAATAAATAATGAATAATGAACAATGAATAATAGTTTATAGATGAGAGGTTATCGTTTAGAGGACAAAGAATAAAGACAAAAGACGATGACTTTTGACGAAGACGAAAACGAAGATTAAGACCAAAACAACTTGAAACCTGAAACTTGAAATTAGAAATTAGAAATTGCTTTCACACTTTATACACTTTACAAACTTTACAAACTTTCACACTACATTATATTGACATGAAAATCGTAAATTTTGCCGACCAAAATTCGCTGTTGAACAACTTTATGAAGGAGTTGCGCGATGTCGAGATTCAGAAAGATTCGATGCGTTTTCGCCGCAATATCGAGCGCATCGGCGAGGTGATGGCCTACGAGATTAGTCGTGATTTGACCTACACCACCAAACAAGTGCGCACGCCGCTGGGCATTGCGCCCACCAATGTGGTGGCCGACCAAGTGGTGCTGGCGTGCATCATGCGTGCTGCTCTACCCTTTCACAACGGCATGCTCAACTATTTCGACACGGCCGAAAACGCCTTCATATCGGCCTATCGCGAATACACCGACGAGCGGCACGACGCTTTTCGTGTGCATGTGGAGTATCTGGCGTCGCCAAGCATCGAAGGCAAAACGCTCATTCTCTGCGACCCGATGTTGGCCACAGGTGGCTCGATGGAGTTGGCGTTCGAAGCACTGAAATCGAAAGGAACGCCCGCCACGATACACATTGCCAGCGTCATCGCCAGCAAGCAAGCCGTGGAGCATATTCAAAAAATTTTCCCTGCCGAAAAGACCACCATTTGGATTGCCGCCATCGACCCCGAACTGAACGAACATTCGTACATCGTCCCTGGCCTTGGCGACGCAGGCGACCTCTGCTTCGGCGAAAAAATCTAATTGTTTTGCTTTCCTGATTAGGGCAAAAAAACTGCGGGCAAAAAAAATAGTATTTTTTTGTTCGCAGTTGCAACATTTCTGCCCCAAGCCGCATCTTAATGAATGTAAAGACACTCTATTTTTTAATCAAAACAAAAAAAAATGAAAAAACTGTATTTGACAATGGCCGTAGTGGCCGCCGCTGTGCTTGGCATGACTTCGTGCAGCAACAAAGAGAAATGTTGGGAAATTAAGACCACAACAACCACGGGTGGAATTTCTGTTGAAAGCACTATCTACTATTGGGGTACGAAAGATCAGCGCGATACATACATCGACGACCTCAAAAGTACTAACGAAAAGTTAGGAATCACCTACAAAATCAACTCCAAAAAGCATGTTAAGGCTTCCGACCAAAAGGATTGCCTTGCAAAGAATGGCGACAAAGGCTAAAGCCTTGTTTTTTTGAATAAAATCATCGTTGCCAAGATATTTTCTTCCGCATCACAACCTCCACTCCAGTGTGCTTGCGCCGAGAATGGCGGTGTCGCTTGCGACAAAAAGTAACGAGGGCTGCTTCAAACAACAACGAAAGACGGAAACGCGCGGCGTTTCCGTCTTTTGATTGTACGCAAGTTGGTACGCCGTAGGCGTGAGCGTGCGTTATTTACGCTTTTGCTTGGCTTCGATGCTGAGGGTGGCGTGCGGCACAGCGCGCAGGCGCTCTTTGGGAATGAGTTTGCCCGTTTCGCGGCAGATGCCGTAGGTTTTGTTCTGAATGCGCACCAATGCCGCCTGCAGATGCTGAATGAACTCCATTTGGCGTTGTGCCAAACGACCGCTCTCCTCTTTCGATAGCGTGGTTGCGCCCTCTTCGAGCGTTTTGAATGTGGGCGATGTGTCGGTTACATCATTGCCGTCGGAGTTGTTGACATACGAACTGTATTCGGCATACTCGTGCATGGCTTTGTCCAGTTTTTCCTGAATAAGCACACGGAACTCCTCCAACTCTTCGTCTGAATATCTTGTTTTTTCGGCCATGATATTGTGTTTTTTAGGGTTATTGTTCTTTTATTTCCGCAAAAGTACGCTATTTTGTCGGTATAAATACGCTTTTTGTCGTGAAGTTATCAACAATCGACCTATTTCGCCATGGCGGTCTTCACTTTTTTGAACAGGTTCGAGGCGAAAACAAAGTTGTTGAGCGTGTCGTTTTCGGCGGTAAAAATCTCCTCTTTCGAGCCTGTCCAAGCGATTTTTCCCTTGTCAATCAGCACAATGTTCGCCCCAATTTCCATCACGGAGTTCATGTCGTGTGTGTTCACCACTGTGGTGATGCCATACTCGGTAGTGATGTCCTCTATCAGGCGGTCGATGACGAGCGATGTTACGGGGTCTAGACCCGAGTTTGGCTCGTCGCAAAAGAGGTATTTCGGGTTCAGTGCGATGGCGCGCGCAATGGCCACGCGTTTCTGCATTCCGCCCGAAATTTCGGACGGTGCAAGGTTGTAGGCATTGGGATTCAGATCGACGCGCTCGAGGCAAAATTTGGCGCGCTGCTCCATCTCGATGGCGGTCATACTGGCAAACATTTCGAGCGGAAACATCACATTTTCGAGTACCGAAAGCGAGTCGAATAGGGCCGATCCCTGAAAAAGCATACCCACTTCGCGGCGCAAAAGTTTCACCTCTTTCTGGGTCATTTTGGCGATATTGCGCCCATCGTAAAGCACCTCGCCCGAATCGATGGGGAAAAGTCCGATGACGCTTTTCATCAGCACCGTTTTGCCCGAACCGCTCTGCCCTATTATCTGGTTCACCTTGCCGTGCATGAATGTGGCGGTGATGTCGTGGAGCACCTGCTTGCCGTCGAACGACTTATTGAGATTGTTTACCTGAATCATTTTTTAATTGACAATGGATAATTGATAATTGACAATGATTTTTAATTGACAATGGATAATTGATAATTGACAATGATTTCTAATTTCTGGTTTCTGGTTTGTGGTTGTGGATTTGAGGATTTGGTTATTTGGCTATTTGGAAATTTGGTTAATCCATTAATTTGAAATTTGAAATTTGAAATCTGAAATTGCGGCTTTGCCGCATCACTCCTCACTACTCACTACTCACTACTAACTACTAACTAGTTCAGCATTAACTGCGTGATGATGATGTCGGCGAGCAACATGATGATGCTGCTTTTGACGACGGCGTGCGTGCTGGCGTGTCCCACTTCGAGGGCGCCACCGTAGGCGTAGTAGCCATAGTAAGCCGACACCGAAGCGATGATGAAGCCAAAAATGACGGATTTGACCATGCTATAGGTGAAATAGAACGGAATGAAAGCGTACTGCAAACCGTAGATAAAATCGTCCATCGTTATCATATCGGTGAAGCGCGCCACACCAACGCCGCCCAGCAGTCCGATGACCACGCAGAGCGTTACCAGCACAGGCATGAAGACCACCAAACCGACAATTTTCGGCAGAATGAGGTAGTTGGCGGAATTGATGCCCATAATTTCGAGCGCATCGATCTGTTCCGACACACGCATCGAGCCAATTTCAGAGGCGATGTTGGAGCCGACTTTGCCCGCCAGCAACAGGCACATGATGGTACTCGAAAATTCGAGCAGATAGGTGTCGCGCAACATCAGACCTGTGGTGTAGCGTGGCAAAAGCGGATTTTCGGTGTTCAGCACCACCTGCATCGTCATGATTACGCCCATAAACACCGAAATAATCAGTATCAGAAAAATGGAGTCGTAGCCCAATTTGATAATCTCTTTGGGCAGTTGCCGCCAAAACATTTTCCAGTTGTCGGGTCGAGAAAATGTGCGCCCCATCAGCATTGCGTAGCGCCCTATCGATGCAATTCCTTTCATTCTTTTTTCGATTTTGATGCGTACAAAGGTAGTCATTTTTCGCCAAGTAGCGGAATTTCTGCTACCATTTTTTCGTTGGGCAGAAAAAAGCGTGCGAAAATTCGCAAGTTTTTTGTACCTTTGTAAATTATATGCGACACAAGTCGCAACTATCGATAAAACATTGAGGTTCAAGGGATTAACAATCACGATAGTTCTTTTGACCGTTGGCATTTTGCGTGCTTTTGCTGCCGAAAATGCGCCAACGGATTCGTTGCGCACCCTTGAAAACGCCATTGACTCCATTGAAAATGCACTCGATTCGGCAGAAAACAGGCTCGATTCGACACAAATTGCAGCATTGTCGCCCGACTCGACCGTGCAAGCACCCACCAAGCGCGAAAAAAACGACGACATCGACGCACCGATACACTACCACTGCAACGACTCCATCATTTTCTACGGCACAGGCATCGGATTTTTGTATGGCAGCAGCAATGTGCGTTATGCACAGGAGCGTCCCATCGAACTCGAAGCCGAAATCATACGCATGAGCATGGACAGCAGCACCGTGTATGCCATGGGCAAAACCGACAGCCTCGGCAACGATGTGGGACTGCCTGTGTTCAAAGATGGCGACCAGCCCTACTCGTCGAAAGAGATGTCGTACAACTTCCGCTCGCGGCGCGGTTTTATACGCGGTGGCGTAACGCAGCAGGGCGAGGGCTACATTGTGGCCGACAAAGCCAAACGGCTCGAAAACGAAGATATGTTTATGCAGGGCGGCAAATACACCACTTGCGACAACCACGACCACCCGCACTTTTATCTGCAACTGACCAAAGCCAAAGTGCGCCCCGGCAGCCATATTGCGGCGGGTCCAGCCTATTTGGTGCTGGCCGATGTGCCGTTGCCGCTGGCAGTTCCGTTCGGATTTTTCCCCTTCACATCGAGTTATTCGTCGGGCATCATCATGCCGTCGTATGGCGACGAGATGGAGCGCGGACTGTTTCTGAAAAATGGCGGTTACTACTTTGCCATCAGCGACCATATCGACCTTGAACTGACGGGCGAAATCTACACAAAAGGCACTTGGGGCGTGCAGTTGGGAAGCACCTACGCACTGCGCTACAAGTTCAGCGGCAACTTCCGCGCCACCTACCGCGAAGATGTTTATGGCGAAAAAGATTTGCCCGGCTATCAGAAATACCGCAACTTCAAACTGACATGGACGCACCGCCAAGATGCGAAAGCGAGCCAATACTCGACTTTTTCGGCATCGGTCGATTTTTCGACTAGCGGCTACAGCCACAGCAATGTGAACAACTACTACAACCCCGCCGAACAGTCGAAAAACATCACCAGTTCGAGCGTGAGTTACACGCAACGCTTCCCCGAAAGTCCGTGGAGCATATCGGTAAACGCCCTTGTAACACAACGTTCGCAAGACTCGACCATCTCGCTCACACTGCCAAATCTGACCGTGAACATGAGTCGTGTCTATCCGTTCAAACGCAAAAATCCTGTGGGCAAAGAGCGATTCTACGAAAAAATTTACCTCTCGTACAACATGACTTTCGCCAACAGCATTTCGTGCAAAGAGAGCAAATTTACCCAATCGAAATTCACCAAAGATTGGCGCAACGCCATCAACCACAAACTGCCCATTGCCGCCTCGTTCACGCTGTTTAAGTACCTGACAATCACGCCAAATTTCACTTTCCAAGACCGCATGTATTTCAGCAAAGTGAACCGCTCGTGGGACAAGCAACTGCAACAAGAGGTGCTCGACACCGTAACTGGATTCTACAATGTGTACGACTTTTCGGCGGGCATCAGTATGCAGACAAAACTGTATGGCTACTACACGCCCATTCGCAAACTGTTTGGCGACAAAGTCGATCGCATTCGCCATGTGCTGACGCCGTCGATATCGTTCAACTATCATCCCGATTGGGAGGACAAAATTTGGAAATTTTACGACACCTACGACAAAATAATCGTCGATAAAAACAACATCGACAAGGTGAGCCACGAATTGGTAACCTACTCGCCCTACTCCAACGGCATGTATGGCGTGCCTGGGCGCGGCATGCAGGCGGCAATAAACTGGTCGTTGAGCAACAATGTGGAGATGAAGGTGAGAGACCGCAAAAAATCGGAAGAGGCCGGCACTACACAATATAAAAAGGTGAGCCTCATCGACAATTTCACCATTTCGGGCGGTTACAACTTTGCCGCCGACTCGCTGCGACTGCAAAACTTCAACACCAGTCTGCGCCTGAAACTGACCAAATCGTTTTCGCTGAACCTTGCAGGCGCGTGGGACCCTTACAAATATGGGTTGAACAGTTATGGTAATCCAGTCAGAATCAACGAGTTGCGCAATTTCCCGAGATTTTTGGGCACTGGCACTTCGTTCCAATACACCATCGACAACAACACCTTCAAAAAGAAGGACAAAAACAAGAGTTCCGACGAAGAGGAGCGCGACCCGATGGCCAACGATGTCGATTTCAACATGGACGAGCCGTCGAACATCGACAAAGATGCGCAAAAAGACAAATCGGCCAATGTTACCGCCGACGAAGAGGGCTATATGAAACCCGAATTTTCGTGGAGTTTCACGGTGAACTACTCCGTAGCGTGGCGTACAGGCAGCACTTTCGACTACGAAAAGATGGACTACAAGCGCGAATGGACGCACAACCTCAGTTTTTCGGGACATGTGAACCCTACACCAAAATGGAAACTGAACTACAGCGGCTCGTTTGACCTGAAAGAGTTGAAAGTTACGCAGATGACCTTCTCCATTGTGCGCGACCTGCACTGCTGGCGGTTGTCGGCCAGCGTTTCGCCATTCGGACTCTACAAATCGTACTTGGTAACCATCGGCGTGAACGCCTCGATGCTGCAAGACCTGAAATACGAAAAACGCAGCGACGCCAGCCGCAATGCGACTTGGTTCTAAAATTAGTCGCAAGATGTGAGTAGCAAGTAGCAAGATACAAGTAGCAAGAGAGATTTTAAGAACATAGAGCATAGAACATAGACAAAGGCCAAGACAACTTGAAACATAGAAACAGCGCGAAGCGCGAGAAACTAGAAACAAAAATTGCGACAGCAATTTTGAGAAACAATTTGAAATTTGAAATCTGAAATCTGAAATTTAATAACATTATGAAAATTGCAAACAACTTACTTGTGTCGGTCGAATACAAATTGTATGTGAAAAACGACGACGGCAGCATGGAATTGATGGAGGAGACTCAAAACGGGCAACCGCTGAAATTCTTTTATGGCATTGGCATGATGCTGCCAAAATTTGAAGAGAACTTGGCGGAACTCGCGGCTGGCGATGCGTTCGACTTTATGATTCCCTGCGCCGATGCTTACGGCGAATACGACGACGAGAGCGTTATCGACCTGCCACGCAAAATTTTTGAAATCGACGGCAAAATCGATGAAAAAGGCGTTTATCCCGGTGCCATTGTGCCGCTGGTCGATAGCGAAGGTCAGCGCATCAACGCCGAGGTGGTGGAGGTGAAACCCGATGCCGTCAAAGTCGATTTGAACCACCCACTGTCGGGCGAAGACCTCTATTTCAAAGGCACTGTGCTTGATGTGCACGAGCCTACCGAAGAAGATTTGCGCGCCATGTCGGGCGGTTGCGGCTGTGGCAACTGTGGCGGTTCCTGCTGCGAAGGCTGCGAAGGAGGGTGCAATTGAAAGTGAGAAGTTAGAAGTGAGAAGTGTTTTTTTAATGAGGAGTTAGGAATTAGGAGTGAGGAAAACTCTGACAAAGACGAAGACGAAGACAATTTACAAATTTATTCGCTTCAACAATTCAACAGAAACTCTCAACTTTACAAACTTTTCACTCTATACACTTTCATACTAAATTTCTATCTTTGCACTCATAAAAACAATCGAAAGGAGATTTTGCAATGGAGATAAATGAACGATTGGCGGCGTTGCGTCGCCTGATGGCACAACAGGGAATTGCGGCTGTGGTTGTTCCTAGCGTCGATCCGCATGGGAGCGAATATGTGGCCGAACATTGGCAGGAGCGCAAATGGGTTTCGGGCTTTTCGGGGTCGGCTGGCACGGCGGTTATCACGACCGATGGCGGCTGCCTTTGGACCGATTCGCGCTATTTTTTGCAAGCCGCCGAGCAACTGAAAGCGTCGGGGCTTACGCTGCAAAAAGATGGTGAAATTGGCACACCAACTATCGCCGAATGGCTGGGACAGACGCTCGACGCGGGCGCAACGGTGGCTGTGAATGCTGCCATGTTTTCGGTGAACGACCTGCACACATTGCGCAACGAACTGACCGAACGCGACCTCACACTCGACACGCGCCACGACCTGATAGCGCAAGTTTGGAACGACCGTCCTACACTGCCGAAAGACAAAATATACGCACTGCCGCTGCAATACGCTGGTTGCGCTGCTACCGACAAAATAGCCGCTGTGCGCCAAGCGATGGCCGCCAAACAGATTGATTTTACGCTATTCACCGCTCTCGACGATGCGGCATGGCTGCTCAATATGCGCGGCAGCGACATCGCCTACAACCCTGTGGCAATCGCTTTTGTGGCGGTCGAGGCAAAAAAAGTTGTGCTTTTTATCGACAGCGACAAGATTGATGCCAAAATGGCGAACTATCTGCACGAAATCGGTGTCGAAACGCAACCATACGACGCCGTTACCGCCTATCTGCAAGCGCAACCCGCCGCGCGGCGCATCGGGCTGGACTTCAGCAAGGTGAACTACGCGCTCTATCAAGCCGTGCCGAAAGCGTGCCAAACAATCGATTTTGCATCGCCTGTATTCACCATGAAATGCGTGAAAAACGAGGTTGAACTCGACGGTTTTCGCCGTGCGATGATAAAAGATGGCGTTGCGCTCACACGCTTCATGATGTGGCTCGAAAAAGCCGTGCCAGCAGGCCACGAAACGGAATTGAGCGTCATCGACAAACTGCACGAATTCCGTGCCGAACAGGAGAATTTCGTTACTGAAAGTTTCGGAACGATCGCAGGCTACGCCGACCACGGCGCGATTGTGCATTACAGTTCCACGCCCGAAAGCGATGTGCTGCTGAAAACGGAGAATTTTCTGCTGCTCGACAGCGGCGCACAGTTCTACGATGCCACCACCGACATCACGCGCACCATTCCGCTGGGAGCAACTACGCCCAAGCAAAAACGCGACTACACGCTGGTGCTGAAAGGGCACATTGCGCTGGCGCAAGCACGCTTCCCATACGGCACGCGCGGCAACCAAATCGATATTTTGGCGCGGCAATTTCTGTGGCAAAACGGGTTGAGTTACGGTCACGGCACGGGCCACGGCGTTGGCCATTTTCTTGGCGACCACGAAGGGCCGCAGAGCATTCGCACCGACAACAACCCCACGCGCCTCGAACCGGGCATGGTCATCAGCGACGAACCAGGCGTTTATATCGCTGGTGAATACGGCATACGCCACGAAAATCTGGTAACGGTGCGCGAAGTGGAGAGCAACGAGTTCGGTCGCTTTCTCGGATTCGAGGTGCTGACGCTCTTTCCGTTCGACACCACCGCCCTCGACCGCACACTAATGACTGCCGACGAAATTGCTTGGCTCAACCACTACCACCAAACGGTTTACGAGCGGCTGTCGCCACACCTCGCCGACCACGAAAAAGCGTGGCTGCGCAACAAGACCAAAGCCATATAATCCGTGCGAAAGTGTGAAAGTAGGGACGCGGCATGCCGCGTCTCTTACTTTTTTGTGGATTGGGTTATTTGCGATTCGACAGGGGCACCGTCCAACCAGAAATCAGAAATCACTTCCCCACTTGCACAAAACTCTACTGCGTTTTATTCGCTGCGGCCTTGGCGTTTGCGTTCGTTTTCGTCGAGAATGATTTTGCGAATGCGCATGTGGTGCGGCGTAACTTCCACATACTCATCGTCTTTGATGTATTCCAACGCCTCTTCGAGGCTGAAGACGATGGGCGGCGGCAGCGTGGCTTTGTCATCGGCACTTTTCGAGCGCATGTTGGTCAGTTTTTTCGACTTGGTTACATTTATCACAATGTCGCCCTCTTTGGCGTTTTCGCCAACCACTTGCCCAGCATAAACCTCCTCTTGCGGAAAGATGAAAAACCGTCCGCGATCTTGCAGTTTGTCGAGCGCATAGGCAAACGCCGTGCCAGTTTCCATAGCGATGAGCGAGCCGTTTTGGCGGCGGTCGATGTGCCCTTTCCACGGCTGGTATTCGGCAAAGCGGTGCGCCATAATAGCCTCGCCAGCCGACAGGGTCAGCACGGTATTGCGCAAGCCGATGATGCCGCGCGACGGAATCATAAATTCCAGTTGCAGACGGTCGCTTTGCGTCTCCATCGCCGTCATTTCGCCCTTGCGGCGCGTTACGATGTCGATAATTTTGCTGGCATACTCTTCGGGCACATTCACCGTGAGTTGCTCGATAGGCTCGCATTTCACGCCGTCAATCTCTTTGGTAATGACCTGTGGCTGACCCACTTGCAGTTCGTAGCCTTCGCGGCGCATGGTTTCGATAAGCACCGACAAGTGCAGCACGCCGCGCCCCGATACGCGCCACGAGTCGGAGGTTTCCGATTTTTCGACACGCAATGCCAAATTTTTGTCCAGTTCGCGCATCAGGCGTTCGTGAATGTGGCGCGAGGTAACATATTTGCCGTCTTTTCCGAAAAATGGCGAATCGTTGTTTGTAAAAGTCATGCTCATGGTCGGCTCATCGATAGCGATGGGCGGCAGTGGCTCGGGGTTGTTGATGTCGGCGATGGTGTCGCCAATCTCGAATCCGTCGATGCCGACAACGGCGCAAATGTCGCCCGAAGCCACCGTTTCGGCCTCGGCTTTGCCAAGTCCAGTAAAGGTATTGAGCGATTTTATGCGCGATTTCACCACGCTGCCGTCGCGTTTGATGAGTGCCACATCTTGGTTGTTGCGGAATGTGCCACGATGCACGCGCCCTACGGCTATTCGACCGATGTACGACGAGTAGTCGAGCGATGTGATGAGCATTTGAGCATCGCCGTCGATGTATTGCGGCGCAGGAATGTAGTCGATGATGGCATCGAGCAGGGCTGTAATGTCGGTGGTTGGTTTGCGCCAATCGGTGCTCATCCAGTTCTGCTTGGCCGAGCCGAAAATAGTCTGAAAATCGAGTTGATCTTCGGTGGCGTTCAGGTTGCACATCAGGTCGAACACCGCATCTTGCACCTCGTCGGGGCGGCAGTTGGGCTTGTCCACCTTATTGATGACAACAATCGGTTTCAAGCCGATTTGCAGGGCTTTTTGCAGCACAAAACGCGTTTGTGGCATCGGTCCTTCGAACGCATCGACCAGCAGCAGACAACCATCGGCCATGTTCAGCACGCGTTCCACCTCGCCGCCAAAATCGGCGTGCCCTGGCGTGTCGATAATGTTGATTTTTGTGCCTTTGTAGTTAATCGAGACATTTTTCGACAAGATAGTGATGCCGCGTTCGCGCTCCAAATCGTTGTTGTCGAGTATCAGTTCGCCCGACGGTTTGTTTTCGCGAAAAAGTTGCCCAGCCAGCAACATCTTATCGACGAGCGTCGTTTTCCCATGGTCCACATGAGCAATAATAGCGATGTTACGAATGTTTTGCATTGTCTTTTTTACCATTTTATCGGCCTTTCGCCGCTTGAAAAATCGGCTGCAAAGATACAAAAATAGTTTGAAAATGTGTAAAGTCTATAAAGTGAAAAGTGTATAAAGTGTGTAAAGTGTGTAAAGTAGAGAGTTTTTGTTGAATTGTTGAAGCGAATAATTCGTGAATTAATTGTAGAGCCGTCACACTGTGACGGCTCTACTGTTGTTGCGATGCAGAATGCGGTGGAAACCGCCCAATTCTTAATTCGGCTCACCCGATAAATCTAGGGGAGAGTTTTTGTTTTTGAGATAAAAGTCCTACCTTTGTTGCATGAATAATCAAGGAC
>CAVKTI010000051.1:0-16666 GCA_963659365.1 Acutalibacteraceae bacterium | reverse complement strand
GGAAACTATTCAACTTCTAAATGCAACGGATTTTTTGTGCCTTTTCTCCTTTTTTTATCGTTGTATATTTTTTTTTACTATCTTTGTACCAAATTTTGGTATAAGATTTTGTTTGCATTAGTTTGATACTGTAAAGTTGTTGAAAATCAACGAGATAACGAAACTTTTGCCTGTAAGGTGTGTGTGTTGAAAAATAGACGAAAAACAGCAGCGATATTTCTACTGATTCGCATGAATTATGAAGCCTAATAGTAATCTATGGGAAACTTCTATAAATTCCCCCATTTCGTAAAAAGTTCTACAAATACACCAACCACTCAAATAAACGCACCGCGAGCAACAAACAAATAGAAAGATGTCCACAGCCATCGAATTCAATCATATCAGTAAGCAATACCGCTTGGGATTGGTATCCACACGCACCTTGAGCCACGACCTCGACCGTTGGTTTCAGACCACAATCCTGCGCCGTGAAGACCCATACTTGAAAATTGGCGACACCAACGACCGCGCCTCGAAAGGTAACTCGGAGTATGTATGGGCATTGCGCGACATCGATTTCAAGGTGGAGCAAGGCGATGTGGTCGGCATTATCGGCAAGAACGGTGCTGGCAAAAGCACGCTGCTCAAGTTGCTCAGCAAGGTTACAGCACCGACTACGGGGACTATCCGTGCAAAGGGGCGCATCGCCTCGCTTTTGGAGGTGGGTACGGGCTTCCACAGCGAGATGACGGGGCGCGAAAACATCTACTTGAACGGTGCGATTCTCGGCATGACAAAGCAGGAAATCAAACGCAAATTAGACGAAATAGTCGATTTTTCGGGCTGCGAGCGCTACATCGACACGCCAGTAAAACGCTATTCGAGCGGTATGACAGTGCGCCTCGGGTTTGCTGTTGCCGCCCATCTTGACCCTGAGATACTGGTAGTGGACGAGGTACTTGCTGTAGGGGACGCCGAATTCCAAAAGAAAGCCATAGGAAAGATGAACGACATTTCCTGCGGCGAAGGCCGCACCGTGCTGTTTGTAAGCCATAATATGGCGAGCATTCGGGCATTGTGCAGAACGGGGATTTTGCTCGAAAATGGAAGAATTAAAAATATGGGTGAAGTGAATGCTATCACCGACCAGTATTTGGAATTAAATTCGCACTGCGAACAAATCGATAACAGCAATCTATTTTTCGACGATATTGAGCATGCTCTTGGGAACAGCGAAGTGCAGATAAAATCTTTCTCTTTCCGACCAATGCACGGCAAATTCATTACACTGAAATCGGGAATAGATATTCAACTGTGTTTCAAAAACAACATAAAAAATGCGCTTGTCGATGCCTGCTTTTCGTTCTCAACAAAAGACGATGTCGAACTATTTCAACAGCCGTGTATTGTTTCGCCTGAATGTGATTCGCAGGAGGGCTATTATACCATTCATCTGCAAATCCCGCCAGATATTTTCAATACTGGAGTATATCAGATGCATCTTTGGTTTGGACAGGCGCGTACACGCAAAGTGTGGGGCGATTTGGTACATACATTCGAGGTGCACGACTATATAGATCCTGCTCTAGGCTATGCCGTACAAGAGGTAGGGTTGATACGCCCTGCATTGAACAAAACAATTTCGTTCAGCGCACGATATGAAGGCTAAAGATACAATCGATACGATACAAAAAATTGCATTTTGGCTGAATAATTCTACCATGCCAAATATGGACTATGCCGCCATAATGCATGGAAATCCTGGACTGCCTGGAGCAGAATATGAATTTTTGCTGCTCTCGTACTACTTGCAATGCCGCAACAATGGTATTGAACCCTATTTGTTTGTAAATTTCGAAGGCACTTTTCCGCATAAGCATGTGTGTCGCGCAAACTCGCTTGATGAATGTGCCGAGTTGTGTTCCGAGTTGGGAATTGGAAAAATAGTCGTAGATGTAAAATATGCAACACTGCGCAGTTTGAAGGCTTTCGCTGCTACTATGCAGATTTTTATTTGGGCGCACAATCAGCCTTCGCCAAAAATACTCACGCACTTTTGGCGTGATGGGCGCATCGCTCGCATTGTGTGTGTAAGCAAAAGCGAAATGCTCGACTACAAAATGCATCCGGCATTCTTGAAATCCACAGCAATCTACAATCTTTTTCCACTCGACGACATTGAAAAATATAGACCCACAGCAAACGACAAGAACAACCACAATGTGGTTTGGATGGGCTGCTTGATAGAAGACAAGGGTTTTCATGTGTTGGCGCAGGCTTGGAAACAAGTTCTGGAAAAGATACCAGATGCCCAGTTGTTTGTGATAGGCAATGGACGGCTCTACAATGCAAATGCCACGCTTGGACACTATGGTTTGGCTTCGCCAGAATATGAGGCACGCTTTATGCCTTTCATTACAAATTCCAATGGAGAAATACTCCAATCGGTGCATTTCTTGGGTGTGTTAGGCAGCGAAAAATACGACATCTTGCGGCAGTGTAAAGTTGGTGTAAAAAATCCCACCGCCATTAGTGAAACATTTTGTATCTCTGCTATAGAGATGCAACTTATGGGGTGCAAAATTGTTGCTCCGTTGTTGCCGATTTTCGAAGAAAATGTGATGAACCATTCGTATTTGTTTGAAAGCAAAAACGATTTGGCTGCGACTTTAGTTCGTTGTTTGAACGACAAAACAGAAAACTACGATACTCTCTATCGTTTTGTGAAATCGAAAGTAGATGTCGGTACAAATACTATGCATTGGGAACAACTATTTACACATTTGCCGAAAATCAATCCGTTGGCTATCGCATGGTATGAAATGCGTTGGTTCTTGTATCGCATCTATTGTTGGATTTTGAGACACATAACCAAATAAACCATGTCTACCCAGCCTTTGCATATAATCTGTTCTACCGATAGTAATTTTGTGAACTATACGGGAGTGATGCTGTGGTCGCTGCTCGAGCATAATGCTGGCGCGCATATCTATGTGTTGACCGACAAAAGTCTGTCGCAAGCCGAGCGACAGAGCATTCTGCGACTAACAAAGCACTTCCGCTGCACCATTCAATTTCTCTCGATCGATGGCGAATTGTTGAGCAATTTTCCCACAATAGGCGGTACTATAACGGTGGCTACCTATTATAAAATTTTTTCTACGGAACTTCTGCCCGCCGATTTGGATAAAGTACTGTATCTCGACAGCGATATGCTAGTGCGTGGTTCGTTAGATGAGTTGTGGAATACAGATATTTCCGATTATGCCATGGCAGGTGTATGGGACTTGTACGATAATACGCCAAAAACATACGAGCGTTTGCACTATGCGCCGTCGTTGCGTTATTTGAATGCTGGAATGCTTCTGCTCAATCTGCGCTGGTGGCGGCAGCATGGCGTTTACGAGCAGTGTTTAGATTACATTCGTCAAAACCACGAGCATATTCTTTGGTGCGAGCAAGATGTACTAAACGCTGTGCTGGCCGAGCATAAATTGGTACTCCCTATTCGCTTTAACTACCAAGCGCAGATGCTTATGCAGTGCCACTACCAAACACTTACATCAGAGCAACAGAACGAGTTGTGTGGTGAAAATAACCCCGCAATAGTGCATTTTGTAGGGCCTGCAATAAAGCCTTGGAAAGCAGAAAGTTATGGGTTGCCATTCGCGGCAGAGTGGGTACATACAAAACGCCGTTCGTTGTGGCGGTTTATGCCGTTGGAATTGCCCAAGCAAAATAGACTCAAAACATTTATGAAACGCTATCTGCTTTGGCCATTGGGTCTTAAAACAAATAAAATTTGCAAGGGTTATGTGCGGTAAGAGCGAAAACGTGCTTAAATTAAAATATTGTCTTTCAAAATTTAGTTTGAAATTTGGTGAGACGAAGTATGCCAATTGGGTGGTGGCTATTGTCTTTGCTCTTTCAATTTTTTTGAAAAACATACTCTGTTATTATTGTATATTTCATTCTATTCTGATCTCATCGTTATGGAATGACACTGCCGCTTTTTTTGCTTTTTATCTCGATAAGTTAGCGCCTGCTTTGTTCCTCGGCGCTTTTGTTTTTGTCTTCAAGTCGAAGGCTTGGACTATTTTTCTCAATTTTGTTTTAGATATTTGGATTATTTCTAATCTTTTTTACTACAATGCCAACGAACTTTTTATTGATGTTCCTGCCATTTTGATGGTTGGTAACATGGTAGAGTATTCATTGTGGGATTCTTTGCTCGTATATTGGCAACATTCATTTCTCGTTTTCCCATTTTTGTCGATTTTGTATACGGTTTTTGTAGTTCTGTATGGAAAAAAACAAAAATATGAGCGGCAAATTGTTTCGTTTATTGCACTAATAATTTTCGCTTTTTTTGTTTTAATTCCAGTATACTATTGTAACCGTATGCGTTATTGGACGCCATTTGAAGAGGAACGTATTCAATTTGCAAAAGAAAATAATTATAGCGAGTATGAGGGGTATGTTCACCATAATCAGTGGTGGCGTTTGTTTATCCCTTATGAGGAAACTTGTTTCGCTGCCAAATGGGGTTGTCCATTGTTTGGATACGAATATTTACGATGTCATTCTATTTGTTCGTATTTCCCCGCTATTTTTATTTGGAATGCTGTTGCAGATGCGTCTGTTGCAGATCTAAATCCAAGTGATGTGGAAGTACCAGATTTTTGCTTTAATCGTAACAATGCAGATGCAGAATTTAATCCAACGCCATTGATAGTGATTTTGTTCGAAAGTTTTGAAAGTTGGATTTTCGAAAACGACGAGGTCGCTGCTGAAGTGATGCCCAACATTCATAGTCTTCTTACAAAAGAAAATGTGCTATTTTGCAGTAAAATAAAATCACAGGTAAAAGCAGGAGTGAGTGGCGATGGTCAACTGATTGTGAATACAGGTTTACTTCCAGTTGCATCGGGAGTCACTACCGCTGGCTACTCAAAAAATACTTTTCCAAATTTTGCGCATTTCTACGATAGCGCTTTGGTCGTGAATTCGTGTCCAAATATTTGGAATCAAAATGTCATGACCCATAAATATGGTTACAAAGAGGAGATAAATGCCGATAGTGTCGATTCGTATGTTTTTCGTTCTATCGAAGAACGAATGTTGCAAGAAAAAAACTATTCTTTTTGTGCATTAGGTATAACCATTGCTTCACATTCTCCCTTTAATCGTGTACCTGAAAAACAATTTGAGTCGGTCAAAAATGTGCCTTCGTATCTTAATAAGTATCTAAGTTGTTTGAACTATACTGATTCATGTTTCGGAAACTTTTTAAGCTTATTGCCTTCAAACGCAACGCTTGTTATTACTGGCGACCATACTATATTTAAGGGAAATTTGATTCGTCAATTTAGCGGGTTTGCTGAAGAAAATGGTTTCACTACGCTTTACGAATATAAAAATTGTTGTCCTCTCATCATCTCCTCGCCACAAATTGCCAACAAAACCATCATCGACGAGGTGTGCTATCAGATGGATATTTATCCGACCATTCTATATCTTATCGGCTGCGAAGACTATTATTGGCGCGGCTTTGGAGTGAATTTGTTGGACAGTGCAGCGCGTCATAATCGGCCTATTTTGCCCGATGAGGCTTCTACATTGAGCGATAAAATGATACGCGCCGACTATTTTCGGAACTATTTGAACCAGTCCAACGATTCAACGCTAAAATGACACTTTCCATCATTATACCAGTTTACAATGTCGCACCCTATTTAGCGCAATGCCTCGATTCGGTGTTGGTTGGTAATGGCTTCACGGGCGAGGTTATTTGCGTGAACGATGGTAGCACCGACAGCAGTCCCGATATTCTCCAAGAGTATGCACAACGCTACACAAACATTCGAATAATAAACCAATCCAATGCAGGACTTAGTGCTGCACGCAACACTGGTCTTGATGCAGCATCGGGAGATTATATATTTTTCCTTGATAGCGACGATTTTATTTTCGATGGCAAACTGGCCGAGGTGTTAGCAAAAATCGATGGCGAAGATGTGGCTTATTTCAATGCTACGCGCTATTTCGATGCCTCAAACACATTCGAGAAGGTTATTGCAATGGCTGAATATCACTGTCTTTCGGGGGCGGCATATTTCGAGGCCGCTGAACGGCAGAAACGCAATTTGCCGCTAGTGTGTGTGTGGGGGGGGGTGTATAAACGCACTTTTTTGTTGCAAAACAATTTGTACAACGTGCCTGGCATTTTTCACGAGGATTCCTATTTTACGCCACAAGTTTTGTTGCGTGCCACAAGTGTCAGTAGCGTCGATGTGTGCCTCTATGCTTATCGCATAAGGCAGGGGAGCATTACACAGTCGGTTTCGGTCAAATATATTGTCGATATGCTGTTTATTTGCCGCAATCTTTACAAATTGTTCACGCGAGAGCGTGTACAACGCGCAGTTTTTTATAACTTTGTAGCCGATTACTACCATGTTACTCTGCTCGAAGCCTACGCCAATGGGGTGAGTATGTGGCGGCTATGGCGTATGTCCGATGCTATTTGCATGATTCGGTTGGCTCATACAGATAGATTGCGCAAAATTGCAAAACTTTCGCTCGTTTCGCCACGCCTTTCGTATCGCTATTCGGTAGGAAAAATAAACTCTGTGGTGCGCCGCTTTGTAAATAGATTTTTGTAGGTCGAACCACTGTATTTCAACGCTTCAACAAAAATAATGAAACTCTCGATAATTACCATCAATTACAACAACCTTGAAGGATTGCGTCTTACTATGCAGTCGGTGCTGGGGCAGCAGTGTCGCCAGTTCGAATATATAGTGATTGACGGTGCAAGTACCGATGGCAGTGCCGAACTTGTACGCTCGCACGCTACAGAACTCACCTATTGGGCTTCAGAACCCGATGGCGGCATCTACCATGCCATGAATAAGGGTGTGTGCGCAGCCACAGGCGACTATGTGCTAATGCTCAATAGTGGAGATTATTTGGTTGACAATCAGGTTGTTGGTCGTATTCTACTAGAACTTGATGGCACCGATATAGTGCAAGGCAACACCATAGAACAGCACGATGATGGACTTTGGCGCAATCGTGGTTATGGGCGGAGCAATATCTCGTTTTTCGATGTTATGAAATGCCATTTTTTGCATCAGGCAGCATTTTGTCGTCGCAGATTGTTTAGCGAGTATGGCGCATTCGACGAGAGTTATCGCATCATTGGCGATTCGGTATTTTTTGTAAAGTGTCTTGGTTTTGGCAACGCCTCGTTTCGTTATGTCGATATCGACATAGCAAACTACGATATGCATGGCGTGAGTGCCGCTACTAGCGGTCCAACACACGATGTTTATTTGGCTGATGTAGAGCGATTTAATCAACTTTTTCCACCACGCTTGCGCTTGCAACTCGAGAACGATGATAAGAAAATACGCCTCTACGATCAACTAAAGTCGAATCGCTTTATTTGGTCGTTGGTAATGGGAGCAACGCACCTTTCAAATCTTTTTTATAAACCCCAAAAGCGCACTGAAAAAATAAAGGGGGCTTCTATAAATTCCCCGTTTTGTAAAAAGTTTAACAAATGACCATTTTCTGAACACTTTTGTGCGCTTTATAGAAATCCCCTAAAATGTTAAGGAAATTAAAAAAATACATTCGCATTTTGCGCGAGATTGATTGGTGGCAGACATACGCACTCTATAGGCGTGTTAAACATCCTCGCAGCAGCAGTATTCGTGTGCTAAATCATTCAGTTCTCGATATTCACCCAACGGCTAAGTTTGAAATTGGCGAACGCACCTTTTTCGAGATTAACCGTATTGATTATGACTTCGATCGCGGTCGCACTTGCCGAATAGGTATGCTTGCCAATTCAGTAATGGCTATTCGCGGAAGTGTTACGCTACACCGTGGCACCTCTATCTTATTGCAGGGGGGGGGGCGACTCTCTATTGACAATCAGACCTACTTGAACGGTGCTTCAGTCGATTGTTCGAAAGAGATAACGATAGGTGAGTATTGTGCTATTGCCGAAGGGGTGCGAATTATGGACAATGCGTATCACCCAATAACCATTGGTGGCGTGACGAAATGTGCCGCAGCACCAGTTCACATTGGTAACCATGTGTGGATTGCTACAAATGCCATGATTTTGCCAGGCGTTACCATAGGCGATGGCGCAATAGTAGCAGCGGGGGCGGTTGTTACGCGCGATGTGCCAGCGGGTTGTCTGGTGGCAGGCATTCCCGCCAGAGTGATAAAAACCAATGTAAAGTGGAAGAAATAGATAAAACTAAAATCAGTGCACGAAAAAAATTGCATAAGTCATTGTCATAGTCATTGATAAAAATGTTCACCACTCCAATACTTCTGATTACTTTCAATCGCCCTACGCACACGCGACAGGTGTTGCAACGTATTATGGAGCAGCAGCCGCAGAGGCTCTATGTGTTTCAAGATGGAGCACGAGAGGGCAACGAACGAGATGTGCAGAAATGTGTCGAGGTGCGGCAAGTGATAGAATCTCTTACTACAGGTACTGCCACGCAGTTGATAACCAACTACAGCGAGCAAAATCTCGGTTGTGGCGCAGGACCAGCCGCAGCCATCACATGGTTTTTTGCCAATGAGGAGATGGGGATTATTATCGAGGACGATGCTGTGCCGCACCCCGACTTTTTCCCATATTGCGAAGAGTTGCTCGGGAAATACAAGGGAAATGCTGATGTGCGCACCATTGGAAGTATGAAACTTTTCGACCGTAAATTTGGCGATGGATCATACTATTTTAGTATGATGAATCGTACACTTTGTGCGTGGGCTTCGTGGCGCAGAGCATGGCATTTTTTCGACTATAAAATGGAACACTTTTCTCGCAACGATTTGGCATTGGCAATGAAACGCTATGGCGCAACACAGCGCGAGATAGAGTATTGGCAAGAGCGTTTGGACGAAATCCATGCCGATTGTCTGGGAGGTACAAGTTGGGATCAACAATTTTGGATGACTATTTGGCTTTCGGGGGGCTGTGGCATCTGCCCCAATAGCAATTTAAGCACTAATATCGGTTTCGATGAGTTTGGCACACACACACAGGATAGCACTAATGTAGGCGCATTCCGCACTTTAGAACCAATTTTGCCATTAATTCACCCCACGGATTGCAAAATTCAGCGCAAGGCCGATCTGTTGTTCGACAAAACCTATTTTGAACCATATAATTATGGTTGGAAGGGCTTAAAAAGATTACCTTTTCGCATAAATAAACGAATAAAACGCTTGTTAAATCACAAAGGTTCATGGATAAAACATTCTTAACCAAAAAGTGGTCTCCACTTGTTTCTTATTGGGTTGCATTTGCGGTTTTGACTTTTGTGCTATTTTGCAAATGTCTGTTTCTCCAAGTGGAGGTGTGGCACAGTATTTTGTTTTCGAGCATTGTGCATGCACCATACAATTTTTGGAGTTTTTGGACTACAAAAATTGCTATTTCTCTGCTTTTTGCTTCGCTTATTTTCTTTTTCCGTCGTCAGTGGTGGAGCATAGTTCTGTGCCTATTTCTTGATGTTTGGATTTTGGCCAATATGATGTATTGGCGCTCGAATGGCCTACTCCTCGATGGGCCAGCACTTGCGATGGTCGGTAACATGAATGGTTTTTGGGATAGTATTTGGGTTTTGTTCGAATGGCAAGATGCTATTCCATTCGCCCTTACTGCGGTGTATGCGTGTGTATTGGCAAAATGTTCATTCGATAAACGAAAAATTAAAATTGGCATTATCGCCATGGTGGTCGCTCTGTTTCTCAATCAATTGAGTTTCTCCCTAATAAAGAAACATGCGTTAATCAACGACCTTTGTGATGCGAAACCTCTTGTTTGCTATGCCGCTTACAACCCATTTTCGTTTGAATCGCGACAGGAATTATACCGATTGCAGAAATACTACGACTATTATAACTTTTCGGTTATTCATGCTTTGCTTTTTGAATCGTTGAACTATTTTGATATTATCAAAAATAGAATAATGCCGCCAGAATTTACCGCCGAGGAGAAATTGGAGATCGAACGCTTGCTTCGGCACAGTTCTACTACTATTGATAATGAAAATCCATTGATACTTGTTTTGGTAGAGTCGCTCGAATCGTGGGCGGTTCAGCCTGCTGTTATGCCCAATTTGAGCCGTTTTATCGCTACGCATCCTGTTGCTCACATCAAATATGTCGAGTCGCAAACGGCAAGTGGATGTTCGGCCGATGGCCAAATGATTGTAAATACAGGACTGTTGCCAATAAAAAATGGTGCGACTTGTTTTGCATTTTCGCACATACAGTACCCCTCATTGGTCAATAGGGAAAGTTCTGTAACCATTCTTCCACACAACACAAGTGTTTGGAATCAGATAGTTATGGGGCCTGCTTATGGTTACACAAAAACTATCGAAAATATCCCCGAGTGTAATCTATTCGATTCCGTTGTGGTGGCGGCACAACAGGGATACAAAACCATTTTGGCGGTTACCATTACTTCGCATGTGCCGTTTTCTAACTATAAATTGTCGCAAGTGGAGTATTCGGCATCGCTTCCGACAACGATGGTAAACTATATGAAGTGCCTAAATTATACCGATGCGTGTCTTGAACATCTACTTGCTCAAATCGATACAGTACCTGAATTGGCAAGTTCCACAATATGTATTACTGGCGATCATAGCATTTTTTGGGACGATGCGCGTACAGAATTTTCTGCCGCTTTGAAACAACCAAATGTGGAAGTTGCCGAAAATGGTATAGAAAATAAATCGTGTCCTTGCATCATATACTCTCCGAAATTGAAGCAGCGCATAACCATCACAGATAGTGTCTATCAGATGGATATCTATCCAACTCTTTTACCGTTGATAGGCGCAGACGAATACTTTTGGCATGGTGTTGGCATAAATTTGTTGGATTCTGCTGCGCGTAACAATCGTAAACTTTTGCCAAACGAGGCGCAACATCTTTCCGACTTGCTTATACGCAGCGATTATTTCAAGACTTTCGTACAGTCCAACAATGAGTAAACTTTTCCACAATAAACCACTTATTTTGCAGATGGTTAGTCTGCTGCTGCTGGGCATCATAATGAATTATCCCAATGCGGTTTATGCTTGGGATAAGGGGCTGCCTGCGTCGTATCTCATCACCAGTGTGCTGTATGTGTTGCCGCTGGTGGCACTGTTTCTGTTTGTGCAGCGCAGATGGCTCTATTGTGTGCTGGTGGCGGTTGTTACGCTGGGCTCTATTATCGACCTGACTATGGTCGATCTTTACGGCGACTACTTGCTGCCTGGCGCTATCATTTCGACCCTCAAAACCAATTCGCAAGAGGCCTCTGAATTTTTTCATACCAATCTGTTGGAGGCATTGCATTGGATTCCGTTGATTGTGCTGTGCGGTTTGGCGTGTGTCTGCTATCGAACGCTCAAAATACGCCTCTCGCTGAAGTGCATTGTGCTTGCCGCCTCGTTGGGTGTGCCAACTGCTTTTGTGGCTTATAAACTGCTCGTGTACTACAGCGATGATGCACGCACGCTTCGTTTCTTTGTAGATACGCACATTTGGAATAGAACTCCATATAATTGCACTTTTCAAATTATAAGTGCAAAAAAACACTCGATAAGCGTCGTTTAATCGTCCAAGCGCAGTCGCTCGACATAGGCGCACAACGCACGCAGTCGCTTTGCAAAAAAGAGGTCTATGTCTTTTGTATCGGCGAGTCGTTGCGCTACGACAATCTATCGCTCAACGGTCGCTATCGTCGCTCTACAACTCCGCTGCTCGAGCAAGAACAGAATCTGATACTTTTCGACGATTACTATTCGCAAGCCTGCCTGACCATGTTTTCAGTGCCGATGTTGATTACGCGTGCCACGCCACAAAATTTCGACCTAAACTATGCCGAGCGCTCGGTGATAGAGCCATTTCGTGAGTGCGGTTTCAGCACATTCACCATCGCCAACAACTCTAATTTGCTGGCGCACGAGCGGTATCTTTCGTCGGGTGTCGATTCGCTCATTGTTGTTCCCGATGTCAGAGAGGGCGAAACGGTTGCTTCGGGCGACAAAACCATGGTTCTTGTGCTCGATTCGCTTGTGGCACAGCACGACAAACTGTTTGTGATGATGCAATTCAAAGGCAATCACAGTTTCTTTACCAATTACGAACCAGAATTTGCCGTCTATTTGCCCGATGCCAATTCGTGTAATCCGCTACACAACCGCGATAGTTTGATGCTTATCAACGCTTACGACAACACCATTCGCTACACCGACTACATTCTTTCGTCGGCCATTCGTGCCATCGATCGTCCCGATGTGGTTGCGTCGATGCTTTTTGTGTCCGATTATGGCGAGGTTATTGGTCAGGGCGGAGCGGGACACGGTGGCAACTGCTCGCCAGTGAAGCAAGAGTATCATGTGCCATTCATCTTTTGGTATTCCGATGGGTGGGACAGTGCTTTTCCCGAAAAGCCTGAAAATGCACGACAGCAAAAAAATGCCAAACTAAATGGTGATGTGATTTACTACTCGTTGTGCGATATGGCAGGAATAACGCTCGATTCTGCCTACGCAGAGCCTTCGTGGAGTGTCTTTTTGCCCACTTTTCAAGAACATCCGCGCTATCTGCTCGTCCCCGATGGCGTAACTGCAATTCGGGTGGAGTAGGGAATCAAGCAGGTACAGTATCGCCATCAATTACAGTCCACGAAAAAACTCAACTATCAATCACCTAAACAATTTTTTTTCCGAACTTTGCAAAAAATCCGTTGCATTTAGAAGTTGAATCTGCCAGTTGAATCTGCCAAAAATTAGTTTGTCGACTTTTCTTGTTTCAAATGTCGCAAAAAATGCGTAAATTTGCAAGATGTTGTATTGCTACTGTGGCACTGCGAGGATTCATAAAATCGATGCGTTTGCGCCTGCGTCTGTTTATGCAGCCGTTGCGTGCTTTTTTGTGGTCGTCGCTCAAGGTGGCAAACGGCCTGATTGCACTGCTGATAGTGGGCGTGGTGGTCTATGGGCTGGGCTTTCAGCAGGAGTCGCACATGGCCGATGTGGCGCGCTGGTTTCGGCTGGCTTTTTGGCTCTTTTCGGTCGAATTTCTGGTCGATGTGCTGCGCGAGGCGTTCAGTCTGAAGCCGCCCAAAACATGGTATCTGAAACTTGTTGCGCTGCTGCTGATGGCGTTTGTGGCGGCTGCGTTGTTGTTGCCAGCCAGCGTGGTCGATAACTCGCTGCTGCTCACTTGGGCGAGCAATATCTATGTGCTGTTTGCCATTGTCATAGCGCAGTCGGTGGTCAAAATTTCGGTTTCTATCACGCAGTCGCTGCAATCGCGTTTGAGCCCTACGGTGATTTTTGTGGGCAGTTTTGCGCTGTTGTGCCTTGTGGGCGCAGGTCTGCTGATGTTGCCGCGCAGCACCACGCACCCGATTCGCTTTATCGACGCACTTTTCACGGCGGTGAGTTCGGTCTGTGTGGCGGGTTTGACTACGGTCGATGTGGCATCGTCGTTTACCACCATGGGCAAGGGCATCATTGCGCTGCTCGTTCAGATTGGCGGCGTGGGCATCATGACTTTCACAAGTTTTTTCGGGCTATTTTTCTCGGGAGCGCACCAAAGTCAGAACAAGATGATGATAAAGGATTTGATCGACCCCGAAAAGGGCGTAAGTCAGATATTTCGGACACTTTGGTCGATTATCGCCATCACGCTGGTGGTGGAATTGGTGGGCGCATACGCCATCTTTTTGAGTATCGGCGGCACCACTTGGCACGACTTTGCGGTGGCACTTTTTCACGCCATTTCGGCCTTTTGCAACGCTGGCCTTTCTACCATCGGCGGCGGTTTGGCTGCGCCCATGTTGCGCGACAACTATGCGCTGCAATCGGTGATTTCGGTCATTGTGATTGTGGGCGGCTTGGGCTTCCCGATCATTTTCAACCTGACAAAATGGCTGTGGCACATTCTGTGCAACGGCGTGCGGCGACTGTTTGGCCGCCAGCGTTTCTACGGACACATTCCGCATCTGCTCACATCGAATACGGTAATAGTGCTGATAGTGTCGTCGGTGCTGCTGGTGGGCGGCACGCTGCTATTCTACGCCACCGAACGCCACAATTTGATGGCAAATATGGATTTTCCGAGCCGATTGATGAACGCATTTTTTATGTCGGTTACCACGCGTTCGGCAGGTTTCAACACATTCGACACGGCGGCGTTGAGCCCGATAACGCTCGTTTTGATGATGTTTCTCATGTGGATTGGCGCATCGCCTATGTCCACTGGCGGCGGTATCAAAACCACCACTTTTGGCATTGCGTTTCTCAACATTTGGAACACGCTTCGTGGGCGCGACTGCATCGAAATTCGCCACCGCCGCATCGCCGCTTCGACGGTCAATCGCTCGTTCATCATCATTTTTGCATCGCTGATGCTGATTGGCACAGGCTTGCTCTTGCTGATGTGGTTCGAACCCGACCAGCCGTTTATGGCGCTGCTATTCGAAACGGTGTCGGCGGCGAGCATTGGCGGTCTGTCGCTCAACCTTACGCCACATTTGTGCAACGCCAGCCGCGTGGTGCTTATCGTGCTGATGTTCGTCGGGCGTGTGGGGCTCATCAGCCTGCTCACCTGCTTGATAAAAGAGAAGCGTTTTTCGAACTACCGCTACCCAAGCGAATCGATTCCGATAAATTGATATTTTAGTCGCAAGATGTGAGTAGCAAGTAGCAAGACAAAATTAGGAGTTAGGAATTAGGAGTGAGGAGTGATGCGGCAGAGCCTCAATTCCAGATTTCAGAATTTCAAACTGTAGGGACGCACCGAGTGCGTCTGGCGAAAATGAATAATAAACAATGAACAATAAATAATAATTGCGACTTTCGACTACCGACAACTTGAAACCTGAAACTTGAAACTAGAAACACAGAAACAGCGCACAGCGCGAGAAACATAGAAACTTAAAAACCAGCGCGCAGCGCAACCAGAAACCAGAAATTAGAAACCAGAAATAAGAAATAAAACCTCACAGGCTCTGACAAAACCGTTAAACTCATCAACTCATCAACTGATCAACCAATCAACTCATCAACTCAATTTGAAATCGTATGACATACATCATCATTGGTTTAGGAAATTTTGGCGTGGCGTTGGCCGAGCGGCTGACTGCCATGGGACACGAGGTAATCGGCGTGGATACCGATATGAACCGCGTGGAGGAGTATAAAAACACGATTGGCTCGACCATCTGCCTGAATGTAACCGAGGCAACCGCCTTGAAGGTGCTGCCTCTCGACGATGCCGACGAGGTGATCGTTACTATTGGCGAATTGGTGTCCGATTCGGTGCTATCTGTGGCGCTGCTCAAACAGCATGGCGTGAAACGCCTTGTGGCGCGCGCCAGCAACAAGTTGCACCGTACCATTTTGGAGGCCATCGGCGTGGACGATGTGATAATGCCCGAAGCGCAGGCCGCCGAAGAGTTCGCCATGTCGCTCGAATCGCCAGCCATAAAGGGCGTTTATCTCGTGTCGGAAACGCACCACTTGATAGAGTTGGAAATTCCGTCGATATTGGTGTCGCAAACGCCTACACAAGCCAACTTGACCGAAAATTTCGGGGTGCAGTTGGTGGCCGTGAAACGCCAATGCACGCGCAAAAATGTCTTCGGCAAAGAGAGCCTCTACTACGAAGTGGCCGACCCAGCCGCCGCCGGCTTCAAGTTCGAGAACAACGACCGCATCGTGGTTTTTGGCGAAATAAAAGCGTTGCAGAAATTGCGCAAAATTGGTTGAGCGATGGACAACACAGCGGACGACATTCTGTTTATGCGCAAGGCGTTGGCCGAGGCGCAGCAAGCCGCCGAAAGCGACGAAGTGCCAGTGGGTGCGGTGGTCGTTTGTGGCGGGCGCACGGTGGCGCAGGCGCACAATCTCACGGAACTGCTGTGCGATGTTACAGCGCATGCCGAAATGCAGGCCATCACAGCGGCAGCCAACTATTTGGGCGGTAAGTACCTGAACGACTGCACGATATATGTAACCGTGGAACCGTGTAGCATGTGCGCCGCCGCGCTCGGTTGGGCGCAGATAGGGCGTCTGGTCTATGGTGCCGCCGACGAAAAACGCGGTTTCACACGCTTCGCACCGCAAGTGCTGCACCCAAAAACGCAGGTAACCGCTGGCGTGCTTGCCGACGAATGCAGCACCTTGATGCGCAATTTCTTTGCAAAAAAGAGAAAAGTTAGTTAGTTAGAAGTGAGTAGTGAGAAGTGAGAAGTTAGAAGTGAGCAGTGAACAGTGAACAGTGAATGAGGAGTTAGGAATTAGGAGTGAGGAATGAGGCGGCAGAGCCGCAATTTCAGAATTCCAAATTTCAGATTGTAGGGACGCACCGAGTGCGTCCGAGAAGAATGAATATAGAACATAGACTTTTTAATTATTCAATTATCTAATTTCCAATTATTTAATTAAAAATGAAGCATTGTTGGGTGCGAACCTGTCCCCTTTGTAAGGGGACGAGCGAAGCGGAGGGGTTAGAAACCAAATCCACAAATAACCAAATAACCAAATCCACAAAAACACAGAAACAGCGCATAGCGCGAGAAACATAGAAACATAGAAACATAGAAACATAGAAACATAGAAACATAGAAACA
>CAVKTI010000050.1:0-17149 GCA_963659365.1 Acutalibacteraceae bacterium | reverse complement strand
AGGCGTAGTATTTCTCGCTGTTGTTGTAGAACTCGCCGGCGACCACCAAATGCACTTGTTCGTTTTGCAGACGCGCATCGGCGTACGCACGCAGCAGCAGGTCGAGCCCTTTATAATCGCGAATAAACCCGAAGAACAACAGTATTTTCCCCATTTCGGGCAAGCCCAATTGTCGCCGAGCCTCCGCCTTATCCACTATTTCCCCGAAGTTATCGTACAGCGGGTGCGGACAGAGTTCCACTTGTTTGGGGCGTTTCTTTGAGATAAATCGCAGACAGTCTTGCCGCACGCTTTCGGACATAGCGACAAATCCATCGACACTGCGAATGAAATAGCGAATCAGCATTCCGTCCCACGGCTTCGGCTCATGCGGTATCACATTATCCAGCACCGACACTACCCGAACGCCGCCTCGCTTTGCTATTCTCGCTATCGTTCCCAAGCAGGGTGCCATGAGCGGAATCCAAAATTTGATAATCAGCAAATCGGGCTTCATGCGGCGCATCATTCGCCCTGTACGAATCCACGACAGCGGATTGATAGAGTTCATCACCCGCCGTATGGACAAGTCTTTTGGCGCAGGGTCGTCGCTGTATTGCGTCTTCCCGGGAAAGAGAAAGTCGGGATATTGCAAAGTGAAAGTAAGCATTTCCACTTGGTCGCCACTCGCCAAAGCCTCGTGCGCCAACCGTTCGTTGAACGCTGCCAATCCGCCCCGATAGGGATACGCCGTGCCAAGAATTACTATCCGCATAGTTTTTGCGCGCTCTAAACAAGCGTTTCAAAATTATTGTTTGACAAAGATACGCTTTTTGTTTTGTCTGCCAAAAGTTTTTTGCGTTTGCGATAGATTTTTGTGCCAACAACACCGCACAATGTGAGGCCGAAAATGCCCAAACAGATGAGCGAGAGCAGATTGCCTTTGTGAACGCTGTCGGGGTCGAAAACCATGGCGAGCGTGTGTGTGCCAGCAGGAATGGCGGCGGCACGCAGCATATAATTGACGCGCGCCAGTGGCAGTTCGGTGGCAAATTTGCCATCGTCGCCCACAAGGTAGAGTTTCCAGCCGTGCGGATAGTAGATTTCGGAGAACACAGCCACGCGATTGCGCTCGTTTTGTGCCTGATAATCAAGGCGATTGGGTGCATAGTGCGTAAGCACAATTTCGTCTTCGTCGAATGCCATCAGCGGCGCAATGTCGGGCTGGGTGGTGTCCAATCGGTCGGCAAACGACCGCTCGACAACGGCGGTTGTGTGCAGGTTGATTTTGTCGAGAGCGGCAATCTCATCGTTAGCGTTATCTACAATTTGCAGGTCGTCAACGAACCAGCAATTTCCCATGGCATACGGATTTTCGACAGGAATTTGTTGCCCATTTTGCAGCGGCACGATGGCATATTTCATGTTGAGCATATTCAACACAGGGAAAATGCTGTCGCCATTGCAAGGCAGCACAAAACCGTTGGTCTGCATAATCGCCTGCATCAGCGGATTCATTTCGGGGGCGATATGCACATCTATCAGGTCTTGGTAGCGGCGCAATTTCGCAGCCGAGTAGCCGCCAATCGATTTCAGATAGTACGAGGTGCGCGCCTCGTTGAAGGTGTTTGTCGCCAAGTTGAGCACACGGAAATGCGTGCTGTCTTGCAACAATTCCGATTCGTAAGGCAGCATTTTGAACGATTTGTCGCGGTCTTTGGGCGTAACAAACATACTATCGTTGCAAAAACGCTTGTCCACCACCCACATATCGGCCACCACAAGCACGGTGAGCGCAATGCCGCAGTAGAGATTGATGTTGCGCTTCGATTCTCGGTTGTAGCGAGCATACGCATAAGCAACGACCACCGCTGCACCCAGCGCAACAAACAGCAACGAGCGCCACGCATCGCTGCGGATAAGAGCCGTGCGTTGGTCGAGAATGGCATCGTAAATCTGTTGCCCGACTTGCCCTTTCCACTGCACATCGTACGACGAAGTTACATCAATCGCGCCAGCAAATAATGCCACAATCAAGCAGATGCCGCCTGTAATGCCGCCTGCTATGAAAATGCTGGTTTTCAGACGATTCCAAGGCAAACGCTTGTCGCTAATGGCTTTCAATGCCAAAAATCCGAGCAGCGGCATGGTAATTTCGGCGACAATCAGAATGCTTTCGACCGCACGGAACTTGTTATAGACTGGGAAATAGTTGAAAAACAGTTCGGTGAGCCACATAAAATTGTGTCCCCACGCCAGCATTACCGAAAAAAGTGTAGCGACCAACAACGCCCATTTGTATGGTCCGCCGACTATCAGCAAACCGAGCAGAAACAGGAAACAAACGATGGCACCCATATAAACAGGCCCGCTCGTAAAGGCTTTCTCGCCCCAATAGGTGGGCGCACCTTGGCAAAATTGTCGGGCTTGTCGCGCTGGCACGCCCATCTGTTTCAAATCTTTTTCCAACGGCGAATCTTTGCCCAAATTGTAACCGCTTGCGCCGCCCATGTAGTTGGGAATCAGGAAAGTCATCGTTTCGTCGATGCCGTAACTCCACGCCGTGGCGTAGTCGAGGTCGAGGCCTTTGGTTTTGTTGGTGTCGTCGGTCGTTTTCGCCAAATCGCTATGGCCGCCGCGCATCGTCTCTTCGGCATATTCCTGATTGGTAAACACATTGGCGCTGCCCATGCCCATACCGATGGCAAACGCTGCGAGAAAAATCATTGTGGCGATGCCAAAATGTTTCCACGCTTTGGCTTGGGCGGCAATGGCCAGTTCTGCAAACCAAAAAATCCCAATCATCATACAGATGTAATACGACATTTGTGGGTGCAGAAAAAATCCGATGTAGGTAAAAAACATCGTCAGCAACGCGCCCCAGCCGTACTGCTTGCGGTAAGTGAGTATGAACCCGATGACCACCAGCGTCATCCATGTGATGGAGTAACATTTGCCGTGGTGTGCGGCGGCGATAACGACAAAAAAGTAACTCGATAGCGAAATGGCAAACGCTCCCGCCATGCTCAACCATTTATCGACCTTGAATGTGCGGAGCAGCAGAAAAAATGCGCACAGGTAGAACAGAAAAATGAACGCTGCATTGCGCGTGCCCCACGAGAAAAATAGTTTGATTGGGCGGAGCATTTTGTCCACGGTGTAGCCGCCATTGCCACCGATTTGGTAGTTGGGCATACCCGAAAACATCGAACCCGTCCAAAAAGAGTAGTCGCCTGTGGCTTCGTGGTAAGCCACGCTCTCTTGCACCGCAGCACGCCCACTGATGCCGTCGCCCGAGTTGACGATTTTCCCCTCTAATGCTGGCCAAAAGTAGATAGCCGCAGCAAACATAAACACAAGCCCAATCAACAGATTCGGCAAAATTTGCGTCTTAAAATTACATTTATTCATTTCGTTTTCAATTTCAAATTTCAGATTAGGTTGATGAGTTGATTAGTTGATGAGTTGATGAGTTGATGAGTTGATGAGTTTAACGCGTTGGTGAAAGTCTGTGAGGCAAAAATTTCTAATTTCTAGTTTCTGGTTTCTGGTTGCGCTGTACGCAGGTTTCTAAATTTCTGTGTTTCTGCTTCGCAAGATTTTTGCTCCGCTCGGCATAGTTCAAACGAGTTTGACTCTGCACTCGCTAATCGCAAAAATTCTCGCGCTGCGCGCTGTTTTTTTGGGTTATTTGAAGATTTGTTGAAGCGTTTCGGACGCACTCGGTGCGTCCCTACAATTTGAAATTTGAAATTCTGAAATTTGAAATTGCGGCTCTGCCGCATCACTCCTCACTCCTAATTCCTAACTCCTAATTAACTTTCACACTTTCTTACTTTCACACTAAAAAATCGTAGTTAATTTCGGTCAAAAACAGTCCGCACGCTGGCACCGACATGCCCGCTGCGCAACGGCTTTTGGCTTCGATTACCGCCCGAAATCCATCGACCGACAGGCGGCCTTTGCCCACCTCCACCAGTGTGCCAACGATGGCACGCACCATGTTGCGCAAAAAACGGTTGGCAGCAATGCAAAACACCCACTCGTCGCCGCGCTGCTCCCAATGCGCCTCTGTGATGCGGCAGTTCATCGTTTTGACATCGGTGTGCGTTTTCGAAAAACTTGTGAAATCGCTGTATTCCAATAGGGTAGCGGCGGCGGCATTCATCTGGTCGAAATCGAGCGCAAAAGGCACACGCCACGCCAAATCGGTTTTGAACGGCGATTTATGGCGCACAATGTGGTATTCGTAGTGCCGCGCCGTTGCATCGAAGCGGGCGTGAGCGTCGGCAGCCACTGCGCACAACTGGCTCACAGCGATGTCGGCAGGCAAAACGCCGTTCAGTCGCGCCACGAATTTCGCCTCATCGTCAATCGCCTGCGCCACATCGAAATGCGCCACCATTTTTGTGGCGTGCACGCCCGCATCGGTACGCCCAGCACCAACCACCGTCAGCGTTTCGTCGCGCGCCACCGTGCGCAGCGCATCGATCAAAACCTGCTGCACCGAACAGCCATTGGGCTGCACCTGCCAACCGCAATAGTTGGTGCCACGATATGCAAATGTGAGAAAATAACGCAAAACGGTTGATGTTTCAAAAACGATTGTAACTCAATAACCTGCAAAGATAGCGTTTTTTGCTCACTTATTAAAATGGTGTGTCTCGTCCACAAAATCAATTATGAATTTTGAATTATGAATTATGAATTTTGAATTAGGCGGCTCCACCGCATTTTGCATAACAAAACCCTTAAAGCCGCCACACTGTGACGGCTCTACAATCTATGCTCTATCTTCTATGTTCTAAAAATCTCTTCTTGCTACTTGCTACTAACAAAAACTTTTTGCGCTTTTTCGCCGACTTTGACGATGTAAACGCCATTCAAAGAGCCGTTCAAGCGTGTAACATTGCGGCCGAGCAGGTCGAAAATCTGGAACTCTTGTTCGCAGACGATGCGGCCGTTTTCGGTGTAGGTTTCAAATGTTTCGATATTGCGTAAGGCGGTTGTGGCGTTGGTGGTAAATTCGCCTGTGTAGTTGTATAGCAGGTTGTCGTCGGCATCTTGGGCGGTAACGCTGTAGGTGTAGGTCGAACCCTCGTCCAAACCAGTAATTGTGAAACGGAAACCCGAAATAGTGGCCTCTGCAACCCGATTTGGAGCAGTGCCATCGGCCGACGGCGCATAGGAAATGTTGGTGAGTTTGCCATCGGCGTTGAACGCGAGCGTGCAGAATGTCATGTCGCTGTTGTTTATTACAATGGTGTAGGTGCTGGCCTGTGCGTTCGATGGCCAAGTGAGTGCCACACTGTTTGTCGAAGGCTCAACGGTTACCTTGTCAGCAGTTTCAACATCGGTAGTACTGATAGTGTCAATCCTAAATTTTCCCCAAATAGCATGGTTGCGGTACGCTTCGCACGAGTTGGAAGGCACGCGGAGCGTGGCGCTGTAGTTTTCAAAAGTACTATTATTTTCGACTGCAGGCGGTGTCATTGCATAAATAGTAATGTCGGTAAGACCTTTACAGCCTGAAAAAGCCTCATATCCAATACTCGTCAAACTATGGGAAAAAACAATAGATTTCAGACTTTCGCATTTGTAAAATGCACCACCACCAATAGTTGTTACACCATTGCCAATAGTTACAGTATCAAGATTTGTGCAATACAAAAAAGCCTTTTCGCCGACACTTGTTACGCTATTTGGGATAGCGATAGCGGTAAGGCTTGTACAAAAGTAGAACGCATACGCTCCAATAGTCGTTACATTGTTGGGAATGGTAACCGAGGCGAGGCTCGAACATTTATAGAAAGCGCAGTATCCAACGCCAGTTACCGTGTAGTCAATGACGCCATTGGTTACAGTTGTGGGGATTATCGCCGAAGTTAGTCCTTTGTAGTTATTCGAAGATGCCAACTCTTGGCAGGTTACTTCGGCGGTGTATGGTGTTGTACTGCTGGTGATGTTGTAGTACAAATCGCCGACAGAAAAGTCATACGCCCAAAGAGCAGCAGTGGCAAAGAGTGCTGTCAAAAATGCGGTCAATCTTTTCATGATTTTTATATTGTTTTGTCTGATTAGTTGATTGTTACGGCATATAGGCATAAAAAATACGCGAACTTTCCGTTATTTCATTTGACATTTTGAGGTTCTGGACTACCTAAGAGAATCAAATTAACTACGAAAAAGCCCACGCATTTGCGTGAGCGTCCATAGGCTTTTGCTTGATTCTCTTATGAATTTTAGAAATGTCCAGTTTCCAAAATGTCAAGTTTGGCTTATAACGCTATTTCAGTATGTCTGCATCGCCTTACCGATGCGCGGTTATGCCATAGGCAAATGAGTTTTTGCATGGTATTCAACCGCAAAGGTAGCGCATCTTTTTGAAATATGCAACCGTTTTGTCAATTAAGAATTTTGAATTATGAATTAGGCATTTCCTGCCCACCAACAACGACAGTAGGGTTGCGGCATACCATGTCGGTGTTTGTTGATTTGGTTTTCAACCCCTCCGCTTCGCTCGTCCCCTTGCAAAGGGGACAGGTTCGCACACAACACCACCGCCAGATTATTGTTCATTATTCATTGTTTATTGTTTATTTTCTTGGCAGTGGCCTCTTTCCCCGTTTTCCCCAAAGGGGAAAAGCCTTTGGGCTTTTGTCTTTATTCTTTTGTCTATTGTCTATAAACGATAACCTCTCACCTATAAACTTTTCGGACGCACGCGGTGCGTCCCTACAATACAATTATTGAATTATTGAATCATCGAATGTCTGAAATGTTCGGCCTTTTCAACTTTATAGCCCTTCAACTTTATAGACTTTCACACTAATTTTGTCTATGTTCTATCTTCTATGTTCAAAAAATCTCTTCTTGCTACTTGCTACTCATATCTTGCGACTATTTATGGTGCAAAATTACAAAAAAAATGTGGGCGGAAAAACATTGTCGCAAAAAATGTGTACCTTTGCAAAAATAAAAATACCATAAAAACATGAAAAAATTGTTATCTCTTTTTGCTGTGCTGTCTGCGTTTGCAACAGCGTTCGCATTCGATGCTTACAAAGATTCGACTGTGCTGACAGGTGCCGATATGGCCGCTGTGAGGTCGAACTTCAACGGCTACCAAAACTACACCATGACCGACGAGCGCGGCTTTGAGTACACAGGTTATGTGCAAATCAACGACAATAAATTCGGTCAGTATCTGCAACTTAGCAACTACACCAACACCAAGCCATCACAACTTACGCTGCCCGATGTTGGCTTCCCTATCGAGAGCGTTTCGCTCGATGTTTCGTACACCACAGGCGAAGGCGTGGTTACAAATCGCAACATCTACCTGATGCCAGCGCCATCGACCGAATACAAAGACACCGTGAACGTTATTACAAAATGCAATATCGGTGCAGAGGGCACGCGCCACATCGATTTGGTGGTGGCATCGCCCAAAGAGAGCCAAGCCTCGCTGCAAATGTGCAAAAACGGTATGGCCATTTGGAAAATAGTTATCCGATGGACGGTAACGGGCGAACTGGCGTGCAAAAGTCTGAAAATCACGCCCAATACGCTCACGATTTGTGAGGGCGGCGAGGAACAATTAGGTCTAAAAACGCAGCCCGCCAACGCTTCGGAGTCGATCAGTTGGAAATCGATGGACGAGAGCATTGCCACCGTTGTCGATGGCAAAGTTACGGCCGTTGCCGCTGGCGAAGTGAAAATCGTTGCCGCTGCTGCAAGTGGCGCAACCGACACCGCTATAGTTACCGTGCGCCCCAAGGCTACAGCCATAAAAATCTGCATCGATTCTGAACCTATCGACACCCTATACATGTATGCCGACGCTACGGGCAGCATCTACGACACCGAAACATTCGGCGTAGTGTTTGAACCCGACGGCGCATTTGTCGAAACAATCGCTTGGAAAACCACCGACGACAAAGTGGTTACCATCGACCAGACTGGCTACGCGGTGTCGCAAAATCCGGGCAACGCCAAAATAATTGCCATCAGCGAATCGGGCTTGCGCGACACTTGCAAAATCATTGTCAAAGGCAAACTGATGCCCGAACAGGTGATTATCGACCACCAGACGCTGCAACTCGAAAAGGGCGGCTACATCACGCTGACAGCCACTGTGTTGCCCGACGATTTGGAAGAAGATTTGAAAGAAGTGAACTGGAGTTCGCTCAACGAGCGCATCGCCACTGTGAGCGCACGCGGCTATGTGCAAGCCGTTGGCAGCGGCACCACCTACATTGTGGCTTCGACCTACAATGGGTTGCTCGACAGTTGCCTTGTAACCGTGGGCAGCAGCGAAATCACAGGCGAGTATTATGTGAAAGTTACCAAAGAACTCGACAACTGGAACGGTCGCTACTTGATAGTTTGCGAACAGAAAAATGTGGCACTGAACGGCGGTCTCGACGAATATGATGTGGCCAGCAACACCATTGCGGTGAGCATTTCCGACGAGGCCATCGCTGCCGATGCCACCACCAACGCCGCCAGTTTCGACATCTTCAAGATAGGCGAAAAGTATAGCATTCGTGGCACGAGCGGCAAATATATCGGCTACAACGCCGCTGAAACCGAATACCAAAACAAAAATGGCATACAGACCAGCGACACACGCCTGCTGAACGAAATCAGCCTCGACGACCTCGACACCAAAATTGTGGGCGAAGATGGCTCGCAACTGATGTATAACGCCGACGCAGCCGCTTCGGGACGCACGCTGCTGTTCCGCTACTATGCCAATCCAACCGCCGTCGCCACGCTCGTGCCGATTCAACTCTACCGCTATGTGGGCGAAAAAACGCCACTCGCACAAGTCGAAATCGAAGGACTCTTTGCTACCGCTGGCCGCATCGTCTGCGATGACGAGTTCCAGATTTTCGACCTGCTCGGCCGCAATGTTACCCGCCTGAACGGCTCTTTGAATGGCGTTTATATCGTCAAAGTCGGCGAAAAAGCGCAGAAAGTTTTTGTAAATTAGCAAGTAGCAAGAAGCAAGAATAGTTAGGAGTGAGGAATTAGGAGTGAGGAGTGATGCGGCAGAGCCGCAATTTCAGATTGTAGGGACGCACCGAGTGCGTCCGAAAGGTTAGCGGTTATAGGTTAGAGTTTATAGGAAATAAACATCACAGGTTCTCACTAATGCAATCAACTTTTTAACTTATCAACTTTTTAACGACCGATCAACTGATCAACTAATCAACCGATTAACAAAAACACAGAAACAGCGCGAAGCGCAAGAAACTTAAAAACATAGAAACCTGCGCGCAGCGCATTTGAAATTCTGAAATTATTTTGCAATTCAAAATAAAAGTTGTATCTTTGCAGTCCGTTTCGTGTAGCCGCTGATGTGGAGTGGAGAAGCCCGTGAATGCTGCACAAGTTTTTAATTAAAATGTTGTAAATCAATGGATTTGATTAAAGTTGTAGAAGAGTCCTTTGCGCAAGGCAAGGAACTGCCCGCTTTCAAAAGTGGCGACACTGTTACGGTGGCTTACCGTATCAAAGAGGGCAACAAAGAGCGTATTCAGCAGTATCGTGGCATTGTGATTAAAATCGCTGGCCATGGTGCAAAACGCCGTTTCACCGTCCGCAAAATCTCGGACAATGTAGGCGTAGAGCGCATATTCCCGATGGATTCGCCCTTTATCGAGAGTGTAGAAGTGAACAAAGTCGGCAAAGTACGCCGCGCAAAACTTTACTACCTGCGCCAACTCAAAGGCAAGGCAGCACGCATTCGCGAAAAACGCATCTAAACACTGCGTTGCAGTGCAATTTAGAGTCCCGTCCTGTCGAAAGGCGGGACTTTTTTGCCTCAACTCTTGACAAAGGCTCTGAAATGTATTATATTTGCAAGTTACATTGCAAGAGGTCTGCACCGATGCTAACTGCTTGTCGGTCAGCACAATAAAAAAGATTTGACTATGGAACGCAGATACAAACCACGGAAAGATTCGTTCTTTAATATGCATTTTACCGCCACGGTGAGCATCGCTTTGGTGCTATTTTTGGTCGGGCTGATAGCGTTTTTGCTCGCTTTTGCGCAAGAGATGGCGCAATACACCAAAGAGCATGTTTCGCTGTCGGTAGTGCTGGGCGACAACGCCACCGAAGCCGATGTGGCGCGCCTCGAGCGTTACTTGTCGGTGTGCGATTTTGCCAAAAATTACGAATACATCAGCAAGGAGCAGGCGCTGCAAGAGCATATCGAAGGTATGGGCGAAGACCCCACGGAACTGTTGGGGTTCAATCCGTTGCGCGCGTCGGTCGAGGTTTATCTCAAAGCCGACTACGCCAACAACGACAGCATCGAGGCGATAAAAGCCAAGTTGCAGACATTCCAAGGCATCGACGAATTTGTGTATCAAAAGGATTTGGTGCAACTCATCAACCAAAATGTGAACAAGGTTTCTCTGATTTTGGCGGGCATTGCGTTGGTGCTGCTCTTTATCTCTATTGCGCTGATAAACAACACGATACGCATTTCGGTCTATTCCAAACGCTTCCTTATCAACACTATGAAATTGGTGGGCGCGCGTCCGGGATTTATTCGCCGACCATTTATGCGGCGGTCGGCGTGGAACAGCGTGGTGGCGGCTCTGCTGGCGTTGGTGTTGCTGGGCGGCGCAGTCTATTATGTGCAGACCGAAATCGGCGGTTTGATGAACCTCTACGCATGGCAAATAGTGGTGCCCGTGGTGGCGGTCGTCTTCGCATTCAGTTTTCTGATAATGATGCTCTCGACCCGCTGCGCCGTAAATCGCTACCTGCGCATGAAAACAGACGACCTTTTCTTTGTGTAAATTCAAAATTTCAGATTTCAAATTTCAAATTTCAGATTGCGGAATACAAAACGCCGCCAAAATTTAATTAAGTAATTGGAAATTAGATAATTAAAGAACACTTCTAACTTCTCACTTCTCACTACTAACTATTAAAAAACTTTCAACTCAAAATAGTATGAAATTTGCATTTACAAAAATCAATTTTATTTTGATGGGCGTGGCTTTCGCCGTTATTGTTGCGGGCTTTGTGCTGATGCACGGCTCATCGACGGTGGTGGAGTTCAACCCCGATGTGTTCAGTTTTCGCCGCGTTACATTGGCGCCTATCGTCTGCATGGTGGGCTTTGTGCTGATGATTGTGGCCATTTTGTGGAAACCTAAAAAACGCGACGAATGAGTTGGTGGGAAGGGCTTGTGCTTGGCCTGATCCAGGGCTTGACGGAGTATCTGCCAGTTTCGAGTAGCGGTCATCTGACCATCGGCGCAGCGATTTTTGGGCTGCAAGGCGAAGAAAATCTCGCTTTTACCGTAACGGTGCATGTCGCCACGGTGTTGAGCACGATTGTTGTGCTGTGGCGCGAGATTGTGTGGCTGTTCCGCGATTTGTTCAAATTCACTTGGAACGCAGGCACAAAATATGTGGTCAATATCCTCATTTCGATGATTCCAATCGGCATTGTGGGTGTTTTTTTCAAAGACGAGGTCGAAGCCATTTTCGGGTCGGGCTTGGTGGTGGTGGGCATCTGCCTGCTGGTTACGGCGGTGCTGCTTGCGTTCGCCTATTTTGCCAAACCGCGCCAAAAAGCCGACATTTCGATGCGCGATGCGTTCATCATCGGTCTGTCGCAAGCCGTGGCGGTGTTGCCTGGGCTTTCGCGGTCTGGAACGACCATTGCCACAGGACTTTTGCTCGGCAATAACAAAGAGAAATTGGCGCAATTTTCGTTCTTGATGGTCATTCCGCCGATTTTGGGCGAAGCGTTGCTCGAAACCATCGACCTGCTGTCGGGCAGTGCCGAAGCCGTTACCAATGTGGTGCCAGCGTCGGTGTTGATTATCGGATTTTTGGCGGCATTCGTGTCGGGTTGCATCGCCTGCAAGTTTATGATAGAACTGGTAAAACGCGGCAAACTGATATATTTCGCCGTCTATTGCGCCATCGTTGGAGCATTTGCGCTGATTTGGACGATAATTTAATTAGTCGCAAGATGTGAGTAGCAAGTAGCAAGAAAAGTGAGAAGTGAGAAGTGAGAAGTGAGGAGTGAGGAGTGAGGAGTGGTGCGACAGAGCCGCAAATTCAGATTGTAGGGACGCACCGAGTGCGTCCGAAACGATTCAACAGTTCAACGATTCAACAAATAACCTGATAATCAGAAACATAGAAACAAAAATTGCGTCAGCAATTTTGAAAAACCAGAAACTAGAAACTAGAAATTCTTATGAACTTCGAGGCGGGCGAAATTTTGTATATCGACAAGCCGCTGCATTGGACTTCGTTCGATGTGGTGAACAAGGTGCGTGGTGTGTTGTGTCGCTCGCTCGGGGTGAAAAAACTGAAAGTGGGACACGCTGGCACGCTCGACCCGCTCGCCACAGGCGTGATGATTGTCTGCACAGGCAAGGCCACCAAGCGCATCGACGAGTTGCAGAGCGGCGTGAAAGAGTACATCGCCACGCTCGAATTGGGCGCAACCACGCCCTCGTTCGATTTGGAACACGAAATTGATGCGCACTATCCCACGGCGCACATCACGCGGCAACTGGTGGACGAGGTGTTGGACAAATTTCGTGGCGAAATTTGGCAAGTGCCGCCCGTCTATTCGGCGGTGAAAATCGACGGCAAGCGCGCCTACGACTACGCACGCAAGGCGCAAGAGGTGGCACTGAAGCCGAAACTGCTCGTTATCGACGCTTTGGAGGTGCTGCATTTCGAACTGCCTGTGTTGCAAATTCGCGTGGTGTGCAGCAAAGGCACTTACATACGCGCTTTGGCACGCGACATTGGCGTGGCACTTGGCAGCGGCGCACACCTTACCGCACTGCGACGCACGCGCGTGGGCACAGCCACAGTGGCCGACTGTTGGGACATCGACAAATTGATAGAGAAAATAAAAACTAATACGCTATAAATCAGATGAAACTTTCGAAATTCAAATTCAAACTGCCCGAGGATCAGATTGCACAGTATCCTGCCGAATACCGCGACGAATCGCGTTTGATGGTGCTAAACGCCGCCACAGGAACGATTGAACACCACATTTTCAAAGAGATTTTGAACGAATTCGACGAGAACGACCTCTTTGTGTTCAACGATACGCAGGTGTTTCCCGCGCATCTTAAGGGCAAAAAAGAGAAGACCGAAGCCGAAATCGATGTCTTTTTGCTGCGCGAACTCAATCCGAAAGTCTTTTTGTGGGATGTGTTGGTGGAGCCAGCACGCAAAATCCGCATTGGCAACAAACTCTATTTCGGTCCCGACGACGCGCTGGTGGCCGAAGTTATCGACAACACCACATCGCGCGGACGCACGGTGCGCTTCCTCTACGACGGCGACCACGACATTTTCAAACGCGAACTGTACGGACTTGGCGAAACGCCGCTGCCGCGCTACATCAAACGCCCTGTCGAGCCGATGGATGCCGAACGCTACCAAACTATTTTCGCCGAAAAAGAGGGCGCAGTGGTAGCACCGATGGCGGGCGCGCATTTCAGCCGCGAACTGCTGAAACGCATGGAAATCAAAGGGATAAATCGCACTGCCATCACGCTGCACGCCAGTTTGAGCATGTTCCGTGACATCGATGTGGAGGATTTGACCAAGCACAAAATGGACTCGGAGCAGATGTTTGTGAACGACGAAGCCGCCGATATGTTCAACCAAACGCACGAACGCGAACACAAGGTGTGCGCCATCGGCACTACGGTGTTGCGCGCGCTCGAAACCGCCTCGATGTCGAATGGCTACATCAAGCCGTACGAGGGCTGGACGAGCCGTTTCATCTTTCCGCCCTACGAATTTTCGACCGCCGATGCGCTGGTGTCGAATTTTCAGCAGCCGCTCAGCACCATGCTGATGAACGCCTGCGCTTTTGGCGGCTACGACTTGGTGATGGAGGCCTACAATGTGGCGGTGAAAGAGGGCTATCGCTTCGGTGCATACGGCGATGCACTTCTGATTAAAAAGTAGCAAATAGCAAGATTTTTTTTGATATGAAAATTTATAAATTTGGCGGCGCGTCGGTGAAAGATGCCGCAGGCGTGCGCAATTTGCACCGCATTGTTGGTGCGGCGGACGAAAAACTGGTTGTGGTGGTGTCGGCCATGGGCAAAACCACCAACGCGCTCGAAGGCGTGCTCGACAGTTTTTTCAATCGCAAACCCGACCTCGATGCAAAAATTCAGGCGATTGTCGATTATCACGAACAGATTGTAAATGAACTATTTACGCCAAAAAATCGCTCCGTGGTCGATGAAAAATTGGGACAACTCTACGCCGATTTGCGTGCCGATGTTGCCCAGAAACCATCGCTCAGTTACGACTACGAATACGACCGCATTGTGTCGTTTGGCGAACTGATTTCGACTACCATCGTGGCGGCCTACTTGCAGACGCAGTGCGCGCGTGTCAAATTTGTCGATATTCGCAACTACCTGAAAACCGACGACAACTACCGCGAAGGCAATGTCGATTTGAAACTGTCGCACCGCTTGGTGAACGATGTGTTCAACTTCAAAAACAGCGATTTGTATGTTACGCAGGGCTTCATCGCTGGCACGCTCACCAATCAGACCACCACATTGGGGCGCGAAGGGTCGGACTACACCGCCGCGCTGCTCGCCAATCTGCTCGATGCCGAGAGCGTTACCATTTGGAAAGATGTGCAGGGCGTGATGAACGCCGACCCAAAACGCTACACCGAAGTGCAGGTAATTCCGAAACTGTCGTACAAAGAGGCCATCGAACTGTCGTATTGCGGCGCGAGCGTCATTCACCCAAAAACGGTGAAACCGATTCAAAACAAGCGCATTCCGCTCTATGTCAAGTCGTTTGTCAATCCCGATTTGCAAGGCTCGGTCATCGAAGAGGTGTTGGGCAAACTCGATTTACCGCCCGTCTATATCAACAAAGCCAATCAGGTGCTGCTCACGCTCACACCGCGCGATTTTTCGTTCATTGCCGAAGAGAAATTGAGCAAAATTTTCGCCATTTTGGCAAGTTACCGCATCAAAGTGAGCCTGATTCAGACCTCGGCCATCAGTTTTTCGCTCTGCATCGACTACAATCCAGCCATTTTCAAAAATCTTGTGGCAGAACTGCAAGACGAGTACGAAGTGCTCTACAACACCGATGTAGAACTGATAACGATACGCCACTACACCAAAGACATTGTCGAAAAACTTGTGGGCGAAAAGGTTGTGTTTGTCGAACAGCGCAACCGCCTGACCGCCCGTTTTGTCGTTAGCGAAAATGGAAAATAGAAACGCCGAAATACTCGATTTTCTGCGCGAGTTGCGCGACAACAACAACCGCGTGTGGTTCGTGGCCAACAAACCGCGCTACGAGGCGGCGCGGCAGCATGTGCTGGCGCAGACCGAGTGGCTCATTGCCAAAATTGGCGAATTTGACCCCACAGTGCGTTATCTCGAAGCGAAAGATTGCCTTTTTCGCATCTATCGCGATGTGCGTTTTTCGCCCGACAAACGGCCGTACAAGGTGCATTTTGGCACATACATTTGCGCACAAGGCGGCCACAAAAGCGTTTTGAGCGGCTACTATCTGCACCTCGAACCGCACAACTCGGCGTTGTGTGGCGGCATCTACTGTCCCGACAAGGAGATGTTGCGGCGCGTACGCACAGCACTCGACATCGATTTCGACCAATTTCGCGACATCGAGGCTGCCGCCGACTACCGCCGCTATTTCGGCAAAATGTTCTCGCCCGATGTGCTGAAAAAAATGCCGCTGGGCTTCAGTGCCGAATCGCCAGCCGCCGACTATCTGCGCTTCAAAACCTTTTTGGTGGAACACCGCCTGTCGGACGACGAGGTGTGTGCGCCCGATTTTCTCGACAATCTACTGCCCGTATGCCGCGCCCTAAAGCCCTTCAACGACTTTATGAACGCCGCCGTGTTGGAGTATTAGCAGTTTTGAAAATATGGTTTAATCTTGATGAAATATGCCTATGAAAAAATAACTAATTGAAACTGCAGACACTGTAAAATAGAAAAAAGCGTTAAATTTTTCTTGAGTCTCAAAAACTGGACACTTTTGAAACAAGTCAAGACGAAAAAAGATGTTCACGCGATAGCGTGGGCTTTGTTCGTTGGCTTGACTTGTTGGGTAGTCCAGTAAATTCCTGAGGCTCAAGCCGAAAGAAAAAAGTTCCACGCCTTTTTTGTGCCTGTTGGAAAACTTTTTAGGAACAAACAGATTATTCACCAAACGCCCCAAAATGGGCGCAAAAAAAAAAACAAAAACCAATGAAAAAACTATTATTATTCGCATTTTGCTTGATTGGGAGCGTGTGTTTTGCCGCTTCAAATGTATTTGTAATATCGTTGGGTACGATTCCCTACAGTGCAAAAATTATGATTATGTATCATGGCGACGAACCGCTTGATTCGTGGACAGTCCGAAATACCAAAACCTACCTTGCGCGTTCGCTCGAATGGAGCGGCTATAAACTGACGAAAGACATCAACGAGGCTACGCACATTATGTATATTTCGTATAGAAAATCCGAATCTTTCGATGTAACGGAAACAAAACGCAGAGTATTGGACAAGGCAGAAGTGGTCGGAAAAAACGCTAACGCATATTCATATTCGTACGACTATTACGATGAAACCTCGGAACAAAAGATTTTTACTATCGATATATTGGCGTATAGCCTGCAAAATGGTGTATTAAACAAAAACACGGAATACGAAATAGAAATGGCGCAGCGTTTGACGAGTGGTCAAACTATGGAAACAGCACTCCCCTTTTTATTCGCAGCAGCCATCAACCAAAAACTATTTTGCAAACCCTCTGGCGGAGTGTTAGAGTGGGAACCAGTCCCAGTATTTGGAGTGGCATCAGAGAAATCAATCATCAAGCGTGTAAGGGGATTTTTGAAAAATCCGTACTAAACCACCAAACTGTCGTAGCGATACGGCAGTTTTTTTTTATAGTTCCCATGTCGAAACGCAATTTTATAGTACTGAAAAAACGCTCTATCCTCCCTGTTCCGATACCCTCCACAGGGAGGATAGAGCGGCGTCCAAAACAAATGCAATACAAAAAACAGGAGAGGATTTGTGCCTCTCCCAAAAATCAGTTATTTTTGTATTGTTATGAGTAAACAACTAATTTCAGAACAAAGGTA
>CAVKTI010000049.1:0-17293 GCA_963659365.1 Acutalibacteraceae bacterium | reverse complement strand
GTCCTTGATTATTCATGCAACAAAGGTAGGACTTTTATCTCAAAAACAAAAACTCTCCCCTAGATTTATCGGGTGAGCCTAAATTTGTCTTTTGCTCTTGATTATCGCTTGGAGAGTTAATTTAGGGTACAAAAAAAACTTTTAGCGGACAAGAATCATAAACTCTCTCACCGTTATACTGTTTTCTGCCATTTTGTCATAAAAACTGACAGCAGTTGCTGTGGCACGCTGTTTGCTCGTATCAAAGCGTATCTGCGCAAAGTAGATGCAAGCAAACAAGATTATTAAAACAAAAAACGATACAACTATGGGAAAGATTATTGGTATTGACTTGGGTACGACCAACTCGTGTGTGGCAGTGCTCGAAGGTAATGAGCCAGTGGTAATAGCCAACAGCGAGGGCAAACGCACAACGCCTTCGATTGTGGCATTTATCGACGGTGGCGAACGCAAGGTGGGCGACCCCGCCAAGCGTCAAGCGGTAACAAATCCGCATAAAACGGTGTACTCCATCAAGCGTTTCATGGGCGAAACCTACGACCGTGTAACGAAAGAGATAGAACGCGTGCCATACAAAGTGGTGAAAGGCGACAACAACACGCCGCGTGTCGATATCGACGGACGGCTCTACACGCCGCAAGAGATTTCGGCCATGATTCTGCAAAAGATGAAAAAGACAGCCGAAGATTATCTCGGACAAGAGGTTACCGAAGCGGTCATCACGGTGCCTGCCTACTTTAGCGATGCACAGCGCCAAGCCACCAAAGAGGCGGGCGAAATTGCAGGCTTGAAAGTGCGCCGTATTGTGAACGAACCGACGGCAGCGGCCTTGGCCTACGGTCTTGACAAATCGAACAAAAACATGAAAATCGCTGTGTTCGACCTTGGTGGCGGCACATTCGATATTTCGATACTTGAACTTGGCGACGGCGTGTTCGAAGTGAAATCGACCAACGGCGATACGCACCTCGGCGGCGACGATTTCGACCATGTCATCATCGACTGGCTGGCCGACGAGTTCCAACGCGAAGAAGGCGTGGATTTGCGCCAAGACCCGATGGCTCTGCAACGCTTGAAAGAGGCGGCCGAAAAGGCAAAAATCGAACTGTCGAGTTCGACTTCGACCGAAATCAACTTGCCATACATCATGCCAGTAAACGGTGTGCCGAAACATTTGGTTAAGACTTTGAGCCGTGCCAAATTCGAGCAACTGGCCGACCGTCTGATTCAGGCTTGCTTGGCCCCGTGCCAAAACGCATTGGAAGCCGCTGGTTTGACCAAATCCGACATCGACGAAGTGATTTTGGTGGGCGGTTCTACGCGTATCCCAGCCATTCAAACGCTGGTCGAAAAATTCTTCGGCAAAGTGCCGTCGAAAGGCGTGAACCCCGACGAGGTTGTGGCTATTGGTGCAGCCATTCAGGGCGGCGTACTCACGGGCGAAGTGAAAGATGTGTTGCTGCTCGATGTAACGCCATTGAGCCTCGGCATCGAAACCATGGGCGGTGTGATGACCAAACTGATTGACGCAAACACCACCATTCCGACCAAAAAATCGGAAGTGTTCTCGACCGCCAGCGACAACCAGCCATCGGTACAAATCAATGTGCTGCAAGGCGAACGCCCAATGGCCAGTCAGAACAAACAGATTGGTATGTTCAACCTCGATGGCATTCCTGCTGCTCCGCGTGGCGTACCGCAAATCGAAGTAACATTCGACATCGATGCCAACGGCATTCTGAAAGTTTCGGCCAAAGACAAGGCTACGGGCAAAGAGCAGACCATTCGTATCGAAGCATCGAGCGGCTTGAGCGAAGACGAAATCAAACGCATGAAAGCCGAAGCCGAAGCCAATGCCGAAGCCGACAAAAAAGAGCGCGAGCGCGTGGACAAACTGAACCAAGCCGACAGCATGATTTTCCAAACCGAAAAACAGTTGAAGGAGTTGGGCGATAAGATTCCTGCCGACAAAAAAGCGCCTATCGAAAAGGCTCTCGAAGACCTGAAAGCAGCGCACAAAGCGCAAGATGTGGCTGGTATCGACCGTGCTACCGAGGCTTTGAACAATGCATTCCACGCTGCAAGTCAAGATATGTACAACGCCGCCAACGCACAAGGCGCACAAAACGCTGGCGCAGGCTTCAACGCCGAACAGCAACAGTCGAATGGCGGCTCTGCCTCGAACGACGACAATGTGCAAGATGCCGACTTCGAAGAGGTGAAGTAAGACATAGCACTAAATTTTGTAACAGCGACTCCGCATAACGAAAAGTGTGCGGAGTCGCTGGTTTTTAATTTATTGCTGCTCACTAAAACTTTTTGTGAAGTAAAACCATGGCTGGATTCGTCGCGCGAATTTCAGCCGTTGTTTTGGCTCACAAAAAGTTTTAGCGGACAGTAATAATTAGGATAATTAGGTAATTAAAATCGCTTACAAAAGTTAAGTGAACAACAAATTGGCGTTTTCTCAATTATTTTTCGTATCTTTGCGAGTTGAATCTCTAGAAGAGATTATTTATTTGAAAATTTGAAGATTTGAAAATTGAAAATTTGCGTTTCGACAGGCTCACCGCCCGACCAAATAACCAAATCCACAAAAAAACTAAAAAACATATCCCAAAACCTCCCCCTTGGAGGATTAGAGGGGGTCGTGAAACTCTGAAATTTTGTACTGAATATGAAAAAAATCGTTTTACTCGTTTCGGTCTGCTGCGCTGTTGGTGCGTTGCAAGCGCAAACCGATGCCAAAATTCAAGCCTACATCGATGCTTACGCCGATTTGGCCATCACCGAGCAGGAACGCCACGCCATTCCAGCGAGCATCACTATGGCACAAGCCATTTTGGAGTCGCAGGCGGGCGAAGCGCGGCTGGCCGTGGAGGGCAACAACCATTTCGGCATCAAATGTACCAGCGATTGGAAGGGGCAGACCATTCACCACGACGACGACCGCTTGGGCGAATGTTTCCGCAAATACAAAAAAGTGCTCGACTCGTACGAGGATCATTCGCAGTTTCTGAAACGCCAGCGCTACGCCTTTCTCTTCCAATACGAGATAACCGACTACAAGGCGTGGGCCTACGGATTGAGCCGCGCGGGCTATGCCACCGACCCCAATTACCCTGCCAAACTGATTCGGCTTATCGAGACCTACAACCTTGCCGAACTCGACAAAAAAGCGAAGGTCGAAGAAAAGAATTTTTACGACGAAGAGCCTAATTATGAGCAACTTTGGGGCTATATCGAGATTGAAAACAATGGCGTGCGCTGCGTGCGTGTCATCACCAAAGACAAGATTGACAATGTGGCAAAAGCGTTTAACATTTCGATAAAAAAACTGCTCTACTACAACGATTTGATGGACAATATGACGCGTCTGAATGCGCAAGATTATGTCTATCTGTGGCACAAAAAGAACCACGCCGACAAACGCTACGAAACGCACAAAGTGATCGTTGGCGAATCGATGCACGACATTGCGCAACTCTACGGCATTAAACTGAAAAAGTTGTACAAAATGAACAACATGGCCTACGGCACACAGGCCAAAGCGGGCATGGTACTGCGCCTGCAATAGACTTTCGCGCCGAGCCGAACGGTCGCGGAAAACCGACTTTCGACATGAAAAAGATTTTCCCGATAATCCTACTCTTTTGTTGCGGCATTGCATCGGCGCAACTCACCGAACAGAGCCAAATCAGCCTCATCACTTGCGCTCCGGGCGACGCTGTTTACGAAAAATTTGGCCACACGGCACTGCGTGTGTGCGACTCCACACTCAACATCGATTTGGTGTTTCACTATGGCGTGTTCGACTTCGAGCAGGAGTTGTTCATTCCGAAATTTGTAAAAGGTGCTACCGACTACGAAATCGGGCTCTGCCCCACGCGTCCGTTTGTGCGCGCCTACGAGCAGCGTGGCTCGAGCGTCGAGGAGCAGGTGCTGAATCTAACTTTGCCGCAGCGGCAGTGGCTTTTCGATGCATTGGTCGAAAATTACAAGCCCGAAAATCGCCTTTATCGCTACAATTTTGTGTTCGACAACTGCGCCACACGCCCCTACCACATGGTGCTGAACGCCATTGACAAACCCACGCTCTGCACCTATTCGACGGGCGCAACCACCTATCGCGACATTGTGCACGACTGCATCGGCTGGAACAACTGGACGGCGTTTGGCATTGCGTTTGTGCTTGGTGCCGAAGCCGACCAGCCAACGGGCAACGAAGGCGCGGTCGGTTTTCCGTTCTATCTGCGCGACGAATTTGCAGAAACATGGATTCAGACCGCCACCGACACCATTGTGCCGCTGGTAGCGCAGCACCGCACGCTCATCGACCTGCCTGCCAAACCGATAGAAAGCACGCCCACGCCGCTTGCGCCAACGGCCGTTTGTGCTGCGCTGCTGCTTGTGGGCATCGCACTAACGGTGTTCGATTGGCGACGCCACCGCATTTCGCACTGGTTCGATGTGCTGCTGTTTGGCGTGGTTGGATTGCTGGGCTGCGTCATCTTCTACCTGATGTGTTTTTCGCTGCATCCGCTCGTTGGTGCCAACTGGAATCTGCTTTGGGCGAATCCGTTGTTGCTCGTTTTTGCCATTTTTGCGCCCGCCAAATGGTGCGCTCGCGGCAAACGACACATGGCATTTTGCCTCATCGCACTGCTGGCCGTTGGACTAGTCGCACAATTCTGCGGCGCACAAACTTTCCACACCGCCAACCTCTTCTTCATTGCGCTGATGCTGGTGCGACTGACTCTATCAGTCGCAAGATGTGAGTAGCAAGTAGCAAGAAAAATGAGGAATTAGGAATTAGGAGTGAGGAATTTTTAGTGAGAAGTGAGTAGTGATGCGGCAGAGCCGCAAAATCAGATTTCAGATTTCAAATTTCAAATTAACAGGTTTATCAATTCTTCAAATAAACAAATCTGCAAATCAACAAGAAACACAGAATTTTTTCGATAAGCGAGCGCAGTGCCAAACTCGTTTGAGCAATGCCGAGCGGAGAAAAAATCTTTGCGAAGCAAGAAACAGCGCGTAGCGCGAGAAACTTAGAAACATAGAGACTAATCAACTGATCAACCAATCAACTCATCAACCCAATTTTTACACTCATTATGAAACACAAACTCTTATTTTCGGTGCTAACTACCTTATTTTTAGTTAGTTGCAATTTTCAACCAAAATACGCATCAATGGACGAATACCCTGTTTACGAAGGCGACGATTTAGGAGCGATTTACACGCCGTCGCGCACGAGTTTCCGCACTTGGTCGCCAGCAGCCGAGGCTGTTAGGCTGCACATCTATGCTGATGCGCAAGGCGGTGAACCGCTTTCGACCTACGATATGCGCCGCTCCGAACAAGGCTCGTGGCGATACAATGTACAACAGAATTTGGTGGGCAAATTCTACACATTTCAAGTGAAACAAAATGGCCAATGGTACGACGAAACGCCGGGCATTTGGGCAAAAGCCGTGGGCGTGAACGGTCATCGTGGCGCGATAATCGATTTGGCAGCCACCAATCCCGACGGTTGGGCGAGCGATGTGCGACCAGCGATGAAGCACTTCACCGATGCGGTCATCTACGAAGTTCACATGCGCGATTTTTCGATAGATTCGAACTCGGGCAGCAATTTTCCAGGAAAATTTTTGGCATTGACCGAAAGCGGCATCAAATCGCCACAAGGCGAAAAAACGGGACTCGACCACCTGAAAGAGTTGGGCATTACGCATGTGCAGATTTTGCCGTCGTACGACTACGCCTCAATCGACGAGACGCAACTCGATTCGAACCGCTACAACTGGGGCTACGACCCCGAAAACTACAATGTGCCAGAAGGCGGCTACAGCACCAATCCATACGACCCTGCGGCACGCATTCGCGAGATGAAACAGATGATTCAAACGCTGCACGCCAACGGCATTCGCGTCATCATGGATGTAGTTTACAACCACACATTTGTCGGCGAAAATTCGCATCTCAATCTGCTAGTGCCGGGCTATTTTTACCGCATGAACGCCGATAGCACATGGTCGAACGCCTCGGGCTGCGGCAACGAAACGGCATCGGAACGCCCGATGATGCGTCATTTCATGGTAGAATCGGCCAAATACTGGGCGACGGAATATCACATCGACGGCTTCCGCTTCGACCTGATGGGCATTCACGACATCGAAACGATGAACGCCATTCGCACCGCACTCGACCAGATTGACCCAAGCATCAGCATACACGGCGAAGGCTGGGCGGCTGGTGGTTCGCCGCTGGACGAAAGCGTGCGTGCGCTCAAACAAAATGCGCCGCAATTCTACCCCACGGCCGTCTTCAGCGACGACATTCGCGATGCCATGCGCGGCAACTGGATGGACGGCAACAACGGCGGTTTTCTCGTGGGCAATGGCTACGAAGAGAGCATCAAATTTGGCATTGTGGGCGCAACGGCGCACCCGCAAGTCGATGTGAGCAAAGTGGTGCATACCAACACCGCCTACGCCACCACGCCAGCGCAGGTAATCAACTATGTGTCGTGCCACGACGACCCCTGCCTGAAAGACAAACTGCGCGCCACCATTCCAAACATCGGCGAGCGCGAACTGCTGAAAATGGACAAATTGGCGCAAACAATCGTGCTGACTTCGCAAGGCGTGCCGTTTATCTACGCTGGCGAGGAGGTTTTCCGCGACAAAAAAGGCGTGCATAATAGTTACCAATCGCCCGACAGCATCAACGCCATCGACTGGAGCCGCAAGGCAAAATACCACGATTTGTTCGACTACTACAAACGCCTGATTGCGCTGCGTGCCGCACACCCAGCGTTCCGCATGACATCGGCCGAACAGGTGGCAAAACATCTCACTTTCGATGAAAAAACGGGCAAAAATGTGGTGGCTTACACGCTCAACAACCACGCCAACGGCGATGCGTGGGGAACGATTCTCGTTATTTTCAACGGCAGCCGCCAACCAACGACCTACAAACTGCCTGTCGGTTTGTGGACGGCCGTCTGCCGCGATGGAAAAATCGACGAAAACGGACTTGGTCGCCACTCTGGCACAATAAAAATAGGCGCATCGGAAGCAGTTATTCTGCACCAATAATCGCCCACTAGCGTACAAAAACAACAGCACCGTCCAAATTTGGCGGTGCTGTATTTTATCGGTAATTCATTCAACTTTCGCAAGTGATTTTATGTCCAATTATTTCATTATTTGAAGATTTGGGGTATCGCCACCTTTCCCCCTTCGGGGGAAACGGGAAAGGGGGCGATAACCAAACAATGAACAATGAACAATAAACAATGAATAATAATTGCGGTACTCTAGCTACCGAAAACTAGAAATTAGAAACCAGAAACCTTCCCCAACGCGTTCAACCCAACCCAACTCCGCAATTCAATATAGAAACCCAATAATCCACAACGGCAGTTTTTTGCCAATGGGCATCTCGAGGTCGTCGGCCAAAATGTAGGCGTTGTCGATGTTGGCAATCTGCGTAAAATTTTTGCTCTGTCCGCCCACCTCGAAAGTGTATTTCCGATCGACCAAAAAATCGCCGTTCTGTTTTTTATACTCCACTAAATGGCTGTGGTTCAGTTGATTGACGGCAAATGTTTCGCGTGCAGTGCCAATTTTTATCGGCTCGCTGGCCAGCGTGTGGAGCAAATTGCTGTTCTCGATGTATATTTTGTCGGGCTTTTGCAGTTTTTTCACATTGGCGCTGTCGCAATAGAGCAGATTTATCAGTTTTGCCCGCTGCATATAATTAAGGTAGGCAATCACAGTTTCCCGTTTGAGCGAGGCGAGCGAAGCCATCTTTTTTATGTCCACTTCGAATGGTTCTGCGCTCGCTAGCACATTCAGCAACGCCTTGATTTTCCGTGTGTTAGCCACCTCTACGCCACAAATGCGCGGCAGTTCGTCGTCCACTATTCTGTATGTAACCTGCTCTATGGCCGAGTAGTAGTCGATTTTGTTTTTGATGTAGTAGGGATAGTAACCAAATTTCAGATATTCGTGAAAAAATGCAAGCGGCCGACACCGTTCGTTTAGCATTTGGCACAGCGGCATTGGGGCTGCCAATAGCGCATTCAGCGGTTGTGCGGGCAGGTCTATTCCTTTGTAGAATTGCAGAAATTCCCGAAACGAAAGCCCCTGTATATCATGGTTGATGCATCGCCGCGAAAGGTCGGCATCGCCCACCGTCATGTCGAGCAGCGACGAACCGCTCAACACCACTTGCACCGTTGGGTACGCGTCGTAAATCTCTTTCAATTCCCGCGCCCAATTCGGATATTTGTGCACTTCGTCCAAAAAAAGATGCTTGCCGCCGTTTTTGTAGAACTGATCCACAAAATCGAGCAGGTTGTGGCTGGCAAAATAGGCACCATCGAGCGAGCAATAGAGCGCCGAAAGGTCGTTTGGCCGATAGTGTTGCTTGATGTATTGCAGCATCATGGTGGTTTTGCCAACGCCTTTTTGCCCGCGTATGGCGAGCATTTGCGCGCCCCAGTTGATTTCGCTGGCGCAGTGCCGAACTATTTTTGTCGATGTAACAGCCAACAACCGTCTTTGTCTTTCGTACAAACTTTCCATAATGCATCGATTTTTAAGTTTTGCGTGTCCGTTACATAGAGTCTATTTATTATAATTTTATCCACTCTATCGGACACACTGCAAAGGTACGCTATTTTTCTGAATCTGCAAAATTTGTCCGCTCAAACGGTCAAAATTTTTATTTTGTGTCCGTTGTATCGGACACGGATTTTTTGCAGTTGCATACAAAAAAAGTCGCTCACTGGTGTGAACGGCCCTTTTTGTTCGTGTTTTTGCCGAATTATTTGGCGTAACTTACGGCGCGTGTTTCGCGTATCACGGTGATTTTCACCTGTCCGGGATAGGTCATCTCGTCCTGAATTTTCTTGGCGATGTCGTACGAGAGCGTCTCCACAGCCTTGTCGTCCACGCGGTCGGCCCCCACGATCACGCGCAGTTCGCGCCCCGCTTGAATGGCATAAGTTTTTACCACGCCGGGGTAGGAGAGTGCCAGTTTTTCGAGGTCGTTCAAGCGTTTGATGTAGGCCTCTACAATCTCGCGGCGTGCGCCAGGACGTGCGCCCGATATGGCATCGCATATTTGCACGATTGGTGCGATGAGCGAAGTCATCTCTACCTCGTCGTGGTGCGCCCCGATGGCGTTGCAAATGTCGGGCTTCTCTTTGTATTTCTCCGCCAAGTTCATACCCAAAATAGCGTGCGGCAATTCGGGTTGGTCGTCAGGCACTTTGCCGATGTCGTGCAGCAGACCAGCGCGTTTGGCTTTCTGCGGATTCAGTCCGAGTTCCGAAGCCATCACTGCGCAGAGATTGGCAGTTTCGCGGGCGTGTTGCAGCAGATTTTGTCCGTACGACGAGCGGTACTTCATCTTACCAATCAGGCGAATCAGGTCGGGGTGCAGGCCGTGTATGCCGAGGTCGATGGCGGTGCGTTTGCCCACTTCGGCTATCTCGTCTTCCACTTGTTTGCGTGTTTTGGCCACCACCTCTTCGATGCGTGCTGGGTGAATGCGGCCGTCTTGCACCAGTTGATGCAGTGCCAAGCGCGCAATCTCGCGGCGCACGGGGTCGAAGCCCGAAAGCACGATGGCATCGGGCGTGTCGTCCACAATGATTTCGACACCTGTGGCGGCCTCCAAAGCGCGAATGTTGCGCCCTTCGCGACCGATGATGCGCCCTTTTACCTCGTCAGATTCGAGATGGAAAACGGTTACCGAATTTTCGATGGCAGTTTCGGTGGCGACGCGCTGAATCGTCTGTATGATAATGCGTTTCGCCTCTTTGCCAGCGGTCATTTTGGCCTCTTCCATCATCTCGTTCACATAGGCCATCGCATCGGTTTTGGCCTCGTCTTTGATGTTTTCGATGAGTTGCGCTTTGGCTTGTTCTGCCGAAAGTCCCGATATGGCCGATAGTTTTTCGGTGGCTTGGAAGTGCAGTTTTTCGAGTTCCTGCTTCTTCTCGTCCACGAGTTGCAGTTGCTTGTCGAGGTTCTCTTTGATGGCATCGATTTCGTTGTTGCGGCGCTGCAATTCGCCTTGGCGTTGGTTCAGTTCGTTTTGGCGTTGGTTCAGGCTTTGTTCGCGCTGTTGCATACGCGATTCGGTCTGTTTGGCGCGACTTTCTATCTCTTGCACCTTGGCGTTGCGGTCGGCCACCTCTTTTTCAAAATCCGATTTCAGATTCAGAAATTTCTCTTTGGCTTCGAGCAGTTTGTTGCGTTTCAACTCTTCGGCATCTTTTTCGGCCTGTTTCAGAGTCTTCTGCACGCGGTTTTTCACGCTGATGTGCGTGATGAGCCAGCCGAGTGCTCCGCCGCCAGCCAGTGCGACCGCAGCGATGATAATAAATAGTGTGGTACTCATAATTTTTTTCGGTTTTTGTTATTTTAATAGTGTGTGTTTACTTTTTTTTGCACAAAAAGCGTGCCGCGAACATTTTCGTTCGTTGCAAAATGCCGAAACCAGCGGCGGCAGTGCGCCTTGTGGTCGGTGCCGAAAATTGTGGTGAAGTTGTTTGTGCGGAGCGATTATTCGTTGGCGAGCACGCGGTCGATCAGTCCCGACCACTCGTTTATCTTGCTTCTCAAAGGCAGATTTTCGTCGTTGCCGAGCCCTTTTTCGCAGTCGATGGCTTTTTCGAGCGCAGCCACCGTGAGAATCGAGGCGTAGTCGGCCTTTGGGTATGCTTTGTACAAATAATCTATTCGGTTGCTCAATTTTCGCGCCGCCTCGCGGAAGGCAAATTCATCGTCGCGGTCTATCGTCAGGTGCAGACTGCGGCCTGCTATCGATAGCGTTATCTGAAGTTTGTCGCCATGCATCATGGGTGCGTCAATCGTTAAGCAATTCCAAACAACTGTCAATTTTCCGCATGAAACCCGACACGCGGAGGTAGGCTTTTTTCTTGTCCTCTTCCGAGAATCCGACCATGCGCGCCATTTTCAGGTTTTCGTATTTTGCGCGGAGTTCGACGATTTCCCTATGCGCCTCCATCAGTTTGTCGTTGGCCTCGTCGAGCGCGTCTTGCAACTTATCGGCGCGGCTTTTGGTGGTCTCGAACAGGAAAATGAGCCGTTCCAATCTCGCCTCAAATTCGTCTGTTACTTGCTGATGTTCGCGGGTCATCTGTCGAACTGAAAATATTCGTACAAAGGTACGCATTTGTTTTGAAAACGCCAAATTGTGTTGAAAAAAATATTTTTTGCATTTCGTTTGCGTGTTTGCCGAAAATCGATTATCTTTGTAGTTTAATTGAAAGCCGCCGTGTGTGGCTGTTGTAAAGCGAATTTTTTAACTACTAATTAACTTAAAAACAGACTTTTTTATGACTTGGTTGACAAACTCTTCCATCGGAAGAAAAGTTGTGATGAGCGTGACGGGCGCTTGCTTGGTGCTTTTCTTGCTCTTTCACGGCACGATGAATCTCGTGGCCATCATCTCCGAATCGGGCTACGACGCGATTTGCGAGTTTCTGGGTGCGAACTGGTACGCCTTGGTTGGCACGCTGGGACTGGCGTTTTTGGCGGTGGTGCATATTCTCTATGCCTTTGCGCTGACGGTGCAGAACTACCGTGCGCGCGGCCGCGAACGCTATGCCGTTACCGCTCGTCAGGAGCAGGTGGAGTGGGCATCGAAAAATATGCTGGTGCTCGGTTTCATCATTCTCTGCGGTTTGGCGCTGCACCTGTTCAACTTTTGGGCAAAAATGCAGTTGGTCGAAATTCTTGGCCAAGAGCCCAAAAGCGGTGTAGAACTGATTAAGAACACCTTCTCGCAGTGGTACTATGTGGTGCTCTATCTGCTGTGGCTCGGTGCGCTGTGGTATCACCTGACGCACGGCGTTTGGAGTGCGCTGCACACCTTGGGCTGGAACAACGATGTGTGGATGCCGCGCATCAAGTGCATTGGCAACATTGTGGCTACGCTCATCGTGCTGATGTTTGCCGCCGTGGTGGTTTACTATTTTGGCTATTCGCTCGGCGCATGCTGCGCACTTTAATTTTAACCGATAAAAACTTGACTGAGATATGGCAAAGAAAAAAGAAACTGCTGTCGAAACCGCCAAGGCTGCTGCCGAAAAAGTGGTGAAGACCGTGCGCAAGAAAGTGGCGGAAGTCATTGCCGACGATGCCACGCAAGAGGCTGTGAAAGCGACCAAAGTTGCTGCCGAAAAAGTGGTACACGCCGCCAAAAAAGCCGTCGAAACGGCGGTCGAAAGCGACTATGTTACCGCCAAAATTCCCGAAGGCCCGCTGGCCGAAAAGTGGACCAACTACAAAGCCCACCAAAAACTGGTGAACCCCGCCAACAAACGCCGCCTCGACATCATCGTGGTTGGCACAGGACTGGCTGGCGCATCGGCCGCCGCCTCGCTGGGCGAACTTGGATTCAATGTGTTGAATTTCTGCATTCAGGATTCGCCACGCCGCGCACACTCTATCGCTGCGCAGGGCGGTATCAATGCAGCCAAAAACTACCAAAACGACGGCGACTCGGCCTATCGCCTCTATTACGACACCATCAAAGGCGGCGACTACCGCGCTCGCGAAGCCAATGTGTACCGCTTGGCCGAGGTGTCGAACAATATCATCGACCAGTGCGTGGCGCAAGGCGTGCCTTTTGCGCGTGAATACGGCGGCTTGCTCGACAACCGCTCGTTTGGCGGCGCACAGGTGTCGCGCACATTCTACGCCAAAGGTCAAACGGGTCAGCAACTGCTGCTCGGTGCCTACTCGGCGTTGAGTCGCCAAATCAAAAAAGGCACAGTGAAGATGTACACGCGCCACGAAATGTTAGATGTGGTGATTATCGACGGTCGCGCACGCGGCATCATCGCTCGCAATCTGATTACGGGCAAAATCGAACGCTTCTTTGCACACGCTGTGGTGGTCGGCTCGGGCGGCTACGGCAACACCTTCTTCCTTTCGACTAACGCCATGGCCTCGAACGGCTCGGCGGCGATGCAGATGTACCGCAAAGGTGCCTATTTTGCAAATCCTTGCTTTGCGCAGATTCACCCGACCTGCATTCCGAAGCACGGCGAGTTCCAATCGAAACTGACGCTGATGTCGGAATCGCTGCGCAACGACGGCCGCATTTGGGTGCCGAAAAAGAAAGAAGATGCCGAAGCAATTCGCGCTGGCAAACTGAAACCGACCGACATTCCCGACGAAGATCGCGACTTCTACTTGGAGCGCCGCTATCCCGCTTTCGGCAACTTGGTGCCACGCGATGTGGCTTCGCGTGCGGCCAAAGAGCGTTGCGACGCAGGTTTTGGCGTGAACTCGACGGGATTGGCCGTTTATCTCGATTTCAAATATGCTATCGAACGCCTTGGCAAAAAGGTGGTCGAACAGAAATACGGCAACTTGTTCCAGATGTACGAAAAAATTGTCGATGACAATCCGTACGAAACGCCGATGATGATTTTCCCAGCCATTCACTACACGATGGGCGGCATTTGGGTCGATTACGAACTGCAAACCTCAATCAAAGGTCTGTTCTGCATTGGCGAAGCCAACTTCTCCGACCACGGTGCCAACCGTCTGGGCGCATCGGCTCTGATGCAGGGCTTGGCCGACGGCTATTTTGTGTTGCCATACACCATTCAGAACTATTTGGCCGACCAGATTCAGGTGCCGCGCATGAGCGTGGAACTGCCCGAATTTGTCGAAGCCGAAAAGGCTGTGAACGCCAAAATCGACCGTTTGATGGCCATTCAAGGAGATCGCTCGGTAGACAGCATTCACCGCGAACTCGGTTTGGTGATGTGGGAATTTGTTGGTATGGGACGCACCGCCGAAGGTCTGAAAACGGCTCTCGAGAAAATCAAAGCGTTGAAAAAAGTCTTCTGGACGGAAGTTTACATTCCCGGCTCGCGCAACGACCTGAATGTCGAACTCGAAAAAGCCTTGCGCCTGTCCGATTTCTTGGAAATAGGCGAACTGATGGCTCGCGACGCATTGAACCGCGAAGAGTCGTGCGGCGGCCACTTCCGCGAAGAGTACCAAACGCCCGAAGGCGAAGCCTTGCGCCAAGACGACAAATTCTCGTATGTTTCGTGCTGGAAATATATGGGCGAAAATCAAGAACCGAAACTGCTCAAAGAACGGCTCGACTACGAATTTACCGAAAGAAAGACCAGAAACTATAAAAATTAAGCGGCAATGGAAAAGACAATAAATATCAAAGTGAAAGTTTGGCGTCAGGCTGGTCCGAAAGCCAAAGGTTCGTTCGAAGTGTACGACCTGAAAAACATTTCGACCGACAGTTCGTTTCTCGAAATGCTCGATGTGCTGAACGAACAACTCGTTAGCGAGCGCAAAGAGCCTATCGCATTCGACCACGATTGCCGCGAAGGCATCTGCGGCATGTGTTCGCTCTACATCAACGGCCACCCACACGGCCCCGATGGCGGCGTAACCACCTGCCAACTGCACATGCGCAAGTTCCACGATGGCGAAACCATCACCGTAGAGCCGTGGCGTTCGCACGCTTTCCCCGTTATCAAAGATTTGATGGTCGATCGCGGTGCGTACGACAAGATAATGCAGGCTGGTGGCTACATCTCGGTCAATACGGGTGTAAGCACCGATGCCAACGCCATTCCGATTCCGAAAGCCGCTGCCGACGAAGCGATGGACGCAGCCTCGTGTATCGGTTGCGGTGCGTGCGCTGCCGCTTGCAAAAACGGTTCGGCCATGCTGTTTGTGGCAGCCAAAGTGAGCCAGTTGGCACTGTTGCCGCAGGGCAAAGTAGAGGCCGCTGCGCGTGCCAAAGCCATGCTCTCGAAAATGGACGAACTCGGTTTTGGCAACTGCACCAACACAGGTGCTTGCGCCGCCGAATGCCCCAAAGGCGTTTCGCTGACGCACATCGCACGCCTGAACCGCGAATTTATCTGCGCAAAACTGAAAGACTGATTTTTGCTCGGAATAAACCGAAAAGTTTGCTCCGTCCCAAAAAGGCGGAGCAAATTTTTTGTTTTTGGCGTGGCTTGTTTGCTGCTGCGAATGCCCTATTTGCGGTGGAATTTGTATGTTTTTACATTTTTAATCGACAAAATTTGTATGTTTTTGCGATTTAATCGATAAAATTTGTATATTTTTGCGCTTTTGTGTTTTTGTAATATACACTTTCTGCTCAAAATTGTATTTTTGAAAATACAATTTGCTAATCAGAAGATGATTTCGTAAGTGAAGTAACGATATTTTTCAATTCAAAATGATGAAGGTTCTGTTTATATGGTACAAACGCTCGAAGGGAATCTTGGAGGGCGGAGGACAAGGAAGTCAGAAAAATTATGAGATGATATGTCGCACGGTGGGGAGCGAGAATGTCGGCTCCTACTATGTGCATGACGAGACGAAAGGGAAATCGCTGTGGGGATATATCCGTGGTGTGTTCTTCTTTTTGTTTGGCTATTACTATGGTCTTTACCCCAAACGAGTGAAGGAGATTGTGGGCATTGCTCAAAATTATGACTCTGTTTTTATCGACCGCAGTCTGTTTGGTGTGATTGCTAAACAGTTGAAGGAGAATGGGTATAAAGGTCAGATAATCACCTACTTCCATAATGTGGAAGCACTTTATTTCGATGCTAAACTGCCTAAAATTCCAGGGCGAGGTGTTGTCGTGAAGACGGCGGATTTGAATGATAGATATTCGTGCGACTATTCGGACAAGATTGTATGTCTAAACGAGCGTGATTCTCAAGTGATTGCGGAAAAATATGGCAGGAAAGCGGACTTGTTGATTCCTGTGGCTCTACAAGATCGATTGAAGGAGACACCTTCGGAGGCTATTTTCACGCGAGAAAAGCCTTTGTGTCTGTTCTTGGGAGCCTATTTTCCACCCAATAATCAAGGAATTTTGTGGTTTGTCGAGCATGTGTTGCCGCATGTTAATATCCAAATGAAAGTGGTGGGAAAAGGCATGGCAAAACTGAAAGAAGAGTCGCCACAACTCAAAGATATTGAGGTGGTTAGCGATGCTCCTGATCTCCAACCTTATTTGCAAGAAGCCGATATTATGGTTTTGCCGATTTTTTCGGGAAGCGGCATGAAAGTGAAAACTTGCGAGTCGCTCATGTACGGCAAAAATATCATTGGAACGAACGAAGCATTTGAGGGTTATGATGTTGATTATGAGAGAGTTGGTGGACGCTGCAATACGGCAAAAGAATACATTGATTGTCTGAAAAAATTTGAGCAGAACCCTCGCTCCCGCTTCAACGCCTACGCACGGCAAGTCTATTTAGAGAAATACTCGTATTCTGCCATTGAGAATTTATTCAAAAAACTTTTTGACGATGGGAAACAAGTTGTATAATAATCTGAAAATCAAGTTTTTCTGCCGCTCGTTCGACCTGCGGCTCTACCGCCTTTCAAAGGCTTTCTACGAGGGGTTAGGCTATCCTTGCGTGCGGCTGACCGACCAATCTGCTGATGGCTATTTCTATACCATGCTCGCTGATACAGACTGCGATATTGCTATCAATGTGGACGAAGATTGCTTTGTTACCGACCCGCAGGCGGTGTTCGATTTGGTCGATTATGTGGTGGCGAACGGCTATGCCAATGCAGGCTGCTCCGATGGCGGCAGAGAGTCGGTGCGCGCGGGTAATCCGCTGGTTACCAATCCGTTTTTCAATGTTTTCGATTTGCGACTTATTCGCACAAAATTTTCGCGCGAGGCGGTAAAGGCGTTTCGCTATGCCGACCACAAAGCGGCGATGATAGCGGCATTTGATGTCGATTCGTTGGACAAGAAATACACTTTCGACCGAACAGAAATTATCGAGCCATATTACCAATTTTTCCTGTGGTTGGCGGCCAATTTCAAAACGCTCTACCTAACGCCAAAGTGCTACAGCGACGGCATTTCTACGCTGTTGTACGACTTGCAAGGGCGGCAACTCTGCGCCCACTCGTGGCTGTCGCGTTTTTACTCTGTGCCGAGCATTGTGGTGCGGCGATTGCAGCGTAATGCTGGTAAGCAGAAAGCCCGCATCGATGCGCTGATACACGAGTCGGCGGCGCAGCGTGGTGGCGAGGTGGTGTTGCCTGTGGAGCATTGGTACGACACGGTTCATTTCGCCGCCGACAAGTGTGTGCGTTGGGTTATCAAAGTGCCGCAACGCATCGCCGCATGGCCGGCTCACCCGATAAATCTAGGGGAGAGTTTTTGTTTTTGAGATAAAAGTCCTACCTTTGTTGCATGAATAATCAAGGAC
>CAVKTI010000048.1:0-17358 GCA_963659365.1 Acutalibacteraceae bacterium | reverse complement strand
GTCCTTGATTATTCATGCAACAAAGGTAGGACTTTTATCTCAAAAACAAAAACTCTCCCCTAGATTTATCGGGTGAGCCTATTTGTGGATTTGGGAAAATCCGTCAATAAAAAAATCCTCGCCCCGAAAGGCAAGGATTTCTTTTTCGTTTTAATTCGACAGGGAATTAGGCTTCGACTGCGTTCACCTCGATGGCCAGTTTGCCGCGGTAGTAGCCGCATTCGGGGCAAACGGTGTGATAGATGTGTGTGGCGCCACAGTTGGAGCAAACGGCCAAAGTGGGCGCAACTGCAACATCGTGCGTGCGGCGTTTGGCTGTTCTCTGTTTCGAATGTTTTCGTTTAGGATGTGCCATTTTACAAAACTACTTTTAGTTGTTAGTACTAATATGTTTTAGAGCGTCCCAACGCGGGTCTGGCTCTATTCTCGTTGCTTGTTCGTCGATGGCGTATTCGTCGAATTTGGCCATCATCTCGGCGTTGCACTGACCGCTGGCGTGCGTATGCGCTATTGGAATAGCAAGCGCAATGCACTCGTACAAATTCCACGCAATGTTGATGCTTGCAGCGTCGGCAGCGACGACAATCGCATCGTCGGTGGCGGCATTTTCGCCGAAAAACAGTTCCCAACGGTCGGTGGTGTGTATCGGCTGCTGCATCTCGTCGAGGCAGCGGTTGCACGGTATCGTTACTTCGCCATCGATTGCGATGTGCAGTTCGATGTGTCCGCCCACTTTTCGCGTATCAACAACGGCTTTCAGTGCGCCTTTGCGTATCTCCGTTTCGTCGAGTGCATCGAAAAAATCGTTGTCGAGCGCATACTCAAAGTGCTGATTTCCAGCCTTTAACTGCTCCGCTGCGAGTTCGAATTGGCTCAATGTGTCCATACGCTGCACTATACTCCAAAATGCAGCGCAAAATTACGCTTTTTTTCGGACAAATGGAAATGTGCGCTCTATTTTTTGTCGAAAAAGATTGCTTTGCGCTAATTATCAGCAAAATAGAGGCACAAAAACGGTAATCGACAAAGTGTATTTTCTGATTTTTTCGGATTGGTATGCGATTATTCGCCACTTTTTGCTGATAGCGTGCGCATGGCGTTCAACACAGCCAGCACGGTAACGCCCACATCGGCAAAAACGGCCATCCACATGGTGGCGAGCCCAACGCCCGCCAGTGCCAGTACCAGCAGTTTCACGCCGATGGCAAAGCCAACATTTTGTCGGGCAATGGCCACGGTGTGGCGCGCAATGCGTATGGCGGTGGCGATTTTCGACGGTTTGTCGTCCATCAGCACCACATCGGCGGCTTCGATGGCAGCGTCGGCGCCAAGCCCGCCCATGGCGATGCCCACATCGGCGCGCGCCAGCACAGGCGCATCGTTGATGCCGTCGCCCACAAAAGCAAGCGTTGTGCCTCGAGGTTTCGTCTGAATGAGGCGTTCCATGTGTGCCACCTTATCGGCAGGCAGCAGTTCGGCGTGAAATTCGTCGAGCCCGAGCGTATTTGCTACCGATTCGCCCACTGCGGTGCGGTCGCCCGTAAGCATCACGGTGCGCTGCACACCCAACGCTTTCAGAGCGGCAATAGCGGCTTGGGCATCGTCTTTGATTTTGTCAGAAATAACGATATGCCCCGCATAAACGCCATCGACCGCCACATGAATGATAGTGCCCACCTTGTGGCACTGGTGCCATTTTGCGCCGATATTGTCCATCATTTTGCTATTGCCCACGCACACGGTGCTGCCGTTCACTTGGGCGCGAATGCCCTCTCCAGCAATCTCTTCGATATTTTCGACTTTGCAGCGGTCGTTTTCGTTAGGATAGGCGGCGCGCAACGAAGCGGCTATCGGGTGTGTCGAAAAATGTTCGACATGAGCGGCGAGGTGCAGCAGTTGCATCTCGTCGAGCGATTCGGGGTGAACGGCCGTAACGCCAAATTCGCCTTTGGTGAGCGTGCCAGTCTTGTCGAACACCACCACGCCAATTTTGGCCAGCGCGTCCATATAGTTGCCGCCTTTGACGAGAATGCCGTTGCGCGATGCACCGCCGATACCGCCAAAAAAGGTGAGCGGCACGCTGATGACCAGCGCACACGGACACGACACCACGAGAAATGTGAGCGCGCGGTTGAGCCATGTAGGCAACGATTCGATGTAACTTGCGCCGAAAAATGGCGGAATAAACGCCAGCGCAATAGCGGCAAAAACCACGATAGGCGTGTAGATGTGCGCAAATTTGGCGATGAAAGTTTCGCTTTTCGACTTGTTGCTGCTGGCGTTTTCTACCAAATCGATGATTTTCGAAGCGGTCGATTCTCCGAAATTTTTCATCACTTTCACGCGAATCAGTCCCGAAATGTTCACGCAACCCGACACCACATCGTCGCCTGTGTTCACATCGCGCGGTGCGCTTTCGCCCGTCAGTGCCACGGTGTTGAGGCTCGATGTGCCTTCGACGATGTAGCCGTCGAGCGGAATTTTCTCGCCGGGGCGTACCACGATAGTTTCGCCGATAGTTACTTGGGCGGGCGCAACGGTTTCTACCTGCCCATTGCGCTCCACATTGGCGGTGTCGGGGCGTATGTTCATCAGCGTCGAAATCGATTTACGGCTGTTGCCTTCGGCGTAATCTTCGAACAGTTCGCCCACCTGAAAAAAGAGCATAACGAAGACCGCTTCGGGGAATTCCGTTTCTGCACCGGGCAGGAAACCGATGCAGAGCGCGCCGATAGTCGCCACGCACATCAGAAAATCCTCGTTGAACGCCTCGCCTTGCAGCAGCCCTTCGGCAGCCTCGGCAATCACATCGTAGCCGACCACAAGATAGGGCATCAGATAGACCAACAGCAGTTGCCACACCGCTAGATTTGCCGTCTTCTCGACCACCACCGCCGCCGCCAGCAGCACGCTCGCCGCCACAACACGCCACAATTTCGTTTTCATTGCGTTTTTCGCCTGTTTTTTCTGCTCAATAGCGGAAACTGCTGCCACCTACGAACTCGCGTAGGAGCGAGGTTGGCGGAATTTCGCGGTCGTGAATGGTTACAAAATATTGCAAAAATTTCAAAAGTCGGTGTGCTTCGGTGTACTCTTCGCACGATTTTGGCACTTCGGCCAAGATAGGTTCGGCGTGGCGCTTCAGCACTGCCAGTTCGAATACCAGCGCCGAATTGAACATCACATCGGCTTGCTCTTCGTAGGGGAAAATCCACTTCTCTTCGCCACGGCGCACGCTGGCGGCTCGGGCTATGGTTTCGCGCGCCGAGTAGTTACGGAAGCGATAGTCGCGCACAATGCGGCGCAGTAGTCGCGTGTCGGTGGTCGGAATCCAGTTGTGGTTGTCGAGCGATATGGTGGTGAGCGTCGAAACATAGACTTTGAACATCGCCTCGCGCGGAATGGAGGTGGTAAGGCACGGATTGAGTGCGTGAATGCCCTCGAGCAACAGCACATTGTCGGGATTTAGGCGCATTTTTTCGCCACGATAGTAGCGTTTCCCGTCTTCGAAATTGAAAAACGGCAACTCTATCTCTTCGCCTTTGAGCAATAGTTCGAGGTGGCTATTGAGCAGGTCGAGGTCGAGTGCGTGAATGTCCTCAAAATCCCAATCGCCGTTTTCGTCACGCGGCGTGTCTTCGCGGTTCACAAAGTAGTTGTCGAGCGAAAGCACGAGCGGTTTCAGTCCCGACACCATCAGTTGCACCGAGAGGCGTTTGCTCAGCGTGGTCTTGCCCGACGACGACGGTCCAGCAATCATCACAAAACGACTTTGCGGCTGTCGGGCGTAGATCATGTCGGCTATCTGCACAATTTTGCGCTCGTGCAGGGCTTCCGACACTTTTATCATGTTGTAGATGTTTTGCGACTGCGCATGGCGGTTGAAATCGCCCACCGTGGCAATGCCCATCAGGCGGTTCCAGCGCACAAATTCGTTGAAAACATCGAACATTTTTGATTGGTCTTCGTATTCGGCCAAGCGGTCGGGCTGCTGGCGGTCGGGAACGCGCAACAGAATGCCGTTGTCGTAACTTTCGAGGTCGAACAGGCGAATGTAGCCCGTCGAAGGCACCAACACACCATTGTAGTAATCGACAAAATCGCCGATATGCACAAATCGGGCGTATGGCACGCCCAGCGTTTCGAGCAGAATGACCTTATCGGCCTCGCCACGACGACGAAACATTTCGATGACCGTGGGCGTCTGTTTCTCTTCGGAAATGATAGGCAGATCTTCGTCCACAATCTCGCACATGCGCTGTTTCAGCCGCGCAATAAATTCGGGTGCCACTTTGTTGTCGCGCCCATTGATGCAGCAATAGTAGCCGCGGCAAATGGGGTGTTCGATGCGCAGTGTGGCGGTCGGGTCGATGTCGTTCAACGCCTTGGCCATAATGCAACTGAGCGAGCGCATATACACGCGGTAGCCCGATGGCGTGCTGGCGTCGATAAACTCGATATCTTTCGGCTTATAGACCACAAAATTGAGGTCTTCGGCCTTGTAATTGACACGCGCCGCCACCACAGGATATTTCAGGCGGATATTCAAGTCGGCATACACTTCGAGCAGCGACAACCCGCAACGATAAGTGTGAAATTGGTGGTCGTTTTTGCAAAAAATCTGAACGCTATGTTCCATAATTATTGCTACAATTTATGCGTTTTGAAGAAAATGCGGTGTTGGCGCAACCGAAAATAGTGCTGATTTACAGTCGTTTATACAGTAAATAAACATTTCGGTAATTTAGGCGTAAAAGTAGATATTTTTTGTTAAAAACTATCTGTTTGCTCAAAATTTTTGAGTAAATTTGCAGCGCAAAACCAAACCCTTTTTTGTGCAACTCCCTTTCGGTGTGTTCGTTATGGGGAAGCGCACAGTTTCAAAACAATAACCTTTATTCGCTTTTTTATGCAATTCGGATTACTGGAATTTTTCACGCTTATCGGCTCGGTATGCCTCTTTTTGTATGGCATGAAACTGATGAGCGAAGGCTTGCAAAAGGCTGCTGGCGACAAGTTGCGCAACATTTTGGCCATGATGACCAACAACCGCTTCGTCGGCGCACTGATGGGCATAATTATCACTGCGTTGGTGCAGAGTTCGTCGGCCACCACGGTGATGATAGTCAGTTTCGTAAACGCAGGTCTGCTCTCGCTCGGCCAGTCGATGGCTGTGATTATGGGCGCAAATGTCGGCACTACACTCACGGCGTGGATCATCTCGCTGTTCGGGTTCAAAATGGATATTGCGCTCTACGCCATTCCGCTCATCGGTTTTGGTGTGCCGCTGCTGTTTTGCAAAAAGAGCGTGCTGAAAAACTGGGGCGAATTTATCATCGGCTTTGCGCTGCTTTTCCTCGGATTGAGTTATTTGAGCAAATCGGTGCCCGACCTGCAAGCCAATCCCGAAGTGTTTGGCGCGCTGCAAAACTACACAAATATGGGCTACATGTCGGTGCTGCTGTTTGCGCTCATCGGCATGTTGCTGACAATGGTGGTGCAAGCGTCGAGTGCTACCTTTGCCATTGCGCTCATCATGTGTAGCAAAGGCTGGATTTCGTTCGATATTGCGGCGGCGTTGGTGCTGGGCGGCAACATTGGAACCTGTATCACGCCAGTTTTGGCATCGATTTCGGGCAATATCTGGGCAAAACGCGCGGCAGCAGGACATCTGCTGTTCAATGTGTTGGGCTCAATTTGGGCGTTTGCGCTCTACTATTCGTTTATGCGCTTGATAGCCTTAATCTCGACGGTATGCGCTGGCGACCCCAACGCACTGCAAGCGTTTGCCGGCACGGCCGACCCTGCCATTGTAAACCAACTGAACGACGGCACAATAGATCTCTCGAATCCTGACAACGCCGCATTGGCAAAACATTTTGCCGATATGCAATACTGGGTGTCGTTCGGACTTTCGATGTTCCACACCGTGTTCAATGTCATTAACATCTGCATCATGATTTGGTTCACCAAACTCTATGTGGTCATCGTAACCAAACTGCTGCCGAGCAAGCCAAATCAAGAGGACGAGGACGAATCGCACCTCACTTTCATCTCGTCGGGTATGCTCTCGACGGCCGAACTTTCGATACTGCAAGCGCACAAAGAGATTGTGGTTTACAGCCAACGCACGCAGCGCATGCTTGGATTGGTGCGCAAACTCTACCACGAAACCAACGAGGCGGAATTTGTTAAACAGTTCTCGCGCATACAGAAATACGAAAACATCAGCGACCGCATGGAGGTGGAAATCGCCACTTATCTCGGCAATGTGTCGGACGGCCGCCTGAGCGACGAATCGAAACACCAAGTGCAAACCGACTTGCGCGTCATCTCCGAAATAGAGAGCGTGGCCGACAGTTGCTACAACTTGGCGCGCACCATACAGCGCCGCAACGATGGCCATATTGCCTTCACCGAAGAGTTGAACGGCAATGTGGAACTGATGCTCAATCTGCTCGAAAGCGCAACGGCGCAGATGATTGTGGCACTCGAATCGAACCCGCTGCAAATAGCCGATGTAAACCGCACACAAAACCTCGAAAACGAGATAAACAACTTCCGCAACCAACTGAAAACGCAAAACATTATCGATGTGAACGAGGGTAAATATCCCTACGAAACCAGCGTCGTCTATATGGATATGATTGTGGAATGCGAAAAAATGGGCGACTACATCGTGAATGTGGTCGAAGCCTTGGCCGACACCAAACTCTACGCGATGAACCAAAAGTTAATTGATAATTAAGTCGCAAGATATGAGTAGCAAGTAGCAAGAGAGTGTGAAGGTGTGAAAGTATAAAAGTGCGAAAGTAGGGACGCAGCGAGTGCGTCCGAACAATTCAACAAAAACATAGAAACAGTGCGCAGCGCGAGAAACATAGAAACATAAAACCTGCGCGCAGCGCAATTTGAAATCTGAAATTTGAAATTTATGAGAACCGAGGAACAGTTCGACAAAATCACGGCGGAGTGCCGCACGATATTCATTCTCAAGATGAAGGACTACGGACCGTCGTGGCGCATTATGCGGCCGCAAACGGTCAACGACCAACTGTTCATCAAAGCCAAACGCATTCGCACCATCGAAACAACGGGCGAAAACCGCGTAGGCGACGACATCCGCGGCGAACTGATGGCCATTGTCAATTACTCCATCATCGGGCTGATACAACTCGAATGCCACTATGCCGACGCCGTGGATATGACACGCGAACGCGCCCTCGAACTCTACGACAAATACCTGTTGGCAGCGAAAAACCTGATGCGCAACAAAAACCACGACTACGGCGAAGCGTGGCGCGACATGGCTTCGACATCGCTCACCGACATCATTCTGACCAAAATCAACCGCAATAAATCGATAGCCGCACACGACGAAAAAACGCTCGTTTCCGAAGGTTCCGACGGCAACTATTTCGATATGCTCAACTACGCCGTGTTCGCATTGATTCAACTGCAAGAAAAAACAGACGGAGGAAAATAACCATGTATAACAGACTCAAACAATCGGATATTCCGCGCCGATTGGGTGTGATGTGTCGCCTGCTGTTCGGTGCCACATTCATCTTTTCGGGGTTTGTCAAAGCCATCGACCCGCTCGGATTTTCGTACAAAATGCACGACTATCTCGAGGCGTGGCAACTTACGCAGTTCGACAACCTGACGCTGGCAGCCGCCATCGGTATGTCGGCTTTGGAACTCTGCATCGGCTGCTGCATACTTTTCGGCATTCGCTTGAAAGAGACAGGCTGGGCTGGTCTTGCCTTTATGCTTTTCTACACGCCGCTCACGCTCTGGATTGCGCTGAAAAATCCCGTGTCGGACTGCGGCTGCTTTGGTGATGCCATTGTCATCACCAATTGGCAAACATTTTGGAAAAACCTTCTCCTGCTGCTGCTCGCCATCGTTATTGTTGCCACCCAAAAACGCCAACGCAATTTCCTGTCGCCGCTGCCAAGTTGGCTGCTGGTGTTCGCGTTTTTCACCATCTCGGTGGCACTCTCGTTCTACTGCCTGCACTACCTGCCGTTGTTCGATTTCAGACCGTACAAAATCGGCGTGAATATCAGCGAAGGAATGACCATTCCTGCCAATGCCGAACGCGATGTGTACGAAACAACTTTCGTGTATGAACACGACGGCGTGGAACAGCAATTTTCGCAAGAAGAATTTCTGAAATCGCCCTATCTGTGGGAGGATAGCACTTGGCATTTTGTGAGCCAAGAGAGCAAACTCATACGCAAAGGCTACACACCGCCAATCCACGATTTTGTCATCACCACGCTCGATGGCGACGACATCACCGACGAAATTCTAACCAGCGACAGCACAGTCTATCTGATAATCATGTACGACCTGTCGCAAACCGATACCACGCACATGGCCGAACTGCGGCAACTCTACGACACCAAAACAGCCGAAGGCGCAACATTCTACGCACTCACCGCTTCGTACGAGGCTGATATTCAGATGTTTATCAATAAAACAGGCGCGCCGTTCCAATTCTGCACCGCCGACCCCATCATGCTGAAAACCGTCGTGCGCGCCAATCCGGGCGTCGTAGTCCTCAAAAATGGCACGATTATTGATAAGTATAGTCATAATAGGATACCAGAATAGTAGCAAGTAGCGAGTAGCAAGAAGCGAGACAAATTAGGAATTAGGAGTGAGGAGTTTTTAGTTAGAAGTGAGCAGTGAGAAGTGTTTTTTTAGAGCATAGAAGATAGAACATAGAGCATAGAACATAGATTTGTAGGGACGCACCGAGTGCGTCCGAAATAATCAAATAACAATCGTAGAGCCGCCACATTGTGGCGGCTCTGCTGTTTTACGGATTTTCTCAAATCTGCAAATAACCAAATCAGCAAATCAACAAAAAAGGACGCGGCATGCCGCGTCCCTACTTTCAAACTTTTACACTTTCAAACTTTACACACTTTATAGACTTTACACACTTTATAGACTTTACACACTTTATACACTTTTCACTTTACAAACTTTTTACTTTCAACTAAAATTTGTACCTTTGCAGTCGATTTCGAGAGGGTGCTCTCACATCAACACGCCTGTTTATTTCGATATAGGTGCATGGAGATGACCCGACTTTATTGGGTTTGTATTTTCGGAGTGTAGTCGAAGAATTTTTCTTCACGAGAAAATAGCAGTTGCGCAAGCAAACATGTACAGTAGCCTTATCCATTGGGACGAGGCTACTGTTGTTTTTTTTGAGTGCTTGACTCGGCAAGAAAATGTACAAAAACGCTGCTAATCAATCGTTTAATTATATGAGAAAAATTCTTTTTTTCGTGGCGACTGTCTTGTCGGTTTCGTTGTACGCCGAGGTGTTTTCGTTGGATTCGCTGTTGCAGCGCGCCGACGAACAGAGTGTGCAGATTCGGGTCAGTCGCTCTGCCGTGGAGGCCGCCGACGAGAGCGTGAAACACGCACGCAATCAGGCGATGCCCGACCTCCAAATCGAAGCCAATGTGGGCTACTTGGGCAATGGGCAACTGTGGGATCGCGATTTTACGAACTACACACGCGTCGAAAATCCGCATTTTACCAACAATTTTGCCTTTCGGGCGCAGCAGATCATCTACAGCGGCGGCGCACTGACGGCGGCTTACAAATTGGCGCAGGTGGGGCGCGAAATGGCGACGCTCACTATGGAACAGAATCGGCAAGAGGTGCGCTTTGTGATTACTGGGCACTACCTTGACCTGTGCCGATTAGACAATCAACTTGCTGTTTTACAGGACAATATCGCATTGACGGACACGCTCATCGACAATGTGCGGGCGCGTGTGCAAGCGGGCACAGCGCTGGCGACCGACCTGACGCGCTACGAGTTGCAGTTGGCCAACCTGCAACTGCAGTTGGAGCGAACCACCAACAGCCGCGATGTGCTCTCCTACCAACTGGCAACGATGCTTCACACCGATTCGCCCATCGAGGTGCAACCGATGGAGGCTACGGAGCGTCTGTTGCCGTCGCACAGCGATTGGCAGACAATGGCAGCAAACAGCCTTTCGCTTCAGCAAGCCGAGGCGCAGGTGCGTGTGCAGCAGCAGCAAGTGCATCTCAATCGTGCCGCCATGCTCCCAAAAATAGCCCTTGTGGCCGAAGATCATTTGGACGGCCCAATCACCATCGAAGTGCCTGTGTTGGACAAAAATTTCAACTACTGGTTTATGGGCGTGGGCGTGCAGTACGACCTGAGCAGCATCTACAAAGGGCGGCGTGCTGTGCGGCAGTCGCGCCTACAACTGCGACAAGCGCAGGAGCAGCAGGCTCTGGCGGCCGAACAGGTGGAGCAAGTCGTTCAGGCGGCCTATTCGGAGTGGCTGACCGCCGTGGCGGAGGTGCAAACGCAAGAAAAAGCGGTGCAGTTGGCGCGCGAAAATCACGCTGTGATGCGCTATCGCTATGCGAATGGACTCTGTCTGTTGACCGATATGTTGGACGCCGACAACGCAAAACTCACGGCGGAATTGGGACTTGTGAATGCGCAGATAAATGTGCAATACAGCCAATCGAAACTGCATTATTTAACTTCAACTTTATAACAAATCATGAATAAGAACAAAATCATCAAACTTTCGCACAACATTGTTGTAGTGCTTCTCCTCGTGGGAGGAATCGGCTTTGTGGTAAGCCGTTTTGTCCATCTCGGACGCGTCGAATATACCGACAATGCGCTGGTGTGCCAGCACATCACGCCTATCCACACGCGTGTGTCGGGCTTTATTCAAGAGATTCGTTTCGAAGATTATCAGTCGGTGCATTGTGGCGACACTTTGGTTGTGATCGACGACAGCGAAATGCGCCTACATTTGGCACAAGCCGAAGCCGATTTGGCGAATGCACAGGCAGGCAACCGCGCCTCGACCGCCACTATTCGCACCACACAAAATAATCTGCTTGTGAGCGACGCAGGTTTGGACGAAGCCCGCGTGCAGTTGGAAGATGCAGAGCGCGACTACAAACGCTACAAAACACTTCTTGCCAACAAGGCCGTTACGCAACAGCAGTTCGACCAAGTGGAAACACGCTATTTGGCTGCCAAAGCACGCTACGAACAACTGAACCGTGCGCGCTACAGCACCACGCTCGTAGAGTCGGAACAGACGGAGCGTTTGGGACAAACCGAGGCAACCATAGCGTTGATGGAAGCCAATGTGCGCTTGGCGCGGTTGAATTTGGGCTACTGCGCTGTGATTGCCACCGCCGATGGCATTGTCGGCAAAAAGAGTATCCATATCGGGCAGTTGGTGCAGGTCGGGCAGTTGCTGGTCAGCATTGTCGATAGCGACAACAAATGGGTGGAAGCCAACTTCCGCGAGTCGCAGTTGCAACATATCGGCGTGGGCAGCGAGGTGGAAATAACGGCCGACGCAGTGCCCGACAAACGCTATCACGGCGTGGTGGAGTCGATGGCGGCGGCAACGGGCATTGCCACAAACCATATTCCTGTGGATAATGCCACAGGCAACTTTGTGAAAGTGGAGCAGCGCTTGCCGATTCGTATTCGCCTGACCGACGAGGATTTGTCGGCGTTGCGGGCTGGATACAATGTAGAATGTGAGGTGAAATACTGATGGCTGCAACTCTTCAAACGGCGTTTCCGCATGTGCGCTCCATCGTGCCAGAGCGGTGCAAGCCGTGGATTTATCTCTTCATCGCTTGTTGCTTCCAACTGTCGGGCGGGCGGTATGCGGGCGCACTCGACGCGCTCATCGGGGCGCACGGCAATATGCGCGAAGACATCATGATGTGCGTCTTTGCCAACCTATCGGGCATGGCGCTGTGGTTTCCGATGCTTTTCCGCATGAAGTTCCGCTTTGCCAACAAATCGTTGCTGATTGGTGCCAGCCTGACTGTGATTGTTACCAATCTGCTGACGATGTATGTAACCACGCTGCCGCTGCTTTGGCTCTGCTGTTTTGTGGAGGGCATCGCCAAAATACAAGGCACTTTCGAGTGTATGTCGAATATTCAACTCTGGCTTACGCCCAAGCGCGATATGAAGGTCTTTTTCCCCTATTTGCACATCGTCATTCTCAGTGCTATCTGCAGTCAAACGCTGCTGTCGGCCTATTTTGGCTACATCGGCAGTTGGCAACTGATGCACTGGCTCATCATCGGACTGCATGGCGTGGTGTTGCTGCTGATTGTCTGCTTTTGGCGGCGGTGGTTGATGCCGCATACCATCATGGGACAGCCCACACCAATTCCGCTCCGCGACATCGATTGGCGCAGTTGCCTACTGTGGGGACTGCTCTTTTTGGAGATTGCGCTGCTGCTCACCTACGGCGAATTTTACAACTGGTATCATCAAACGCCCACTTGGATAATGACAGGCGCAATTCTCATCACATTGGGGCTAATTCTCCGCCGCATGGAGCGCGTGCCGAAGCCCTACATCTCGCCAAAAGTCTTTACCAAATTCCGCTATGTAAAGGCGATTTTCTTGCTGATTGTCCTCTACGAGGCGATTCTCGGCACGGAACATGTACTCGAAGATCTGTTCAAAGAGCATATTCTCGGCTACAATATGCTGACCAATGCGCAACCCACTTGGGCGGTGTGGGCTGGCAATATCGCTGGGTGTCTGTTCAGCCTGCTGTGGATGAGGCGTGTGCAACATTTCACCTATATTCGGCTCGGAATTGTCGGCACTTGCGCACTGTTTCTCTATGTGTTGCTGATGTACCTTCGCATCACGCCCACGCTCAATATCGAGGCGTTGTATTTGCCGCTTTTCTGCCGCGGATTTGCCTACGCCTGCTTGAGCATCATGTTTATGACGGCGCTGCACGATTTGATGGATTTCGACCATTTTTTCATGGGACTGATGGTGTTCAATGCGCTCCACATGGTCATTGGCGGCTGCATTGGCAGTAGTATCTACGGTCATCTGCTCAACTATTTTTGTGCCGATACCGTGGCGCGCAGTCTGCAACCTGTAGCATTGTTGACATCCGATTCGGCGGCGATTCTCTGCGTTTCTATCAAGCAGATTTACGGTCTTGTAGCGTTCGTATGCGTGGCGTTGCTCATCGGCTTCCTCTGTTTCAACAGTCCACTGCGCCGCGACCGCCGTTACCTTTTCTCGCGCTATGCGCATTGAGCGGAGTAGAGTAGCGCATTTCGTTATCTCGCCGAAAAGCAGTATATTTGTACTCAATTAGTGTCGTCTTTTAATTGTGCCAATCGAAGTGGTGGTCGCATTCCGCACCAAGCAAGAAAATAATTGACAAAATATGAAGGATTTCGGAATATCAACGCCAGCCAGCAACCAAGAGATTCAGTTTTTGCTCTATTCCATGCCCGATGATGAGGGTAAGGTACAGGTTGTGGTCAAAGACGAAACGCTTTGGTGTACGCAAAAAGCGATGGCGCAGCTTTTCGGAGTGGAAAGAAGCGTCATTACCAAGCATCTAAAGAATGTGTTCGAGACGCAGGAACTGGTCGAAAGTTCAGTATGTGCAAAAATTGCACATACTGCCGAAGACGGTAAAATGTATCAAACCAACTTCTACTCTTTAGATGCAATTATCGCCGTCGGCTACCGCGTAAACTCTCTGAAAGCCACACGCTTTCGTCAATGGGCGACGAAGATACTGAGCGAGTATATCAAGAAGGGCTTTGCGATGGACGATGAGCGGTTGAAGCAAGGCACTGCCGTATTCGGTAAAGACTACTTCCGCGAGTTGCTCGAACGTGTGCGATCTATCCGTGCGAGTGAGCGTCGCATTTGGCAGCAGATTACCGACATTTACGCCGAATGCAGCACTGACTATGACCGCAATTCACCCACTACACGCGATTTCTATGCGATGATACAAAACCGTTTTCACTACGCCATCACAGGGCAAACGGCAGCGGAAATCATATATTCCAAAGCAGATCACACCAAAGATCACATGGGGCTGACCACATGGAAAAATGCTCCCGATGGGCGTGTGCTGAAATCGGATGTCAGCATTGCCAAAAACTATCTGCAAGAGAAAGAAATCCGCCAACTGGAGCGTGCTGTTTCTGGCTTCTTTGACTATATCGAAGACCTCATTGAACGCGAGAATACATTCAGCATGTCGCAGTTTTCGGCAAGCGTCAACGAGTTCCTTACTTTCCGCCGCTATCAGATACTGCCCGATAAAGGTAAAATTTCTGCATCACAAGCAAAAGAGAAAGCAGAGGCGGAGTACGACATTTTCAACTTGACACAACACATCGATTCTGATTTCGACAAAGAGATCAGGGCTATGCTGAACGAATAATGGTTTGAAGCGCTCTCACCTTTCACACGGGTGTCAACAGCGCATTTCGCTATCTCGTCGAAAAGCAGTATATTTGCAACCAGTATGGATAGTGCATTTCTGATTATACCAACCAGCGTCGATCTTGTGCGCATTGCTGCCAAACATCTGGTCTATATCACCTCCGATGGCAACTATTCGACCATTGTACAGACGGGCAACGAATCGCGCATAGTTACTACCCAACTGGGGCAGATCGAACGCATGATAACCGACCAACTGTCCGCATTCGACAGAGCATTTGTTCGTATAGGCAAAAGTCTGATTATCAATGCAAACACCGTTCATTATATCAATCTCCAAAAACAGAAACTGGTGTTGGTCGATATGCTGCAAAATAGGTATTCGCTCACGGCAAGCAGAGAGGCACTCAAAGCATTGAAGGAACAGATAGAGAGGAGGGGACTGTGATGGAAGAGATAAAAGATACCGAAATACGCATCATCAGCAATCCGCTGCAATCGCGCAAATCCCGCCTTCGGACTGCCCGTCGGCGCTGGCTGGTGGTGGTAGTCATATTGGTCGCTGTGGCGGCTGCAACAGCGTTGCTGTTTTGGGGACTCGCTACTTGCACACCAGTGCTCTACTGCAAACGAACAACGGCGCATTCCCATTCCTCGCAACAAAATGTGCCATTGCGCCACTGGATTGTGGCTGGCGATACGCTCAAAACACGCGGCACGCTCGTTTATAACACTACCATCAACAAAATTGCGCTGCGCCTGATGCGCCCCATAAACGCCACGCCGCATTTGGAGTTGGGCTACAACTGCCTACGCGACACCGCCGACATTGTGCTGATGTGGCGCGCTGCCGATGTGCGTGCCGATAACGGAAAAATAGTCGGCGCATTTGTGCTGCAAGGAACGCCAATCAGTTGGGGACTTAGCAAACGCGGCTATTGCGCCATTATCGATGGCGAAATCATCGTCGGTGTGGCCGATAATTCGCCGCTGTTCGAAGAAGCCACAGAGCGCGAAGGCGATTTCTTCCGACAATATCCGCTGGTCGATAACGGTCAGTTGGTCGATAACGAGCTGAAAACCAAATCAATACGGCGTGCACTGTGCGAAATTGGAGGCTGTGTGCTGGTGGTCGAAACTGCCACACCTGTTTCGATGCACGATTTTGCGCAAGCGTTGGTAGATATGGGCGCAACCAACGCCATCTATCTGGTAGGTGGAAATGTTATCGGCTGGTGCGTCGATACCGACGGCATCCGCCACGCTTCAGGCGATTGGACGGAGCAACTCTACAAAAACATCTCTTTCATCGTCTGGAAATAACCGCAGCACAAACCCATTTCGCAAAGGCAACTAACACACAATAAGGACACGGCCTGCCGCGTCCTTATTTTTGTTGAAGCGTTGAAGTGTAAGGACGCACCGAGTGCGTCCCTACAAATCTATGTTCTATGCTCTATATTCTTAAAATCTCATCTTGCGACTTATTTAGCGCGCTTCGATGATGGCGAGGAATTTGTCGGCAACGAGAGCCGCTCCGCCAATCAGGCCGCCGTCCACATCGGGATTGGCAAAGAGCTCGGCGGCGTTTTTATCGTTGCAACTGCCACCGTAGAGTATCGAGCAGTCGTCGGCCACCTGTTTGCCATATTTTTCGGCTACCAGCGAGCGAATGTAAGCGTGCATCTCTTGTGCCTGCTCGGGTGTGGCGGTCAAGCCAGTACCGATGGCCCAAACGGGTTCGTAGGCCAGCACTATTTTGCCGAAATCGTCGGCCGAAAGGTTGAACAGCGAGCCTTCGAGTTGGGCTTTCACCACGGCGTTCTGTTTGCCTGCTTCGCGCTCCTCTTTCACCTCGCCGATGCAAAAAATTGGTTTCAGACCGTGTGCCAAGGCGAGTTGCACTTTTTCGCGCAGAATGTCGTAGGTTTCGTGGTAGTAGGCGCGGCGTTCGCTGTGTCCGATGATGCAGTATTCTGCGCCCGTCGAGGCCACCATGGCAGCCGACACTTCGCCCGTGTATGCGCCCGATTCTTTGTCGGCGCAGTTTTCGGCAGCCACTTTTATGCACGAACCTTTCAGCAGTTCGGCCACTGTGGCCAAGTGAATAAACGGCGTACCAACCACTATTTCACAGTTGGGTTTTGCACCTTCGAGTCGTGTTTTCAGTTCAGTAGCCAAGGCTACACCTTCTTGCAGGGTCTTGTTCATTTTCCAGTTGCCTGCTACAATGTTTTTTCTCATATTATAAAAATTTCAGAATTTCAGAATTTCAAATTTCAGAATTTTCGGTAGCCGAAAAGCCGCCAAATATTATTCATTGTTTATTTATGCGAATCAGTAGTTGAACCCGAGATTGATTTTTTTATTTATGTTTTGATTTTGCTGTTTTTTTTTGTCTATATTTTTTGAAAAAAATATACACTTTATTGGTAAAAAAGTTTTGCTAACTCGTTGATTTTTAGTAACTTTACGGTATAAAAATCAAAAAAATGTATGTTACTATGACCAACAAGAAGCAAAACAAACTTATTCAAATTTATTTGTATGTGTGCAAAAAATATCACGATGTTCTACAGTACCATTGCGTGCGTATGAGCGTCAATGACAAGCCACGATTTACCAATGAAGAAAATTTGACCATTTATAGCTCGATGGAACAACGATTTACCATTAAATCGATGTATACTCAAAGGCCGTTTCCAGTATTCGGCAACCGATTGAATCATTTTTCAATTGGCTAAACGAAAAAACAACATATCAAAGAGCGCAAAAAGTAAGGTCAACTGCGTGCGTACTCATACACATCTAGGGAAAAATCGCCATCGCATTTGTATCGCTAATTTTTAACTACTGATTCGCATTATATAAAAATGCTTTGTGCTAACGACCACTAAAAATTAAAAAAAATTATTCAAATTAGCCCAAAACTTGTCCCCGTATTTTTGTTCTGTGCCGTTCAAAATAGCATAAATGGGGAACTATTTTGAAATAGTAGTTGAAACAAAACAACTTTGACACTGCAAATATACACTTTTTTTTGAAACTATATACTAAACACAAAAAAATAT
>CAVKTI010000047.1:0-19826 GCA_963659365.1 Acutalibacteraceae bacterium | reverse complement strand
GACCCCCTCTAATCCCCCAAGGGGGAGGTTCGCTGCGCAGTAGCGCAGCAATTTCAAATTTCAGAATTTAAGAGTTTCAAAATGAAAAGTTTCAAGTTTCAGGGTTAAAGTTGTCGGCGATGCCGATTTCAGATTTCAGATTTCAAATTTCAAATTTCAGATTGCGCAAAAGTCATCGTCTTGGTCATCGCCCCCTTTCCCGTTTCCCCCGAAGGGGGAAAAGCCTTCCGTTAATTATGAATTTTGAATTTAGAATTATGAATTTTTGCGTTCAACAGCGGCGCAATCTTCAAATTTCAGAGTTTCAAATCTTCAAATAAAAAAAATCTTTTGTCTTTACTCCTTATTCTTTATTCGTTGGGCGTGGCATGCCGCGCCCCTACAAATCTATGTTCTAAAAAAATCACTGCTCACTGCTAACTTCTCACTTCTAACTTCTCACTAAAAATTCCTCACTCCTAATTCCTAATTCCTCACTCGTCTTGCGACTTGCTTCTTGCTACTTGCTACTAATTTTCAATCGGCTTTATCTCTACACGCCTATCGAGATAGAGTTGGTGCGATTCGCTGTAGTATGGTTTGCTCTGGCCGAAGCCCTGAATGACGAGTTGTTCGCGTTTTACGCCTTTGCGCAGCAGCAGGTCGGCCACGGCGTTGGCGCGTTTCAGCGAGAGGCGTTTGTTGTATTCCAAGCCGCCAAGCCCGCAAGTGTGTCCGTTCACCTCGATGCGTATTGCTGGATTTTGGCGCAAAATTTCGGCCAAGTCGTCGAGCATGGTGGGTGGGTCGAGTTTTGGCGTGTAGTCGTCGAGGTCGAACCAAATAATGGAGTTCAACTGCAACTGTTTGATGGCGTTTATCGGGTGCAAAATGGTGTCGTATTTCACCACTTGAATGGTGTCGTAGCGGTCGCGATAAGTAACAACGGTGTCGTTGCGCAGCACGCGTTCATAGACCACAGGGCGCGGTTTTTCTTTCTTCACATAGTGCCAATGCAAGCCCACTTTCACGCCCACGGCGTAGGGGCGCATCGCTTTGATTTCGGTGGAGTTTGGCAGGCCAGCGTAGGTGTTCATAAAGTCGTAGCGATTTTCCGACTCGTCGTAAAATCCGAGCGGCTCGCTGCTGGCTTTGTGGCACGAATTGAGGCTGTAACTGAAATAGAGACCAAGCATCAGGTCGAGATGTTTTTTGAGCGGAAAAAGCACGCCCACATCACACAACGCCGCCACAGTCAGATTTGTAGAAAACTTGCCCGACTGTTTGGCACTTTGCTGTTCGTAGAAATCGTGCATGTGGTCGAGTTCGAGTTGCCACGGCTCGTACCAACCCGTGTGGCTCACCGAGCCACCTTTCACGGCGTAGGTGCTTGCAAACGGAAAGGCGACCCGCACGCCCAAATCGGCAAAAAGTCCGATTTTGTCGTCGCCATTTTTGCCGTCGGTTTTCCACCAATGCTGATATTGCGCCGTGATGGGAATGCCCACCGCCAGCAGTTTTTGCCGCTCTTTCCAGTCGTTCAGTTGCGCGCGGTGCGTGTATGGTTCGCCGTCGCTGTCGGTTACGCCCTGCCATTCGAGCCGCCTATTCGACACGCCCGTAGAGGCATAGTTCGCGAAATCAACCCCTGCGCCAATGCCCCACTCGGGCGTGAAGAAATAAGCATAACCAATCTGTCCCAGCCCCGACACAAAACCGATGTTTTTCCCGTCGGTCAGGCGATAGTCGATACCGCCGTAGCCTGCGCCTAGATAACCTTGCAGATAGTGCCCTTTGCGCGTCTCTTTTTTCGGCTTTTTGGCGGGCTGTTCCTTCTCTTTTGTCAAAATTTCGGTGGTGATATTCAGCACCGTGTCGATGCGGTGTTCGATGCGTGTGTGCGTGGTGGCGACAATGCTATCGATGTGTAGCCGCACCGAATCTTGTTCGCTCGCCTTGAACGCCTGTGTGTGGCTGCTTTCGGCGGCGATGTTGGCAGTCGATGTGCCTTGCGTAACGGTTTTAACTACGGGCGGTTTCTTGGTAATGACAATCAGTTTTTTCTGAATTTTGTATTCCAAATTGAAGTCGAGCACCTTTTTCAGCACCGTATTTGCCGACGCATCTTTGAACGAGGCGGTAATGCGTTTGTCGCCGTTCACCTCGCTGGTTTTGTACATGATGGAGTAGCCAGTCTGCTTTTCGACCTCGGCCAGCACCTCCGACAGCGGCGTATCGACAAACTTTTTGGTGATTTTTTTCTGCGCCGCAATAGGCTGCCCAAGCAACATCAGCAAAGCAAAAAGAAATATGGTATGGCGGATGTTCATTGCCGTTGATTTCTGGTTTCTAGTTGTTTCTCAAAATTGCTGACGCAATTTTTGTTTCTAAGTTTCTCGCGCTGCGCGCTGTTTTTATGTTTCTATGTTCCTATGTTTCTTGCGCTGCGCGCTGTTTTTATGTTTCTATGTTTCTCGCGCTGCGCGCTGTTTCTGTGTTTCAGGTTTTCGGTAGCCGAAACGCCTCAATTATTATTCATTATTCATTTTTTATTGTTAATTTTTCTTGTTCGTCGCCCCCTTTCCCGTTTCCCCCGAAGGGGGAAAAGCCTTTGGTCTTTTGTTTTTACTCCTTATTCTTTATTCGTCGGGCGTGGCATGCCGCGCCCCTACAAATCTATGTTCTAAAAACGATAACCGATAAACGCTAACCTTTCGGACGCACTCGGTGCGTCCCTACAATCTGAAATTCTGAAATTTGAAATTTTGTCATTGCGGCTCTGCCGCATCACTCCTCACTTCTCACTACTAACTTCTCACTTCTCACTACCCGAAATGAAAACGGTATCGTTTTGCAAGCGTGTTTCTATGGGCAGCACCTGTTCGAGGGCGAATAGCACATCTTCGAAATTTTCGTGGTTGCGCAGGGCGATACGCAGCGTGTCGTGTTCGAGCGCAGGCGCATCGACCATGAGCGTTACATTGTATTGGCGGCTCAAGCGGTTGAAAAGTTCGCTGGCGGCTATTCCGTTGTATATCAGTCGATTGTGAATCCACTGTATGGACGAATCGTCGCTGATGGTGCGGCGTTGGAGCGCACCTGTCGAGCAGGTTAGGTGCAGCGCCTCGTTGGGACGCAACCGCACCACGCTGTCGCCGCAAGCCACCGTTACCGCCCCCTCGAAGAGCGATGTGGTGATGTGATTGTCCTCGGCGTAGGCCGACACATTGAATTTGGTGCCAGTAACGGTAACGGTGTAGTTGTCGCTCACCTCGACCACAAACGGCAGTTCGGCATTTTTTGCCACCTCGAAATAGCCTTCGCCCACCAGATGTACATGCCGATTTTCTTCGTTGAAACCGCTGTCGTAGGTCAGTTTCGATTTTGCATTGAGATAGACCACGCTGCCATCGGCGAGCAGCACTTTGCTCTTTTCGCCACGCGCGGCTTCCACAGCGTAACAGGGCGTTTCTGCATTGTGCGCCACAAAACGCCATGCGCCAACGGCGGTTATCAGCAGCAGCGTAGCCACTGCGGCGGCCGCATACCACAACCAACGCGTGTGTGTGCGAGCGGGGCGCACATCGGCAATGGTGCGCACATTTTGCTGCAATTTGAAGCGGTTCCAAGCGCGCTCGGTCTGTGCGCTGGGCGTGCTGTGTGCTAGCCACTCCGCCTCCCAAGCGTGGAATTGCGCTCGGTTTTCGGGCGTTTTCAGGAAATCGCACAACAAGTGTTCGTCGTTCGGCGCAATGCGTCCCTCGAAGTAATCGACAGCGATTTTACGGATTGGATTGAAATTGAGATTTATCTTCATTGTTCAAAATCATGCATATTGTAACTCTTTCGACAGAAAAGCGAGTGCCTTTGTTATCTGTTTTTCCACGGCTTTGTCGGAAATGTGGAACATCTCGGCTATTTCGTGGTTGCGGCAGCCTTTGAAGCGGCTCAGCGTGAACACTTCGCGGCAGCGCGGTGGCAGTTTGGCCATGGCTTGGTTCAGTTGTTGCTGCAACTCCTTGTAGAGCAGCCCATATTCGGCGTTTTCTACCAAATCCAGATTGTAGAGATGTTCGTTCCCGACGATGGTTTCCAACTCTTCTATCGTTTGTCGGCGCAGGCAGACGGCGTGTTTCAGTTGGTTGAGGCAGCCGTTGCGCACCATGGCAAAGAGTAGTCCCTGCACCGATTGGCTGGTAATGCTTTCGCGCTTTTCCCACAGATTGGCGAAACACTCTTGCACTACATCTTCCGTCAGATCGGGGTCGTCGAGAAAACGCATTGCAAAACGGCACAATCGGGGATACAACGCCTTGAAAACAAGTTCGAAAGCCTGTTCGTCGCCAAGTTTTATGCGTGCAGTAAGTTCTTCAAACATCGGTTTTGGGCTTTATGGCGCATGCCGAAACTACTTTATTAGTCCCGACATGCGCGAAAGCCACCTTTCCTGAAAAATTATTGTACTACTGCCTTTTGGCCATTGACGAGATAGAATCCCGCTGGTAGTGCTACATCGGTTGCGCCTTGTGCAGCCTCGAAGCGCGCCACGGCCTGTCCGCTGATGGAGTAGATGGTAATCGGTGTCGGTTCCGCTGCAAAGATATGCAAAATTCCGTGAGTACCATAAACCAAGAGCGCATCTTTTTCAACTTTTTGCACTGCACTTTCTGGATAATAGGGCTCTGGTGCCTCGGAGCAGTCGAGTGTAACGGTGCTGGTGCATTTAATCGAACCCTTATTTTCGCCGCTATACATGCCGTGCAGCGTGAATGCCAAGTTGGCTGTTTGGTTGCCGCCATCATTCCAAATTATCTTCCATTGGTCGTTGATTTCGGTGCTATCGTCGGCAATGACGAATTTGTAAACGCCGCCGCCCAGCGATGTGGCTTTTTGGCCTGGCCAACCGCCGCATATTTGTTTGTTTCCATTGGCTTCGTCCCAAATGTAGCAGTTGATTTTATCGCCAAAGTCGCTCGATTTGGTGAAGAACACGGCGCGTTCGTCGCTGCCTTCGATGCAAGGCGTGTAGATCAGTTCGCCGCCGCCACCGCCGCCGTCGCTGCCATCTTCGAGTTCCTCTTGTGTGCCGTCCCACGATGGGTCGGGAATGCTGGCTGCCGACGAGGTGTAGATGTATTTGCCATCAGTGCCGATTTTGCCTGGGGCTTTCGTTTTGGTGGTGCTCAACACATACACACGCAGGTTGCCAGTGCCGCTGCACGAGGCGGTGAGCGAGTTGTTGGTTACGGTTTTCACATCGCCTGTAACGCAGTCGGTGTAGGTGCCGTTTGGAATGCTGGTAAAGGTGGAGTTGCCCGATATGGTTACCAAGGCGTAACTGTCGGTGGTGCTATCGGTGTAGCGGCGTTTGAACGAGAGGCTACCCGAACAACCGTCGGTGCTGTACTGTCCTTTGCGCAGCGCAGGCACCGCCATACGAATTTTGCTCAACCGCTGAATGTGCTGTGCCAATGGGTGCGCAAGCGTTTGCGCTATGTTGCCCGAAGCGTTGCTGTATTCGGCAAAATCGGTGGTGGTGATGTCGCCTTTGATATAGCCGCCGAAGTAGGCGCGACCGCTGTCTTTCAGTGGCATATTCGGCCCTTCGTCGATGGTGCAACCTTTCTTAAATTCGATTTCGGAGCCGTAATAAACGCACGGAATGCCACGGAAAGTGTACATCAGGCAGAGATTTTCGGCCCAAGTAGATTGCGGTTTTGCAAAACGCTGATCCGAAGGCGCACCGTCGGGCGCATAGTCGTGCGAATCGACATAGACCACATTGTAGGTGGCATCGTTGTAGTATTTGTCGCCACTTTTTATGCCAAACGCCGAAGAGGCATTTTCAAAATTCCAGTGCATCGGAAAGTCGATAACATTGAAGCCCGAAGCCTGCGAATAGTCGGGTGTGTGGTAGTCGTTGCCGCTGAGCAGCGCATTGGTCGAGGTGCGGCCATCGCTGTATTGTCCTTTGTAGTCGTCGGCAAATTGCAGAATCGATTTTGCGTTGGTGTGGTCGCCAGTTTCGCCTTCGTTCACCACCACATTGTCCCACGAAGTGGTGCTGGTGTCCCACGCATAGTTCTTCTTTTCGGCCCAAGTGTAGAAGTAGCACGACAAGGCGTCGTGGTTGCGGTAGGTTACCTCGCGGACGCGTGCGCACACTTCGCCAAACATGAAGAATGGCGCAGCACTGCTGCCTCGTTGGCTTTTATACTGTTCGCCCAGCTTGGTGAACTGCGGAATGAAATTTTTGTTGAATGTGAGGCGTGCGATGTGTCCGCTCGTGTCGATACGGAAGCCATCGACACCCATTTTTATGAATGCGCCGTAGCATTTCAGCAGATAATCGACCACCGCCTGATTTTCGGTGTTCAAATCCACGCAGTCGCCAGCAATTTGTCCCCACCAGCGGTTCTCTTCGTCCCAGTTGAAATGGCCATAGTGATGCCAATAGTTGTGCGTGTCGTAGTTCTGTTTTTGTCCGTTTTCGTCGGCTGTATTTTTCATTTTCGACAAGCGCGCAGCATATTGCGAGCCTGCCGCCAGCGACGAGTAGTTGTCGGGCAGTTTGCCGCCTTTCGATTTGGTAAGCGGAATCATGCAAGCGTCGATGTCGCTCTGGTCGGCGTCCCAGTCGCGCTCAAAAAGCGGACAGAGGTTTGCCTCGCCAAAATTGCCCGTGTGGTTCAGCACAATGTCGAGAATGATTTTCATGCCGCGTGCGTGCACTGCATCAACAACGCTCTGGAAATCAACATCTTCGGACAAGTAGCGGTGATCCACTTTCGACATATCCGAAGCGTGGTAGCCGTGATAGTCGTAGCCCGAAGCGTTTTCGACCACTGGCGTAATCCAGATAGCGGTGAATCCGAGGGCTTTGATGTAGTCCAATTTTTCAATCAATCCTTTGAAATCGCCACGCCAGCAAGGGTCGCCGCTGTTGTAACTCTGGCCGTCCCAACATTGTGTGTTGTTGGTTTTGTCGCCATCGTAGAAACGCGTGGTCATCAAAAAGTAGATGGTTTCGTCGCGAAAATCGGTGCGACTCGGGAACAGTGTGGTAGCCATAGCCGTTTGACCAGCCACCAGCAATGCGCTCGCCACAGCAAGCGTGCGAAATGTGTTTTTCAAGTTCATTTTTTATGAATTTTTATTGTGGAAAAGTGTGTTTTATTCAGTGTGAAAGTGTGAAAGTGTGTAAAGTAATTTCTAATTTCTAATTTCTAATTTCTAATTTCTGATTTCTGATTTCTAATTTCTGATTTCTAGTTTGCCGATTTGAAAATTTGAAAATTTGAAGATTAAAAAGTCTATGCTCTATTTTCTCGGACGCACTCGGTGCGTCCCTACAATTTGAAATTCTGAAATTTGAAATTCTGAAATTGCGGCTCTGCCGCATCACTCCTCACTCCTAATTTATCTTGCTACTTGCTACTCACTACTATTTTTTGCCCATTCAGCAGATAGACGCCAGCGGCAAGTCCTGTAACGGTGGTTGTGCCTGCGGTTAGGTGCAGTTTGCCGACGGCCACGCCGCTGATGTGATAGAGTGTGCAATCGGCTTCGTTGTTGCTCTCAATGAAGAGCGTGTTGCCCCAACTCCAAACGCTCAAGCCATTGACAGCAATCTGTTTCACCGCCGATGTGCCGCTGTACGACACATTGTACCAGCGCGTCCAGTCCCAGAGTTTCACTTCGCCAGCCTTCAACTCCAAGCCGCCATTTTTCGGGTATTGTGCTTTGGTGTCGCCCTCTTCGCCGTTGGTGAAAATCACATTGCCCACGCTCCAGCCCGATGGCAACGACAGTGCATAGTAGTCGCCCGTCAAGTGCGTCATCGGCTTGCCCGGCCACTCGGCGTTTTTGTTGTCGCCGTTGTACATGTAGCAGTAAATCTCCGCCCAATCGGCAGGTTTCACAGCAATGGCAGTGCCAACGCCCACGCTGAAGGCTTCGCCTTTGGTGTAGGTGTAACTGCGATTTGCGTTGCCTTGGTCGTTGGTGGCGGTTACGGTTAGGTTCACTTTACCGCCCACGGCGAGCGTACTTCCAACCTCTATTTTTGCCTGTCCATCGAACAAAACGGCTGTACCGCCATCGATGCTATACGACGCTGTTTTGGCATCTTTCGAACGCAGACGCACTTCGAGCGTTTCGCCATAGAAAGTGTAGCCATCGGGAATGCTCACTGCCACAGTGGGTTGCGGAGCAGGTGCGCTGCCAGCGCGGCGGCAGCCGATGTCGGCCAACTGGTAGCGTATGGTGTCGCTGTCCGATTTTTCCGACGAGGTCGATTTGTCGTGAATATACTCGCCATACACATCGTCGATCATGCTGTGGTCGTGCGGCAAGCAGTCGATGCCCGATTCGCCGCGTGTGGCTATCATCATCGCACCAATGCCTGTTTTGGTCAGATACTCTTTGTCGATACCGAGCGTGGTCAGCGGAATTTTCATCTCGTAGAACGAGTCGTATTTTTTGTTGTGTTTCTTGCTGATGAGCCCTACATACGATGTCGGGTCGTTCAGATCGACCCAAGTAGAGCCTTCGGCGTAGATGTCGGCGGTGTCGGTCGGGGCGTTCAAGTACCAAAGATGCGTGCTGCCGCCAAAGGTTTCGCCCATTTTGTAACTGATGCCATTGTCGCTGAATTTTTTGCAGTAGGCAGCGTCGTAACTGGTGTTGCCTGCGGCATCGGCGGCCAAAAACATGGCGGGTGTGCCCTGCCCTGCCTTGCCGCTCATCATAAATATGCGATCGATGGGCGTTTCGTACACCACATCTACTTTGTCCCAAAGCATACCGCCGTTGCTCAAACGGCCAGTCATTTTGGCGGCTGGGTCGATGCTCAGCGCAATAATCAGCGGCACATCGGCTATGCGCCCGCCATCGCTCAAGGGACCGTCGCCCTCGCGCACCCAACTAAGCACATCCGACACATTTACCATCTGCCAAGCAAGGTAGAGATTGGTGTCGTCCCACGCAGCGAACAGTGCGTAGCAGTCGAGCACACTATTTTCGTGCATACCTTTGAAAGTGGTGCACATATCGTTGGCCGAGCCTTGAGCAATAATCAAGTCGTCGCTCCAGTCGCTCGGGTCGCCATCGATGGTGATGGTGGCTTCGTGGCCAAATTGATTGTTGGGATTGGTGCTGTAGATACCGCGGTTTTCGACCACGCCAACAGCGAAAAGCGTTCTGCACAGGGCAAAACAGAGGCAAAGAGCAGTAATTTTTTTCATGGTTTTTGTGTGTTTTAAGGTTTGTAGCGGCTCGAAAACAGAACACGCTACAACATAAAGACAACCGAACACCGCCTTCCCCTACCCCCCAAATGCGTTTTTATGATTTTTTAACAAAAAAAAAGCGAAGAAGCGGCTGGCTTCTCCGTTGGAAGTTTGGGGGGATTTGTTTCTATGTCTTTCGCGCTACGCGCTGTTTTCAGTGTTTCTAGTTTCAGGTTTTCAAGTTGTAGGGACGCACCGAGTGCGTCCGAAAGGTTAGCGGTTATAGGTTAGAGTTTATAGGAAATAGATTTGTAGGGACGCGGCATGCCACATCCCTTGGTGTCATTGTTATTTTTTTTCGTTCATTTCTTTTGACGACCAAAAGAAACGAACCAATTTTGCGATTTAGCGAGCGCAAATGAAAACTCGTTTTCGATTTGCCGAGCGTGAGCAAAATCAAGAATTAAAGAAAAGTCGCGGCAGGGGCGCGAGCGTTGCCAAAAATTGGCGGTTTTGGTTTCGGCGTCATCAAACTCGCTTCGCTCAAACAGTGATGACGCTTTTTCGAAACACAAAACCTGATTTTTGACACTCGCCGCCCAATGCCGTTCGCGTTTCGAAACGCCGCCGAACCAACACAAACGCGATTCTGTCCCCCTGCTTGGAGCGAAGCGGAAAGATAGGGGGACGAGGAGCGACAGCGACGGAGGGGGTTAGAAAAATAACTCAATAACTCAATAATTCAATAACTCAATAATTCAATAATTCAATTGGCCTTTCCCCCTTCGGGGGAAACGAGGAAGGGGGCTATGACCAAGACCATTTACGAATTTACAAATTGACTGATTGACAACTTTATTCGCATCAACGCTTCAACAAAAAAGGACGCACTCGGTGCGTCCCTACAATCTGGAATTTGGAATTGCTCCCAACGCCATCAGAAGCGGCGCGACAAGACAAAAAGCCAATACCACACAGCAACTAGCGAGAGTGCGCCAGCAGCATAGCCGATGTAGGCAATCGAAAAGTGCGTGCAAATGCCGCCACCGATGAGCGTGCCAGTGGCTATTCCCATGTTGAAAATGCCCGACGACATCGACATGGCAACAGGCGTGGCATTGGGGTCGGTGTGGTTGATAATTTCGTTCTGAAACGACACATTGTAGGCCGTCGCCGCCATGCCCCACAGCGCACAAAGTGGCATAATCCAGCCGCCAAACATAGCCGCTGGCGCAAGCAGAAATTGGCACACACAAACGCCTATCAACGAGCAGGCAATGAAGCGAATCGGGTTGCGCACATAACATTTTGAAAAGAGAAAACTGCCCACAATTCCTGCACAACCAAAGAGCATGAGCGTGGTCGTTATCCAGTCGTTCGGCAAGTGCGCCACCTGCAGCAAAAACGGCTCGATGTAACTGTAGCCGATATAATAGGCGGTGGCAAAACAGAGCGTCAGCAGGTAGATGCCCGTCAGAATTTTGTTTTTGAGCAACGATGGCAAATGTCTGACCGAAAAACCTCCGTGCGATGGCACTGGCGGCAGCGTGAAAAGCAGATAAATCAGCGTTGCAAACGAAAAAATGCCGATGCACGCAAAGGTCATTCGCCAACCGATTTGCAGCCCGATAATCCGACCAATCGGCATGCCCAATATCATCGCTACCGAAGTGCCAGTAACAATCATGCTCAAGGCGAGTGGGTGCTTCTCTTCGGGCACAATACTCACGGCGATGGGGGAAACTATCGACCAAAAAATGGCATGTGTACACGCCACACCAATGCGCGAAAACATCAATAGTGCGTAGGACGACGAGAGCGAAGAGGCAACTTGAAAAATCACAAAACCCGTCATCACAACGAGCAGCAGAGTGCGCAAATTCACTTTGGAAGTCAGCAGCATCAGCGGCAGCGAGAGCAGCATCACCACCCAAGCATAGATGGAAATGAGCAGACCAGCGTGCGCTTCGGTGGTCGAAAAATCGGCGGCAATGTCGGTGAGCAGCGCAATGGGAATAAACTCCGATGTGTTGAACACAAATGCGGAACAGGTCAAACCAAGCAGCGGCAGCCAGTTGCGCCAAGTCATACTACCTTTCATACTCAAACGGACTCAAAATCCTATTTTTTTTCCCGATAACTTTGTCTGTAAAAAATTGCAAATTGCTGCTTGTGCAGCGCTATTTTATCCGACAATCGAGCATTTTTGTGCCTTCGATGAAGCCTTCGAGGTGGTCGCCGATGGCGATGCTTCCTGTGCCAGCAGGCGTGCCAGTGTAGATGAGGTCGCCCATTTTCAGAAAGAAAAAACGGCTGATGTAGGCTATCAAACGGTCGATGCCGAAAAGCATGTCGCGCGTGTGTCCGTGTTGCACTTCGCTGCCATTGCGGTGGAGCGCAAAATCGATGTCGTGCGGATTGTTCAACGCCTCGAGCGGCACAAATGGGCTGATAGCCGCCGAACCATCGAACGCTTTGGCAATCTCCCACGGCTGCCCAGCGGCACGCAGGCGGCGTTGCAGGTCGCGCGCCGTAAAATCGATACCAAAAGCCACCGCATCGTAGTAGCGCGATGCAAACCGCTCGTCGATATTTTTGCCAAGACGATTGATACGCACCACAAGTTCGGCCTCGTACGCCACCTCGCTCGAAAAATGCGGAATGTAAAACGGCCTATTTTCGCGCAATAGAGCAGTGTCGGGCTTCATAAATATGGTCGGCTCGGTGGGTTGCTGCCGTTCCATCTCGGCATTATGCCCCGCATAATTCCACCCAATGCAGAAGATTTTCATACGACTTTCAGAATTTCAAATTTCAGAGTTTCAGAATTGAAAAGTTTCAAGTTTCAAAGTTTCAGGTTGTTTTGGTTTTAGTTTTAGTCATAATTGTCAATTATCAATTATCCATTATCAATTGTCTTGGTCATCGCCCCCTTTCCCGTTTCCCCCGAGAGGGGGAAAGCCTTTTTTTAATTCAGAATTTTGAATTTAGAATTATGAATTTTTGCGTTCCAAAACGCCGCCAATCTTCAAATTTTCAAATTTTCAAATCTTCAAATAATTTTCGTCTATGCTCTATATTCTCAAAATCTTGTCTTGCGACTTGCTACTCACATCTTGCTACTTTCATTGTCAATTATCCATTATCAATTATCAATTATTTCCGCCACCACATAAGTGCTTCCGCCCACAAAGATGAAGTCATCGGGTGCGGCGGCGTTTTGCGCGGCAGCGAATGCCTCTTGCACCGATGGATAGGCGTTGCCGTGCAGTCCAAAAGCGGCGGCTTGGCGTTGCAGTTCCGTTTCGCTCCACGCCCGCGGACTCTGCGCTCTGGTGAAATAGTAGGTGGCATCTGTCGGTAGCAGCGCAAGCACCGCCGCGTGATTTTTGTCGCTCATTGTGCCAAAAACGATGTGCAGATGCGCATATTTTTGCCGCTTCAACTGCTCGACCACATAGCGCAAACCGCCCTCGTTGTGTCCCGTGTCGCAGACAATTTTCGGCCGTTCGCCCAGCGTTTGCCAGCGTCCAGCAAGGTGCGTGCGCTCCAGCACTTGCGCAAATCCGTCGGCAATCTGTTGTTCTGAAATCGCAAAGACCGCCTTTTGCAGTTGGTCGATGGCGGCCAGCACAGTGCGCTTGTTTTTGGCTTGATAAATGCCCTCGAGCGGCGAGTCGGGGAGCGGCTGTTCGGCCATCGTTTGGTCGGCAAAGGTGATTGGTGCACCCATTTTTTTTGCAAAATCGGCGAAAATAGGTGCCGTTTCGGGTTGCGTTTCGCCTATCACCACTGGAACGCCCTGCTTGATGATGCCCGCCTTTTCGGCAGCGATTTTTTCGAGCGTGTCGCCCAAAATGTCGGTGTGGTCGAGGCTGATGTTGGTGATGACCGACGCCACAGGCGTGATGATGTTGGTGCAGTCGAGCCGACCGCCAAGCCCCACCTCTACAACGGCCACATCTACCTGTTTTTCAGCGAAATAGGCAAATGCTAATGCGGTTGTTATTTCGAAAAACGACGGTTTCATTTGGTCGATTATCGGCCTGTTTTCGCTCACAAAATCGACAACGCGCTGTTCCGAAATCATTTCGCCATCGATACGAATCCGCTCGCGAAAGTCGTGCAGGTGCGGCGATGTGTAGAGTCCCACCCGATAGCCAGCACATTGCAACACCGATGCCAGCAGGTGTGCGGTGGAACCTTTGCCGTTGGTGCCAGCCACATGAATGGTCTTGTAGCGGCGGTGCGGCTGCCCAAAATGTGCGTCGAGTGCAAGCGTATTTTCCAGCCCCGATTTGTAGGCTTTGCGACCAACTTGCTGAAACATCGGTGCATGGTCGTAGAGATATTTTATTGATTCTAAGTAGGTCACGGTTTCAAAGTCGAAAAGTTGAAAAGTTTAACGCATTGGTGATGGTCTTCGGATTTCTAATTTCTGGTTTTTGGTTTCTGGTTTCTCAAAATTGCTGACGCAATTTTTGTTTCTATGTTTCTATGTTTTTAATGGTTGCATTTGAAATCTGAAATCTGAAATTTGTCATTACGGCTTGCCGCATCACTTCTCACTAAAATCCCCACTCTTTCAATTTTTGGTAAAGACGCTGTACTGGCAACCCCATCACATTGTAGAACGACCCAGCAATGCTCTTCACGCCGATGTAGCCAATCCACTCCTGCACGCCGTAACTGCCAGCCTTGTCGAAAGGACGGTATTTCGCTACATAGTAGTCGATTTCGGCATCGCTCAAATTGGCAAATGTAACTTGCGTGGTGGCCGAAAACGCCTCTTGCCGCTTGGTCGAGGTGAGGCAAACGCCCGTAATCACCTCGTGTGTGCGTCCAGCGAGCGTGCGCAACATACGGCGCGCGTCGTCGGCGTCGGTGGGTTTGCCATATACGCGCCCATCGAGCCAAACGATGGTGTCGGCCGTTATCAGCAGGTCGTCGTCGGTCAGTGTGGGCAGAAAAGCGGCGGCTTTTTGGCGTGCGAGAAAGAGCGGAATCTCCGCACCTTGCAGCGTTTCGGGGTAGTGCTCTTCGAGTCCGTCGATGGTGCGCACCACAAAATCGATGTCGAGCCCGCGCAAAAGTTCTTGCCGCCGCGGCGACTGCGAACCGAGAATGATATTCATAATTAAGATTTCAGAATTTCAAATTTCAAATTTCAAATTTCAAATTGTTGACGCGTTGAATCGTTGAACTGTTGAATCGATATTTTTAATAGTTTGATTTTCAGTTATTTAATTAAACTTTTGCTGCTTTCTTGATTCCGACACGGCATTGGGCGGCGAGTGTCAAAAATCAGGTTTTGTGTTTCGAAAAAGCGGAATTACTGTTTGAGCGAAAGCGAGTTTAATTCCGCCGAAACCAAAACCGCCAATTTTTGGCAACGCTCGCGCCCCTGCCGCGACTTTTCTTTGGTTCGTTTCTTTTGGTCGTCAAAAGAAATGAACGAAGAACAAATGAAATTTTTACTTGCGATATACTATTTTTTCCCCTATAAATAACCTATCACCTATAACCTATCACCCCTCACGCTACATAAAAAATGCCGAACAACGCCAAATGAAACGCTTTGGCTATCAGGAAGTTATAGACCAGACAGTAGAGTATGCCGACGACCATGACGAATTTGCACAGGGTGGAGGCGTTGTGGTAGGCGGTGCAACTGCGACGCCACAAAATGACGATGAGGCAGAGGCTTGGCGCAACAATGCCAACCAGAAAATAGCGCAGCGTAACCGATTGGTCGCCGGGCAGGGCAATTTTGTTGATAACAAAGTAGGCGAGTAGCGCGTTGGTGAGCAGCACGAGCGCAGTTACAATGACTTTTGTCCACCGCTCGCCGCAGATGATTGGCACGGTGCGGCACTCCAGTTCGCGGTCGCCGTATTCGTCCTCCATATCTTTGATGATTTCGCGCACAAGCGTCCATAGGAAAGCGAAAAGCGCAAAACCGCCGCTCCAGCCAGTCAGCGTGGCAACGATGGGCGTTTCGCGAATAAGGTCGCCATACGCTTCGGTGAGCAGACCGCACTCAACAATGATGGGCAGCAGCGGCGTGAGGGCAGCCGACATCGCCACAATCAGGTTGCCAACGAGAAATTGCCGCTTGTACGAGGCGGAGTAGAACCAGAGCATGCCGGGGACGACCACAAAGATGAATCCCACCGTCAGACTGCGCAGCGCAATGGCGGCAACCACGCCCGCAATCACGCCTACGGCAGTCAGAATTTGGTAGAGGCGCATGGCCGATTTTTTTTCTATCACGCTGCCAATCAGTACTTTATCTGGGCGGTTGATGCGGTCGATTTTCAGGTCGAAATAGTCGTTGATGACATAGCCGCCAGCCGCCACGCACACCGTTCCAACCACGATGAGCAGCGAAATCCACCACGGCGTAAGCATCGGCACACTATACATCGTCAGCGTGGGCGCAGCGAGGCAAAAAGTTATCAACAGTTGTATCAATGCGATGAAAATCAGATTCTTCCAACGCATAAGGGATAAAAAGTGGATCATATTTTGGGTTGATTAGTTGATTGGTTGATTGGTTGATTGGTCGTTGAAAAGTTTAACGCATTGGTTAGAGGTTTCAAGTTTCAGGTTTCAAGAGTTTCGGTAGTCAAAGCACCACAATTTTCAAATTTTCAAATCTTCAAATAAAAAAGTCTATGTTCTATACTCTATATTCTATGCTCTCAAAAAAACTCCTCACTCCTCACTCCTCACTGCTAACTAATTAATTACCAGCCGAATGCGATTTCGTCGTTCATCCACAAGCCTTGCGCTTTCAGCACCTGTTCGATGATGTCGCGTCCGCAGCCGCCGCCGCCGTTTTTGTCGCTCACATAGTCGGCAATGGCTTTGATTTCGGGCGCAGCGTCGGCAGGGCAGACGCTCAAACCAGCGTACTGCATCACTTCGTAGTCGGGAATATCGTCGCCCACAAAGACCACTTCATCGGATTTCAGCCCATTTTTTTGCAGAAAATCGTCGAAATCGACCATTTTGCGGTGCGAGCCCATGTAGATGTCCTTCACGCCCAAATCGGCAAACCGCACGCGCACGGCTTCGGTTTTGCCGCCCGTGATGATGGCCATTGGAATGCCGCGCTGCACGGCCAAATGCATGGCGTAGCCGTCTTTGATGTTGATGCAGCGCATCGGCTCGCCCGCAGTCGATAGTGGAATGCTGTTGGTCGATAGCACGCCGTCCACATCGAAGGCGAACCCTTTTATCTGCTTCAGTTTCTCTTTGAAATTCATCGGATTTTATCTTTTTTGTTGTTTCAATATGCTGTCAGTCAGCAAGTTATACACTTGCAGTAGGTCGGGGTGCGCGGCGAGCAGTTGCCGCTGTTTGTCGATGGTTTGCCAGTCGCCGCGCGCGGCAGGTCCCGTCTGTGCGTTGATAGGGGCGAGGGTGCGCAGTTTTTCCACGCTTTCGGTAATGAGCGGCAGCAGCAAGTCGAACGGCAACTGCTTCGCTGCTAAAATCTCGGCGGCCATCACATAGAGGCTGTTGCTGAAATTGTTTGCGAATACCCCTGCAAGATGCAGAAACTGACGGTCTTCGTCGCGAAGATTATAGACTTTCTGCGAAATAGTTACGCCGATATTCCTTAGGTTATCAACACTTTTGGCGTTGTTGGCATCGACAAAAATTGGAGTTGCGCCAAAATCGACCATTTTCTCTTTGGTAAAGGTCTGAAAAGGGTAGAAAACGCCATAATTTTTGCGTTTTTCGGCAAAAATCGACATCGGCACGCTGCCCGAAGTGTGGGCGTGCAGACCATTTCGCACCGCCACCGCATCGACCACTGCAGGGAGCGCATCGTCCTTTACGGCATAGAGATAAAGATCGGCATCGGCGGTTATTCCTGCCAAATCGGAGCAGGGCAGTGCACCCACCTTTTGCGCTAGCGCATTGGCCGCCTCGGCAGTGCGGCTAAACACCTGCACAATGCGATGCCCTCGGGCGTGCAGAGCAGTGGCCAAATTGGTGGCCAAACGACCCGCACCAACGAACACTATCTTTTTCGGTGCGTTCAAAATCGATTCCAATGGATTTTTTCGTAACTCAATTTGGCTTCGTCGTAGGGCTTGCGCTCCTCGTCCTTGTAGCCGAGCGTAACGATGTTCAGCACGCAGAATTTTGGCGGAATGTCCAAAATCTGCCTGATGTACTCTTCGGCGGTGATTGTGTCGCTGTGCTGGCGGTTATGCACCTGCACCCAGCAACTGCCAAGCCCCAAATCGGCGGCGGAAAATTGCAGCACGATGGCGGCGATGGCGGCATCTTCGTACCAAATATCGCTCTTTTCGGGGTTGTAGGCCACCACAATGGCGGCTGGCGCATTGGCAACAAATTTGCTGCCAAACTCGCGACATTCGGCCATTTGCGCCAACTTATTTGGTTCGTCCACCACAATAAATTCCCAGCCGTTGGCGCGCTTCGACGCTGGCGACATCAACGCCGTTTGCAGCATCGCCTCTATCTTTTCGCGCTCCACAGGCTTGGCGGCGTATTTGCGTATGCTTCGGCGATTTTTTACAAGGTCGTGAAAGGAGTTCATAAACAGTCGATTTTAACCTACAAAGATACGGAATTTTTTCGATAGTCGAAAAATTGCACACTTGTTTGTTGTTTGTCGCTTTTTTCGTACCTTTGCGACCTGATTTTTCAGTCGTTAGAACACTATTTTTATTACAACTATGAAAGACGAAAATGGGCGCAGACCACGCATCGGTCGCACCGACACCAACCGCGACGGCGCAAGGCGCGAACAGACAAATTTTGGCGACCGCCCACACTTTGGGCGCGACAATCGCTTTTCGGGACGAAACGACGACCGCCCCTTTGGCAACCGCGATTGGCACGGCGAACAGCGCGACAGTCGCCCCACTTACGGCAGCCGCCCACGCCGATTCGAGGGCAACAGCGACCGCACCGACGACCGCCCGCGCAGGCAGTATGGCAACTATGGCGACGACCGCAATCGCCGTCCGCAGTTCGACCGCAGCGACAATCGTGAACGCAGTTTCAAGCCCTATCGCCGCAACGAAAATTTCGACGAAAACGCCAAATATAGCCAAAAGAAACAGGCGGCTTACAAAAAATATGCCATCGACTATCATGCACCGATGCGTCTAAATCGCTTTTTGGCCAATTCGGGCATCTGCTCGCGCCGCGAAGCCGACGAGTACATTCAGGCGGGCGTGGTGTCGGTCAACGACCAAGTGGTTACCGAACTCGGCGTGAAAATTGTGCCAGCCACCGACAAAGTGCTGTTTCACGACCAACTGGTGCGCTGCGAACGGCGTGTTTACATTCTGCTGAACAAGCCGAAAGACTGCGTAACCACGGTGGACGACCCGCAGTCACGCACCACAGTACTCGATTTGCTGGGCGGTGCCTGCAAAGAGCGCATCTATCCTGTGGGGCGGCTCGACCGCAACACAACTGGGCTTCTGCTGCTCACAAACGATGGCGATTTAACCACCAAAATGACGCACCCGAAGTACAATCAGAAGAAAATTTACGAAGCCGTACTCGACCACGAGATGACCGAAGAGGATATGCAGCGGTTGCGCGACGGCATCGAACTGGAAGATGGCGAAATACACGCCGATGCCATCGAATACAGCAGCGACGAAAACCATTGCAAAGTAGGCGTCGAGATTCACTCGGGGCGCAACCGCATTGTGCGGCGTATGTTTGCCGAACTGGGCTACAAAGTGCTGCGGCTCGATCGCGTTTATCTTGCTGGTTTGACCAAAAAGAACCTGCCGCGCGGCAAATGGCGCTACCTTTCGGAAATGGAAGTGAATATGCTGAAAATGACCAAGTAACGCTTCGCGCAGATATTCGACAAAGGCGCACGACCGTTTGGCTGTGCGCTTTACTTTTGTGCCTATTTACACCGCCAAATTGCGTTTTTACACCGCCAAAATTGTTATTTGGCATAGTAACCGCCCTTTTTTGCCACGCCCCGAAATTGAATGCGCCCCTCTGCTTTTAGTAGGCTCAAATAGCGTTGCGTGGTTCGCAAACTACGCCCCAACCATTCTGCACCTCATTGGCTGTGATAACTACTATTGGCGCGGATTAGGAGTCAATCTTTTAGACGAACAAGCCCGTCACCATCGCACGCTTTCCGAGCAGAAAGCCTATCATATATCAGATTTGCTAATTCGTAGTAACTATTTTCATCAATACAAAGGTGAACGATAAGTGCTTTTTTGCAGTATAAGGCATAACAAATCTTGCCAGTTCCGAAAATTAGCCGTACCTTTGCAGCGGAAATCCAAAATCGGAGTTTTCTAATCCTCATCGGAGGGTCTTATGGATATGACCGGATAAGATGACTGGGAAAAACCCTTCATTCTTATCTGGTTCTGTTTTTGTGTGGTAAGATTCCTCTCATGCTATACATTCCAACGCTGTATTGGAATAAAACAATAAAGATACAAAAAAGAAATGTGATGAATACAAAAGACCTTACAAAAGGAAGCATACTCGGCAACATTATGACCTTTTCATTGCCCTATATGCTTGCTTATTTCCTGCAAATCCTGTATGGATTGGCAGACCTCTATGTCATCGGACAGT
>CAVKTI010000046.1:0-20347 GCA_963659365.1 Acutalibacteraceae bacterium | reverse complement strand
TTTTGTCTATTGTCTATAAACGATAACCTCTCACCTATAAACTTTTCGGACGCACTCGGTGCGTCCCTACTTTTAACTTTACAAACTTTCGCACTAATTTTGTATATTTGCAGAGTTAATCGGTGGTAATAAAAAATCGAAATTGAATTTTTGAAAAGTTCAACGATTAAACCCTTCAACAGTTTGAAACGAAAACTCGCTATGGAATACTTGAAATCGGAACGGATTACGCTGCGTGCTTTGGAGCCAGAGGATTTGGAGGCATTCTATCGTTGGGAAAACGACTCGTCGCTTTGGTGCGTGGGCAGCGCGGTGGAGCCCTATTCGCGCTACATTCTGAAGGAGTACATCGCCTATTCGAACAAGACGATTTACGAAAAGCGGCAACTGCGGCTCATCATCATGCGCAATGCCGATGGCGCAACCATTGGCAGCATCGACCTGTACGATTTCGACCCGCACCACCTGCGTGCTGGCGTGGGCATACTGGTCGATAAGACCTACCAACGCCAAGGGTTCGCCCACGAAGCACTGTCGCTGCTCATCGATTATGCTTTCGGGTTTCTGCACATGCAACAACTCTACGCCTATGTGCCGACCGCCAACCAAGCCAGTCTGCGCCTGCTCGAAAAGGCGCAATTTGCACACTGCGGCACACTGCGCAGTTGGATGCGCCAAGGCGACGCATACGCCGATGTGGAAATAATGCAGTTAGTGAGAAAGTAATTTCTAATTTCTGGTTTCTCAAAATTGCTACCGCAATTTTTGTTTCTAAGTTTCTAAGTTTTTCGCGCTTCGCGCTGTTTCAAGTTTCAGGTTTCAGATTTCAAGTTGTCGGTAGCCGAAAAACCGCCATTATTATTCATTATTTATTGCTAATTCTTCATTAAACGCCGCAGAGCCGCCACACTGTGACGGCTCTACGGTTTTGGTTGATTGGTCTGTCGGCCAATCAGATTCCGAGACTTTTGCGAATGGCAGGAACGCGCGCTTCGGCTTCGGCGGTGGCGCGGTCGTAGTCGCTCGGCGATTTCATCTCGGCAGGAATCTCGAAATAGAATTTGATTTTCGGTTCGGTGCCCGATGGACGCACAGAGACTTTCAGACCGTCTTCGGTGAAGTATTGCAGCACATTGCTCGTGGCGTTGAGCGACATCACAATATCGCTTTCGACCCACTGACCGTTTTTCAGTTCGCGCTGTTTCAGCGTTTGGAAGTCCTTGGTTTTCACCACTTTGCTACCTGCAATTTCGGTAATTGGGTGTTCGCGGTAGTTGATCATCATCTGTTTGATCTCTTCGGCACCCGACTTGCCCGGCCGCACCACATTGATGGTTGTTTCGCGCTGGAAGCCGTATTCCATGTAGATGTTCAGCAAATATTCGTAGAGCGACATGCCGTGATCTTTGGCCCACGCCGCAATTTCGCAAATGAGGCAGATGCTCGATGGCGAGCATTTGTCGCGCACAGCATCGTAAGGCAGGAAACCGAACGACTCTTCGCCGCCGCCGATGTATTTGCGTGTGCCTTCCCACTCGCGTATGCGGTTGGCAATCCACTTGAAACCAGTGTATTCGTCGGTGAGCGTTACGCCTTCGCGGTCAGCAATTTTGCGAATCAACTCGCTGGTTACTATCGTTTTAACAACATAATGTTCGGGGCGCAATTTGCCGAGTTTTTTCATGTTGTTGATGATGTAGTGGTGGTACATGATGTTGGTTTGGTTGCCATTGATGATGACCCACTCGTTTTTGTCGTTGCGGCAAACGATGGCGATACGGTCGGCATCGGGATCGCTGGCTACCACAAGGTCGGCGTTGAGTTTGGTGCCGAGATTCATGCCCATAGTCATGGCTTCGGCGTTTTCGGGATTTGGCGACTGCACCGTCGAGAAATTGCCATCGATAACCATCTGTTCTGGCACTACATGAATGTTTTGGAAGCCCCAACTGCGCAGGCACATCGGCACAATTTGGCGGCCAGCACCATGCAGCGGCGTGTAAACAATGTTCAAATCTTTTTGGTGATTGATGGCTTCTTGGTCTATCATCACGGTTTTCACGGCCATCATGTAGTCGTAGTCCATCTCGCCGCCGATAATTTGAATCAGGTCTTTGTTGGCTTCCCATTTCACATCGTCCATCTTCACTTTGTTCACTTCGGCAATGATGCCAGCGTCGTGTGGCATAAGCACTTGCGAACCGTCTTCCCAATAGGCTTTGTAGCCGTTGTACTCTTTCGGGTTGTGCGATGCGGTTACATTCACGCCGCCTTGGCAGCCAAGATGGCGAATGGCGAAACTCACTTCGGGCGTTGGGCGCAGGCTCTCGAACAGATACACTTTGATGCCGTTGGCCGAGAATACAGCCGCCACCGTTTCGGCAAACATACGGCCGTTGTTGCGGCAGTCGTGTCCAACCACTACGCTCACCTGTTTCACAGGATTTTTGTAGCCGTTTTCGCGTTGCACTTTCAGCAGATAGTTGGCGTAGCCCTGCGTTGCTTGTGCCACAATGTACTTGTTCATACGGTTGGTGCCAGGTCCCATAATGCCGCGCAGACCGCCTGTTCCAAATTCAAGCGTGCGGTAGAACGACTCGATGAGTTCCGTCTTGTCGTCGGCCTCCATCATGGCACGCACTTGCGCTTTGGTCTCCTCGTCGTAGTTGCCGTCGAGCCATGTTTGCGCAGTTGCCATCACTTGTTTCAATTCTTCGTTTTCCATAATAGTTGTTTTTAAGGGTGATTATTCAGATTTCAGAATTTCAGAATTTCAAATTTCAGATTGCGCTTCGCGCAGGTTCCTTTATAGTTTCTATGTTTCTATGTTTCTTGCGCTGCGCGCTGTTTCTAAGTTTCAAGTTTCAAAGTTTCAGGTTTTCGGTATCCGAAACGCCTAATTTGATTAGATAATTGGAAATTAAGAAATTGGGGAATTAAAAAGTCTATGTTCTATATTCTATGTTCTTAAAATCTTTTCTTGCTACTTGCTACTCATATCTTGCGACTAAAAAATATAAGTTTTCAGCAATTTGGCTTCGCCTTGTGGGACGAGGGTCAGTTCGTCCATTTCGGCGGGAATTAGCACGGTTTCGCCCACGGTCAGTTCCAGTTCGCCGTCGTCGTAGCAGCAACGCACGCTACCTTCGAGTGCGGTGAGCAGCACAAACGAGTCGAGCGCGACCAAAGGCATCGTCTGTTCGTGCGACAGTGCCAACATATCGGCGGTGAAATAGTCGCACGACACCAAGCGCAACGGATTGCCATCACATGTTGGGTGCGGCTCTATCTTGTCGTTTCTCCACTGTTCGAAATCGATGGCATCGGCCGCCAAATCGGTGTGGAGTTCGCGCTTTTTGCCGTCGGCATCCACGCGGTTGTAGTCGTAGATGCGGTAGGTTACATCTGAAGTCTGCTGCACCTCCAAAATAACGCAGCCTGCACCGATAGAATGCACGCAACCAGCAGGAATAAAGATGACATCGCCTTTCTTAACTGGCGTTTTGCGCAACACACTTTCCAATCTATTTTCGGCCACAAGGCGCAGATATTCCGCCTTATCGACTGGGTGCATGAAACCAGCCACCACAAACGCATCGGGTTCGGCATCGAGAATGTACCACATTTCGGTTTTGCCCCAGCAGTGATGCCGTTCGGCGGCCAGCGCATCGTTGGGGTGCACCTGAATCGAGAGGTGCTGCGCCGAGTCGATGAGTTTGACCAGCAGTGGAAAATCGTTGCCGTAGCGTTCGTAGATGCGGTCGCCCACCAAGTCGCCGAGATAGACCTCGACCAGTTCGCTGAGCGTATTGCCTTGCAAAAATCCATTTTCGACGACCGATTCGTTGCCTTCGACGGCCGATATGTCCCATGTTTCGCCCACGCGACCATCGATTGCGCACTCGTGGCGGCTGTAGTTTTTCAGTTTGTCGCCGCCCCACAATTTTGTTTTGTGTATCGGCTTGAATTTCAGCGGATAAAGCATTACTTTTTACAAAAATCGCTCAATAATTAGGCTGCAAAGCAAGGCAGCAGCACATTCCAATCGACAAAGATAGGCATTTCTGCGCACAAAAACAACTCTCTGTGCGACTTTTTTGTGCCCTCTTCGGTCGGTTTTCGATAATCTATTTTGTCCAACTCTCGACCAATTCTTTGGCAGGATTGGCCAGTCCGAGTTTGTTCTTTTTGTTGTAGCCGCACAAATCTTGGTGCAACTTATTGGGATTCAGTCCTTTGAGTTTTTCTACAGCGTCGTAGCCAAGTTTTTGCAACGGCTCTACCCATTCGGCGGGCACACCAATTTCGGCATAGCGTTCGGGGCTGTCCTTTTTCTGCACCTTTTCGGGTTTCATCGTTGGAAACAGCAGCACTTCTTGAATGGTCGGCTGCCCAGTCATAAACATTGTCAGACGGTCGATGCCGATGCCGATGCCCGATGTGGGCGGCATTCCGTATTCGAGGGCGCGCATAAAATCGTGGTCGATTACCATCGCTTCGTCGTCGCCTTTGTCGGCCAGTTTCATCTGCTCCACAAAGCGGTTGTACTGGTCTATCGGGTCGTTCAATTCGCTGTAGGCGTTGGCCAACTCTTTGCCGTTCACCATCAGTTCGAAACGCTCGGTGAGCCCTGGTTTTGAGCGGTGCATTTTGGTCAGCGGCGACATTTCGACGGGATAATCGGTAATGAATGTGGGCTGTATGAATGTGCCTTCGCAAAATTCGCCGAAAATTTCGTCAATCAGTTTGCCTTTGCCCATCGTGTCGTCGATTTCCATTTTCAGTTCCCGACAGATGGCGCGAATTTCGTCTTCCGACTTGCCTTCGAGGTTGTAACCCGTCTTTTCGGCGATGGCCTCGAGGATTGGCAGACGGCGGTAAGGGGCTTTGAAATCGACTTCGTGATTGCCAATTTGCACTTTGGTTGTGCCATTGACCGCCAGCGCAATCTGTTCGAGCAGCCGCTCGGCAAACGACATCATCCAGTTGTAATCTTTGTACTGCACATAGAGTTCCATGCAGGTAAATTCGGGATTGTGGCTGCGATCCATGCCCTCGTTGCGGAAATTTTTTCCAATTTCGTAAACGCCCTCGAAACCGCCTACAATCAGGCGTTTCAGATAGAGTTCGGTGGCAATGCGCAGGTACATATCCACATCGAGCGTGTTGTGGTGCGTGATGAATGGGCGCGCCGACGCTCCGCCTGCAATCTGCTGAAGGATAGGCGTTTCCACTTCGGTAAACCCCGCCTCGTCGAATATGCGGCGCATGGTGCTGATGATTTTTGCGCGTTTCACAAAGGTCTCTTTCACACCTTCGTTCACGATTAAATCAACATAACGCTGCCGCGCGCGCAGTTCGGGGTCGTCGAACTTGTCGTAGGCCACACCATCTTTGTATTTCACAATCGGCAGTGGGCGCAAACTCTTGGCCAACACGGTCAGTTCCTGTGCGTGCACGCTGATTTCGCCCGTCTGTGTGCGAAACACAAAGCCGCGAATACCAACAAAATCGCCGATGTCGAGCAGTTTTTTGAACACGGTGTTGTACATTTCGGGCTGCGCCTCGGTGTTGATTTCGTCGCGCGACACATAAACTTGAATGCGGCCTTTTGCGTCTTGCAGTTCGATAAACGACGCTTTGCCCATAATGCGGCGACTCATAATGCGGCCAGCAATGCAGACTTGGCGCACTGGAGCGTCGTCGGCAAACTGCGCCTTGATGTCGTCGGAGTGCGCATCGACTGGATATTCTGCCGCTGGATAAGGCTCAATGCCCATGCTACGCAAAGCCTCAAGACTCTGCCGACGGCCTATTTCTTGTTCGTTCAGTTCCATACTATAAATTTCAAATTTCAAATTTCAGATTGCGCTGCGCGCGGTTTCTTTATAGTTTCTAAGTTTCTCGCGCTGCGCGCTGTTTCTATGTTTCTAAGTTTCAAGTTTCAAAGTTTCAGGTTTTCGGTATCCGAAACGCCTAATTTGATTAGATAATTGGAAAGTAAGAAATTGGGGAATTAAATAGTCTATGTTCTATGTTCTATCTTCTATGTTCTATCTTCTTAAAATCTCTTCTTGCTACTTGCTACTCTTCTAGTTCCAAAATCACTTTTTCGAGTTTGGCGAGGGTTTCGTCAAGGGTGAGCAGGCTTTCGCCGCCAGCAGCGTTCAGGTGGCCGCCACCGTTGAAATGCTCCGATGCAATGGTATTGACAGGCACATTGCCCTGCGAGCGGAACGAGAGTTTCACTTTGCGGTCGTCCTGCCGCACAAACACCGAACGCGTGATGCCCTCGATCGAGAGCGGAATGTTCACAAAACCTTCGGTGTCGCCCACCTTAAAATCGAACTGCTGCAACTCCTCTTTGGTCAGACTGATAACGGCGGTGTGCTTTTCGTGATACACCGTCATTTTGTTCACCAAACAGTAGCCCAACAGCCGCATACGACTTTCGGAATAGTTGGTATAAACCTTGCGATAGATAGCATCTTTGTCGATGCCGAGTTCGAGCAGTTCGGAGATGATGATGTAGATTTCGGGCTGTTGCGACACATACGAAAAATTGCCCGTGTCGGTCATCATGCCCACATAGATGGCTTCGGCGCACGCTTTTGTGATTTTGCTGTGTTGCCCCATCTGCTCTATCAGGCAATAGACCAATTCGCTGGCCGACGAAATGTCTGGATACGAGATAGTTACATCGGCAAACTCTTCTGGATCGATGTGGTGATCGATCAGCAACTGTTTGGCTTTGGTCTGTTCCAAATATGGTTTCACGCCATTCACGCGGCGGCGGCTGTTGAAGTCGAGGCAAATAACCAAATCGGCTTCGACGATGGATTTCTGCACCGCTTTTCGGTCGGCTTCGAACACCAAAATATCGGCGGCACCGTCGAGCCAATTGAAAAACGCTGGGAAATAGTTCGGCAAAATAACCTGCGCCTCCTTGCCCAACGCACGCAAAAAGTGGTACATCGCCAGCGACGAGCCTACGGCATCGCCATCGGGCGACAGGTGCGACACGATGGCTACGCGCTGCGCCTCGTCGATGAGCGTGCGGGCTTGCGCCACCAGTTCGTCGGAAATGATTTTTGCTGTCATACTTCTCTGTGGGTTCGCACCCATTTAACCTGCAAAGATAGCACAAAAATCGCACCCGACCAAATCGCCTGCCGCTGGCGCACAAAAAAAGAGGAATTTTTCCCCATGCCACGATTTTTTCGTATATTTGCAGATTGAAACGAAAAAAAAGAACTGACCAACTATGCAACAGCGACACAAAGACCACAACCAGTACTTCAACGAGCAGGCGGAGTGTATGCGCCGTTATGTCATTCCGTATATCGAACAGCAGCGCGCCGTAACGGCCGATATGCGTGTGTTGGAAATTGGTTGTGGCGAGGCGGGCAACCTAAAACCGTTTTTGGATTTGGGGTGCGACTGCGTGGGCATCGACATTGACCAACCACGAATAGAAGTGGCAAAAATGCACTTTGCCAACCACCCTCACGCCGACCGTATGCGACTGATTTGCAGCGACATATACGATGTAAATCCCCAATTTATAGGGGGGGGGGGGGTAAATATCATCATTCTACGCGATGTAATCGAACATATACCCCATCAAGAGCGATTTATGCATAACATCAAACAGTTTATGAACGACGATACAATCCTGTTTTTCGGCTTTCCAGTTTGGTGCAATCCGTTTGGCGGACATCAACAAATTTGCAGGAGCAGAGTGCTTTCGCATTTGCCGTGGATTCACCTATTGCCACGCGCACTCTACAAAGGGTTGCTCCGTTTGGGTGGCGAGTCGAAAGGAATGATCAATGGGCTGTTAGATGTTAAAGCAACAGGCATAAGCATTCGCCGTTTCGAGCGTATTTTGCGCACCGAACAGTTTCGTGTTTTGCAGCACACACACTATCTTATCAATCCCAACTACGAAATCAAATTTGGACTGCGCCCTCGCGTGATACCGCGTTTTCTGCAAATTCCCTATCTGTCGGACTTTTACACCACAGCCATGTACTATCTCATCAGTTTGTGATTATGGAAGAGAACCTACAGGCAAAACTCGCTCAATGCGAACAAAGTTGGTGGCAGGTACTTTTTGAAGGCTATGGGAAAAAGGGGGCGTTGTAAGATCTTTTGTTAGTATGATAGAAAAATAGTACCTTTGCAGCAAGTTTTGTGGGTAATGTTATGCAACAGGCTTTATCATTTGATGATGACATAAAATTTTCGGTAGCGACAAAAGAACCTCATTCATCTATTTCAGGTTATCGCATATATGCACCCGAACAAAGTAGGCGCACAATGCGTAATGAACTACCTGAATTTTACCCTGATTTCCCTAATGAAAAATATGATATTATCTACGCCGACCCTCCATGGGATTATGGTGGTAAGATGCAGTTCGATAAAAGCTCAAAGAAATCTGAAAATCCAAATTGGGAGAGAGAAATTTTTATAAGTGCGGCAAACTTTAAGTATCCAACAGTTAAGACTGAGGTACTTATGAAAATGCCACTCTATAAAATTTGCAAAGATGATTGCCTCCTTTTTATGTGGGTAACAAATCCACATCTCGCTCAAGGAATAAGATTGGGTGAAGCTTGGGGGTTTGAATACAAAACGGTTGCCTTTGTTTGGGACAAGATGAATCACAATCCAGGTCAATATACATTGTCGAATTGTGAATTGTGTCTTGTATTCAAGCATGGGCGGATTCCATCACCACGAGGCGCAAGGAACATACAGCAATTAGTCAGAGTGCCACGCACGGAGCATAGTAGGAAGCCGATAGAGGTTTTACACGACATAGAACTGATGTTTCCCACTCAAAAGAAGATAGAATTATTTGCAAGGCACAAGCCAAAAGGCTGGGATGTGTGGGGGCTTGACATTAGAGAAGAATAAAAATACAAGAGAGAAAGATGTTGTTCACTTTCTCTCTTATGTTTTTTTAGTCCAAAAGTGGAACTATTTTGTTCAAAAAGTGTTCTACTAACGCATTAGAGTCTTTGGTGTTCCGCCAAAAGAACACATTCGTATCATTTCCATCAAACCAAAAGCGTATTTCACGCACACGGCAAATATCCCGTGTTATATCACCTTGGAAAACAATCCAAAAAGGCAGATTAGGTGATTTTATTTTACTCTTTCTTCGTAAGAGTTTTAGCAATCCTGGAGTAAAATACTTGCATAATCTTTCGTGTGCATTGCCTCTACCAGCGGAACGGTCTTTACCTTCAACCCAACCATCTTGCCTTTTCAATTCAATGTAAATGGTTTTTCCTGTAACTTTGTTTCTAATCAAACAATCAGGCTTAATGCCATGTTTGGTAATCGGTTCTTTTGGAACATATATTTCCTTTAACTCTGTGCTTTTCAACGACACATGGACATAGATATTATCAAAGTCTTTTGGTTGTGATACTATCTCATAATCAGTGTCTTTGAATAAATCATTAAACACATCATGAAAGTTGTGTTCTGCTCTAGTGGCTTTCTTACCACCATAGGTTTGCCATTTTCGGCGTAATCTGTTGGCTTCACTCTCCATATTTACAAAAATTAAGTCGCCTATTTTTTTAGGAACAAGCGACAAATTAAACCCTATTCCCATTTCAAAAAAGGAACATAAGTTTTGGAGTATAGAACGAAGTCGGCGAACTCTGATGACATACCCCAAATACCTATGCTCAAATGCATGGATAGTTGGGACACATATCCTCGTCATCATAAAGTTTGCCGACTTCGTTCTATAGATATATGCCAAACTATTTTGTTTGCAGAAATACAATACACTGCAAAATTCGATACAAAAGTACAAAAAAATCTGAAATATGCAAAAATAAAGAAGGTGCAAACTTCTCTATCGCATTCACGAGGAGCGTCAGAAAACCCCGCCTATCACATAGATTGCTCACACCTTTTGGTGCAAACATTAACTTTTTTGTGATAGATCAGAGGCGTTAAGCACTCTGTGAATTTGCTATTCTTCGATTTGTTTCAAATCAAGAGTTTCTGACGCTTTTGTTTTGAATGCGAATAATAGTCAATGCTCTGTTTTACAATATATTACAATTTTACTTTCTCAAAATCTATTTTCTATGTTCTATTTTCTATATTCACTTCCAACGCTTCACATCTAATTGTTCGACGAGGGTGTCCATGCCGAGAATTTCGGCGCAGGTGAAGACCGATGTCATCGATACGCCAAGAATGCCGTGCAGGTTGAGGCTTTGCCCAGTGAGCAGCAGGTTGTCGATAGGCGTGCGCGGCGTAAGCACGGTGCCCATCGGGTTGTTGAAATCTTTGCAAATGCCGTAGGCCGACCCGTCGCAAGTGAGCGTGTAGCGGCGATACGACAGCGGTGTGCTGGTAAAAACGCGCTCGATGGCATCGATCAAATCGGGCAAACGCCTATCGACCAAGCAGAGGCACTCTTCCACTTTGGCATTTTTGAACTGCACATACGAGTCGCCACGGTGACCAATCGAAGTGTCGGCCCAGCGCGCCACATCGCTCCAGCGCATCGGCGTGAGCAGATCGAGTTGCGAAGCGTAGCCCGAATCGTCGTCGGGTACGGAATAGTTGACCAGCACGCTCTCGGTGTGCCGTGTATCGACATGCCACAAATCGGCATCGCTGCGATGCACAAAAATGTTGCGGTTCAAATAGGGTAACACATTGGGCTTCAGGCGGATATTGGCAGTGAACATGCCAAACGAATTGGTCAGATTGGCAATGCGGTTGCGGTAGATTTTGCGCAAGCGCGCGCTCTCGCCCACCAACGCCAGCGTTACAGCAGGGTGCGCACTCGACACCACCCAATCGGCCGTAAGCGTTTCGCCGCCGTTCACTATCACTTTCGAAATTTTGCCGTCGGTTTCGACCAAGCGCGTAACCGTGGAATTGGTGCGCACTGTGCCGCCCAACGCCTTGATGCTTTCGGCCAAACGATCGGCAATGAGCGAGCCACCACCACGCAGTCGCCACGCACTTTCGATGAACGAATTGTTGATTTGCGCAAAGACATAGAGCGGCAGCGTTTCGGCATTCAATTCCATTTTGAGCGATGTGCCAGAAAGCACTTTGCGCAGCAGCGGATCGGCGATTGTTTCGTTCAGAAATTGGTAGGCCGACCGTGCAAAAAGCGATGTGGCATAGAATGCGTTGCTGTCGCGCGGAGCGAAACTATCGGGCAGATGGTCGCCCACTTGGCGCAGAAAATCGACATATTTTTGCAGATTTCGGCGTTCTTTCGGGAAAAATTCGGCCAGACGCGCCACAAAATTTTCGTGTCCGTTGGCAAAAGGAAACGAGCGATTGCCCACCATCACCTCGTCGAAACAGTCGGTGTCCATCTGTTGCCACGGCAGGTCGAGCAGCCCAAAATAGCGGAACAGCCCATGCAGCGACTGCCCTTCGCCCAAGCCGCCAACATAGTGAAAACCTGTGTCGAACAGGGCTTTGCCGCGCTTGAATGTCTGCAAACAGCCGCCAATATGGGTGTCGTGTTCGAGCAGCGTTACCTCGTAGCCGTTTTTGGCCAAGATGTAGCCACACTCCAAGCCGCCCAATCCGCCTCCTATGACAATGACTTTTTTCACTCGTTACGTGTCGCCACAAGAAAACGACGCCGCAAAGATACGAAAATAGTTTGAAAGTCTATAAAGTGTATAAAGTGAAAAGTCTATAAAGTTGAAAGGCTGAGCATCTCAAACATTCTATAAATTCGATAATTCAATAATTCAATAATTGTATTGTAGGGACGCGGCATGCCACATCCGAAAAGTTTATAGGTGAGAGTTTATAGTTTATGGGATTTTGGGACTATAAGATAAATCATTGAATCATTGAATCATCGAATGTCTGAAATGTTCGGTTCTTCAACTTTATAAACTTTACAAACTTTCTCACTTTCACACTTTTTTACTACCTTTGCAGGTTACAAAACCGACAGATTATGATTCTATCCATGTACCTTTACGGTCAGCCTGTGTTGCGCAAGGTGGCCACACCAATAGAAAGGGAGTACCCCGAACTGCAAACGCTCGTTGCCAATATGTTCGAAACGATGTACAAATCGGAGGGTATCGGCTTGGCGGCACCACAAATCGGGCTGCCCATACGCGTCATCGTTATCGATGTTACCGTGCTGGCCGACGATTATCCCGAATTGGCAGACTCGAAAAGGGTGTTGATAAATCCGCAGATTTTGGAGGCGTCGGGCAAAGATATTTCGATGGAAGAGGGCTGCTTGAGTCTGCCGGGTATTCACGAAAATGTAACGCGCAAAGAGACTATACACATTCACTATTTCGACGAAAATTGGGAGGAACACGACGAAATTATTACGGGCTATTTGGCGCGCGTGATGCAGCACGAATACGACCATTTGGAGGGACATCTGTTCACAGACAAGGTGTCGCCACTGCGCCGACAACTCCTCAAAAGCAAACTGACCAATATCGCCAAAGGCAAAGTGGCTTGCAACTACAAAACGAAGCATTGAAATGGGCGCGAAGAGGCAACACGCTGCGTTCACATTCAAGCACTTCGCCGTTGAGCAAGACCGCTGCGCCATGAAAGTCGGCACCGATGGCGTGCTGCTTGGTGCGTGGGCGCAAGTCGCCGAAAATGCGCATATTTTGGACATTGGCACTGGCACTGGACTTGTGGCTCTGATGTTGGCGCAGCGCTACCCAAACGCCACAGTAACGGCAGTGGAGATAGCCCCCGAAGCCGCCCAACAGGCCACCGAAAATGTAGAAAATTCGCCATTTTCGGAACGAATAAAAGTGCTTTGCGCCGATGCACGCACGCTGTCCGACAATGAAAAATTCGACTGCATTGTGTGTAATCCGCCCTATTTCGACGAAACATTGAAAAGTCCCGACAGCGCACGCGCCACCGCTCGCCACAACGACCTGCTCACACCGCAAGATTTGCTGCAAATAAGCACTAAACTGCTGAAAATCAACGGTTCACTGCAACTTATTTTACCAACCGCAACTGCGAAGAGGTTTGTCGATTTAGCAAAAACACACGTATTCGCACTTGAGCGTGCCACGCACATTTTCCCAACGCCACAAAGTGCCGAAAAGCGCACACTGCTGCATTTTTGTCGTGGGAATCGGTCGGAATTTGTCGAAAACAGCCTCGTCATCGAACTGGAACGGCATAGTTACAGCGACGAATACAAGCGTTTGACGCACGATTTTTATCTGAATTTCTGAAAAAATTTTGTTTCTTCAGAAAAAACGCCTAACTTTGCTTTTTGATAGTCGCAAGTAGCAAGATACAAGTCGCAAGAGAGATTTTAAGAACATAGAACATAGACAAGTTCCAAACAACGAAATCCAACAATTTTGTAGGCACAACCTTTCTTCCCCCTTTGGGGGATTAGAGGGGGGCTGAAATTTTATTAACCAATAAATCTTTTACAACCATGAGAGTTATCCCACCTTCAGAACTGATTATCAACGGCGACGGCAGCATTTTTCACCTGCATGTGAAGCCCGAACAGATTGCCACAACCATCATTCTCTGCGGCGATCCGAACCGTGTAACGATGATTGCCAGCCACTTCGACAGCATCGAGTGCGAAGTGTCGAGCCGCGAATTTCACACCATCACAGGTATGTACAAGGGCAAACGCCTTTCGTGCGTGTCGCACGGCATCGGCCCCGACAATATCGACATAGTGCTGACCGAGTTGGACGCACTGGTAAATATCGATTTTGCCACGCGTACTGTGAAACCCGAGCACACCACACTCACGCTGGTGCGCATCGGCACATCGGGCGGACTGCAAGAGATTTCGCCAGTCGGCACCTATGTCGTTTCCAAGTATTCGATGGGCTTCGATGGCGTGTTGAACTACTACAAACTGCCCGAAGGACTGATAAATTTAGAGATGGAAAAGGCATTTTGCAAGCATGTCAATTGGAACACGCGTTTGGCGCAACCCTACTGCGTGAAAGCCGACGAGGAGTTGGTGGAGCGCATCGGTTTCGATATGGTGAAAGGCATTACCATCGCTGCGCCAGGCTTCTACGGGCCGCAAGGTCGCTATGTGCGCGCCGAACCTGCCGACATGGATCTGAACAAAAAAATTCAGTCGTTCGAATATGAAGGCGATGTCATCACCAACTTCGAGATGGAAGGCTCGATGGTGGCGGGTCTTGGCAAACTGCTGGGACACAAGGCCATGACCGTGTGCGCCATCATCGCTGGACGCGTTGCCAAAAACATGAACACCGACTACAAAGGCTCCGTCGAGGGCTTGGTAGAAAAGGTGTTGGAACGCATTTGAGCGAGCGACCATTTTGCAGAGAAAAGACCGTTTCGCAGCGTCGGTTGTGGGGCGGTCTTTTTTCAGTGAGGAATTAGGAGTGAGGAGTGAGGAATTTTTTTTTAGTGAGAAGTTAGTAGTTCGAAGTGAGCAGTGATGCGGCGAAGCCGCAATTTCAAAATTTCAAATTTCAAATTTCAAATTTCAAATTAAACAATTAGAAACACAGAAACTTAGAAACAGTGCGAAGCACAAGAAACGGACGCACTCGGTGCGTCCCTACTTTTAACTTTACACACTTTCAACTTTATAAACTTTACAAACTTTCTACTCAACCAATGACATCGACTATCTGCGCAATATCGACTGCACCGGGCGTTGGCGGCATTGCCGTGGTGCGGGTGTCGGGCGAACAGGCTTTCGACATTTGCGACCGTGTGTTTCGTCCGCTGTCACAAGGCGTTTCTGTGGCTACAATGCCTGCCAATAGCGTCCGTTTTGGACACATCGTAAACGCCGACGGCACGCTGCTCGACGAGGTGTTGCTCACAAAATTTTGTGCGCCACACTCGTTCACTGGCGAAGATGTGGTCGAAATTGCCTGCCACGGCTCGACTTTTGTGCAACAAGAATTGGTTAAGTTGCTGATACAGAGCGGCTGCACAATGGCGCAACCGGGCGAATTTACGCAGCGCGCCTTTGTGAACGGCAAGATGGATTTGAGTCAAGCCGAAGCCGTGGCCGACCTAATAGCAGCACAGAGCCGAGCGGCGCACAACTTGGCACTGCAACAGATGCGCGGCGGCTTCTCCGACGAATTGGCACAATTGCGCGAACGACTGCTGACATTCACATCGTTGGTCGAACTGGAACTCGACTTTGCCGACCACGAAGAGTTGGAATTTGCCGACCGCACGCAACTGCACACTTTGTGCAACGAGATAGAACGGAAATTACGCCGTCTAACAGATTCATTTTCAACAGGAAACGCCATAAAAAACGGCATCCCCGTTGCCATTGTTGGCGAGACGAACGCTGGCAAATCGACGCTGCTCAATGCGCTTGTAGGCGAGGAGAAGGCCATCGTTTCGGACATTCACGGCACCACGCGCGACACCATCGAAGACACCGTTACGCTGCGTGGCGTGCTGTTTCGGTTTATCGACACGGCGGGGCTGCGCCAAACGACCGACACCATCGAAAGTGTGGGCATCGAGCGGTCGCTACGCGCCATCGAGCGCGCCAACATTGTGCTGTGGCTCATCGACTATTCGCAGGACAAGGCGAACCTATCGTGGCTCAAGCAACAGATTTCGGAACGCACTGATAATAAACAACTTATCGTCATTTTCAATAAACTCGACCTGCTGACCGAAACGCAGATTGACACGCTGAAACGCACTTTGGGCGAAGCGAAAAAGACGCTCTTCATTTCGGCCAAAGAGCGCACCAACATCGATGCGTTGCAGGCGGCGTTGTATGCTGCGGCGCAGTTACCCGAAACCGCCCACGGCGATGTGATTGTTACCAATTTGCGGCACTACGAAGCCCTGCGCAACGCCCACGAAGCCATTGTGCGTGTGCAAAGCGGCTTGGAGAGCGACCTTTCGGGCGATTTGCTGGCGCAAGATTTGCGCGAATGCCTCAATTATTTAGGCGAAATCACTGGGCAAATCACCTCCGACGAAGTCCTCGGCAACATTTTCGCACACTTTTGTATCGGGAAATAAACGATTCGAGATGATCAACAATTTCAAAGTAATAACCCTTTGCGGCAGCACGCGGTTCAAGGACGAGTTTCTGGCGGTGCAAAAACGCCTCACACTCGAAGGAAACATTGTCATTTCGGTGGGACTTTTCGGCCACAGCGGCGACGACGAAGTGTGGAACGACGGCGTAAAAGAGATGCTCGACCAAATGCACTTGGCTAAAATAGACATGGCCGACGAAATTTTTGTGATTAACCCCAACGGCTACATCGGCACCAGCACCAAGCGCGAAATAGCCTACGCTCGTGCAAAAGGCAAGACCGTGCGCTCGCTTTGTGCAATAGAATAAACGCTTGATAATCAGGTGTATAGGTCAAATTTTCGCGACGGCAAGTGCAAATCATAAAACACCTGCCGCTTATCTCTATATCAGTTAGTTACAGAGATATTTTCCGTTTCAAAGTTATCTGAAACCATTATTCTATAATGGCGTTTGAATAGGCTCGACCTCATTTCTCAATAGAGCCAACATCTTTTCTTGATGCTTCTTTATGTCATCGAATATCCATTCCTGTCCGTTGTTACGCATCTTGGCATCAAGATTGTCTTTGCAGATTTGCATCATAATTCTAAATTTCAGTGAGGCCACACTCACTTGAACTATCTTACCTGATGAATCGAGATAGTGATCAAGTTTGGCTTTCGGACTCCAGTTTGAACCAGAACTGTTAGCGTCGCGGCCAATCATTGCGAAGTTGCCAAGACAGTTTATCTGATTCTCGTCAATGCCAACACTAACATTGGCTTGCGGATAGTAATGCTCTAAAGAGCGGCGAGTACGCGAGAAATAGAATTGATAGAACACCTTCAATCCAAAATCAGAACAGCCTAATCCATGAAAGAAGCGATTGCGTTCATCGGAGCCTTCCTTTAATTTTTCGCCAGAAAGGTTATCCGTGTATTTTTCCCAGATTAGGAAATCTATATAATTGAACACAAACAGAGGTATTCCTTTTGTTTTCTCTGTACCATCGCCATATATGAGATTGAAGTCAGGATTCGTGTTTCGGACAGTCACATCAATGTTTTTGCCTTGGATGACCACTTGGTCAAATGCACCAGGAATAGGCGTGTTAATCTCGTTTAGCAGTTCTTTGTTCATGTAAATATCAAAGAAATATTTGTTCGCCAACTTTTTGAGGAACTTGCCATATTCTGCCAAATCTCGATTCTTAAACAGATGGTACAGAGAATAGAAAAGGTAGTTCTTACGCTGGCGAGGCGTGAAGGAAACTTCAAACATTGACAGAAGTTGCGTCATCTTCTCCTGCGATTTACTGTCTTCGGACAAGTTCTTTGGATAACTTGATTTCCCCTCTATCTGCCAATGTTGCAATTGCCAAGGATTGCTTTCTGTAGTGTCGTCCTCGTTTGAATGATGTACAATATAGTTATCCAACAAGTATTTCGCTTGAAGAAGATTGAAACAGAACCTTTTTGCAAAATTACTATCTGGCTTTGCTTTGTCAAAAGCGTTTATCAGTTCCTTATCGTCGAGAATGAATTCTGTCGGTTGGAAATTAGATTCTTCCATTCGCGTTATTTTGAGTACGATAAGCAAGAAATTTGGAAAATCGATAATGGGTTGAAATATCTTGTTCCTGCCTCCATCTTCTATGTTCACCTTCTCTTTAGTTTCCGCATTGATGAAGTCAATCAGTTTGCATCGTTTCATTCCCGCCTCCTCAATTTTAGGAAGATCCTCAAATGATTGCCCATAGAACAAGAACTCGTTGAGATGTTGTCCAAAAACCTTTTTCGCATCTGGGTACTTCAGTTGAATGTAAGTATCCATTTCACTACATGTTTGCCATATATTGGTAAATTTAGTTCTTTCATTGTCATTAAGCAGTGCAATAAGTTTGGCCTTGACAATCTCATGTTTCTCCAATTGCTCTCCACGAGAATTCATTACCTCAAAATAATGATTGAGGTCAACATCTCTTGGCACATTGTAGTGAATGATGTGCACACTATTCAAAAGGTAGTTGATAAACTGTTTTTTCCGTTCTTCTCCTACAATTTCCTCTATTGCCCGACAGACATCATTATACCCCCTCTCTATTCCAAAATCTTTTTCATCGTAATCGAAGTCTGGAATCTTGTCAATAGTCTTGTTTGAACATTCCCGAGCACGGTATGTCAATTTATTACTTATCTTAGCATTCAACGCTTTCAAGATAAGATATAGTGTGGTCAAGCGTTGTTGCCCATCTATCACCTCATACTTATGGTCGCCTTTATCGAAAGAGACAAGCGTTCCTATGAAGTAGGTGCTTTTGTTTATTTCGCATGCGTCCCAAATATCATGAACAAGTGCTTCTATTTCGTCTTTCTCCCATGCATAGTTGCGCTGATAGATGGGTATTTCGTATATGACATTTTCTGTACTATTGAAAATATTGCCAATCGACAATTCTTGGATTTGTGGATTACTTCTGCTCATTTTGATGCTTCAAAAAAACTGTTTTCTACAAAATAATGGAGATAGTTGGTGTATATGCCATCTTCTTTACTGTCAATTCCTTCTGTACTCGCTTTGACAACACCCCTCGATAATGGTTTGATTCGGTCTGCTAGATCGCTCAATAGTACTTCTGGGGTACTTGCTTCGGCAATGCGTTTGTACAGATTGAATGAGTTGATTATATCTGGGTTACCCATAATATAGTTTTGAGCCGACCACCATCCTAAATTGGAATATTGTGCGCGCAACGAGTATGCCCAGACAAAATCCATTACCAAAAACTGTTCAAAAAGGTCAAGGTCTTTGTTTGTAGGTTCCCCTGGACAAAATCTATCGACATAGAGTAGTGCCGCCAAATCAAACAGTTTTCTTGTAATCCTATTCCCCGTGCCATTCCGGTATTTGCGTAAATCGAGAGTCTGTACGATTACATTTCCGTTGACAAAGTAACCCACATATTTATCATTGTTCTGAATGTCTTTCAGAATACTGAAATAATGACTAGCATAGTCAAAGAATGGTTTCCCTGCAACTATCGGAGCTTCCAACTGAAAGGGATTAAGAGTCCTCATTCCAGAAACAAACGGCAGGGCTGACTTATTTACCATATCTGCATAAGCATATGCCCCCTTGAAAAATTGTGCATAGGGAGAATTATCGGTTTTGTTTATACCCTTGAATTTGTCAATATTATGCTCATTCAGTTCCCAAGCTTTATTGCCATGAAGCCATTCCCTCACACGGTATAGATACTCGCCAAACAGATCTGCCAGTTCCTTTTGGTTCATATTTTCCCAACGCTTTACAATCTTGACCGTATCATCCACTCCAAGGTCATTCATTTCTCTAAGATGGTATGCCTTTAGCAGGTCGTGCGGAAACAGTTTTTTGCCACGTGCATTCTGAGAGTCGAAAAATTGGAACGCCTCAGAGATGTCATTGGTTATAACGACAATGATTTCGCATTGGTTTTCAATAAAATCGCGTAGATCCGACACATTTCGGTCGTCACGCAGAACATCTGCCACCCATTCATCTGTACTTGTATGAGCTTTTTCTTTTGTGCGCACATCTATCATGGCATCTCTTCTCCTTACGAAAGCACGATAGTTATTGGCAACATTCTCACGCGTGAAAGGATTGTCAAAAAACAACTCGGAGAGGAAATATATGTCTTTTTCCAATAGAGCCGATAGCAGTAAGGCAAATGTCGTAATCCGCTGTTGTCCATCTACGATATTGTAACTATTATCATTCTCGTCATGATGTAATATGAGTGTGCCTACACGATACACTTCTTTATTAGCGTTTTTTGCTTCAATAAGGTCGTCAAGTAACTGAATGGCATTCTTTGCTGTCCATTTATATGGGCGTTGGTAGTTGGGAATCACCAACTCAACATTCTCCAATACTCTATCATCACACATTTGGGAAATCCTTTTCCTTAAAAGTAAATCCCCAATAGAAGCAATCCCAAGTTGCAATTTTAGTCTATCTGCCATATTCTACTATTTTTAGTGCCTACTAATAGCACAAAAGTAAGAATTTTATCCCGACGAAAGAAGAAACGAGCGAATCTTTTTCGAGAGGTTGCGTTTCATTCCGCCGTGACACGCACATAACCGCATACAAAAACAAAGCACCACAAATACGCCCACAAGGGACATTTCTGCTGTATCAATAGGACGAAAAGCCTCGTCTGTCAAAAAAGGTTCAAGACAACTTTAGAGGATTTTTTCTAAAGTTTTTTAGTAGCATTTTGTAGAGATTTTTGTCCCTGTTATTGTATCTAAATTCGCA